>JBCDDR010000061.1:0-13051 GCA_039180205.1 Pseudomonadota bacterium | reverse complement strand
GTTTGGGTTGTTAAACCGCGAATAGACAAGCCCGGCGGTTTCCCCGGGCCCAGGTTCACGCCGGCCCGCGGTGAAATCGAAAAAATCCTTGCCATGCTGGGCGCTGTCAAACACAAAGGTCGAGGTCAGGAATACCGGCGGTTTCAGCGACCCTTCTGATAATTCTGGCGAAAAGCCATAGCCCATCATCTGGGTTTGCGGGCTTAATCGGTGGTTTCCGATCGCGCGTTTTTTATAATTGCTGCTGTCAGACATGGTAGGTTGTTCTCCCCTGGAACCGGAAGCGCATGTGGATTGGCGACGGCAACAAAGCTGTCTCGGTCGGGGCCTAAATGACCCTGAACCTCGCTTGTCCCTTTACCTGCGGCTTCACTTTTGCGATTGCCATACCACCTTGTTGGTCAGACCGAAAGAACCGTTCTTGATGGGAGTGTTGTTGTGCTGATTTTATTGTCGCCTTCGAAAAAACTTGATTTTGAAAGCGATGCTTTCCCGGCTTCCAGTGCGAACCCCACGGCGCCGGAATTTCTCGATGACGCTGCGAAAATCGCGAAAAAGGCGAAGGGGTTGAAGCCCCGCGACTTTACCAAACTGATGGGGATCAGCGAAAGCCTGGCGACGCTTAATCATCAGCGCTTTCAGGACTTTTCGCTTCCCTTCACCGAGGCGAACGCCCGGCCCGCGATTTATGCGTTTCAGGGCGATGTCTATGTTGGGTTTAAGGCGGAAACGATGGACGATGCCGAACGGGAGCGCGCCCAGACACATATTCGGATTCTCTCGGGGCTCTATGGTCTGCTGCGCCCGCTCGATTTGATGCAGGCGTACCGGCTTGAGATGGGCACTCGCTTCAAAGTGGGGCGGGCGGATGATCTATATGCCTTTTGGCGCCCAAAGCTGGCCAAAGCGCTCAATGCAGAAGACGCGCCCGGCGAACAGGTCATCGTCAATCTCGCAAGCCAGGAATATTGGAAGGCGGTTGACGTCAAGCAGCTCAAAAAGCCTGTGATTACGTGTCAGTTTAAGGAAATCCGCGACGGCAAGCCGCGCATGATCAGCTTTTTTGCAAAAAATGCGCGCGGCGCGATGGCGCGTTACATTATTGACGAGGCAATTGGCAGCGCATCGGGTCTGAAGGGCTTCGACCGTGATGGGTATAGCTTCAACGCTGATTTGTCGAAAGATGACCTATTCGTTTTTACCCGCGTGGGCGAAGCGTCGGCAGAATAAGATCCCATAGGGCGAGCGCGGCCTCATAATCACCGCCTAGGGGAATGGTCGCGCGGATCGCTATGAAAGGATCCTTGCCGTCATCGGGTTTGCCCGGAAACTCCCAAACAAAGAGACCCTCCGCATCCTCGACCTGAACGATGAGTTCATCGCCTTCTCGTCCGTTCAGGTCGCGTTTTCCTTCGCGCAAAACCTTGGGTCGAAATCCCTCGACCTCGAGGCCACGAAGCCCCGATTCCTTCATGGCGAGGGCGGTTTCGGTGTTGGGCTCATCAACTGTCTCGGTTTCAATCACCAACTCTATCGCGTCGGCGAGCAGGAAAACGAGCTCAGCTTCTTCAGCATAGGTGGTGGGGAGGCGAATGATCCCGCCATCGATGCAAAACCCTTCTTCCTGAGGGACGGGAAGTTCGGTGGCAGAAATCGCGTTGGCAATCTTCCGCTCGAATTCATAGCTCAAGTCTGCTTTTGATGCCGAGATCGTTCCCGTCGAGCGATAAAGGTGCGGTTCGTTTACGCTCAGTGTTTCGTAAGCGGCAACCCCCCCGGCTATGCCGTTCGGGTAATAGACCGACGACCAGAAACGGCCGTTTTCCCCGCGGCGTTCTGAAATAAACGGCGAGGCAAGCCCCTTGGGTGGCGGTATGTCCATGATGCGCGCCCGTGCTTCGTCCACCAGCGACGCAAGACTTGTCTGGGTTGCATCCCCAATCCGCTCGATGGTCGAGCCCCAAAACACGTTTGACTGTCCTTTGAACCGCGCATCGTTTGGAACATCAATCGTTTGGCGGCCAACACAGTATGTCGTCAACCCAGTTGTGTCACCCATGTCGACTTTTCCCTCACATGATCCGCCCAACAACGACGCGATCAATAAAATGACGAGCGCTCGCACGCCTGCTAACTGCTCGATAGGCGCTCATCACGCCAAGCCTCAGCCATCATCTTGATTTGCGTAAGAATGAATGTGCGGATACCGCCATTGTTGAGCGCCGGTTGGTGTTCAACGTTTGTCACCGCCAGAACATCACTTGCTGCAAGGTCTTTTTCGAAAACGGCAGCGGATGCCTCGGGAACGGTGCCATCACCGCTGCCCTTTGGTTTTTCGATCTCCATCCGTTCTTCGGGCGCGCCCACGAATGTACGCATAAACCAGTTCGGGGTACCGACCTCGAACTCTACCCGATCATAGGTTTTGTGACCGGTCCCTTTCCCATAAACAAGCGCGGTTGTGGCGTGCTTTTTCATACCTACGCCGGCGTGATAGCTTTTGGCCACATTGATATTCTCGACGTAAAGATCCCACGGGTCAGGCGCGCGCGGCGATGATGCTTTATACCCCGCCCCAAGCAAGTCGGGATCAAGCAGCCGTTCAAGATTTTTACGGTTCAGATAAATCTCGGAATAGACGTCATCGGTCTTGGGGAAACTTTCCCCCGGCTTGCCATCATCCTTGAGTTCCTTGAGCCAGTCGGCATCGCCATCGTTCGTCCGGAAATCATTCGTGGGGAGAAGCTCAAGCGGGCCGGGTGCGTTCCCGATCAACGGCACGGTATGTTTCGGGCTACCGCCTTGATAAATACTGATGGGGAAAGAGCCGCCTTTCTTGACTGTCACATAGCTTTGCGGTGCGCCAACCGTTGGCATCACGGTGTGGATGACGCCGAGGCTTTTCCCCTCAAGTCCGTTATTCGCAAGCGCACCGCGTGTGACAAGCCCGCCCATTGAATGGGTCAGGATGATTGCGCGATCGCAGATGAGCCCGGCTTCACGCTCGATTGACATGACCTCGTCCACCCGTGCCGCAAGCTTTTCTCCTGAGGTTTTGTTCGATGCTGTCCAGTTATAGGGGGCGGCATAAGCGGGAAAGGAAAAGATCGGTGCAAGTTTCCCGAAATCGCTTGCCTCGATATATTCGAGAAACGGGGCATAAGCACTGGTGAAGAGCCCACTCCAACCTTTTTTGTCGCCATCTTCGACCTTGGGCTCAAGATAGGACGGGGTAAAGGCTTGCTTGCCAAGCAATCTTCGCCGTCGCGAGCTTGGGCCAAGGAAGATCCAGCTGGCGATATCGCCGGTGGGAGAAAAAATACTCTTTTTGCCCGAAGTTTTTCTGAGCTTTGACCCCATAATCCCGGGCACCAGAACGATCGGGATCGACTCTCGCTGGATCTGAAACGGGTGTTTTTGATCGCTGCTCAGGCCCGTTTGACGCTTGGCCAATTCCCACCATTTCAGATTGCGTCCTGAAGACCCTGCCATCTTATCTTTCCGCTTCGCAACCTTCTCAAGCGAGACTACCCACCGCTTTTTCTTAATGCGCAAGCCTTATTGAACCGTGGCCGGAATGCAAGTGACGAAAGCGGGGTTGAGATCACACATGCCTATCTTGGCCTCACGGGGCCTAACTGTGCCTAACTGTGCCTAGCTGGGCCTATCTTAGCCAATCTGTGCCTAACTGGGCCTATCTTAGCCTAACTGTGCCTATCTGGGGTCAGGACCGATTAATTTTCTTCATCTTCAATTTCCATCATGCCAATCATCAGCGCGGCACCTTGGAACCGGTCAACTTCGCCGGGTTTCAAATCAAGCGCTTCCCGAACCCTAATCTGTTCGACATAGCGCTGGTGATCACGCGCTTTCGGTTTGCCGATGGCTATGATTTCAGCCGCGACCGTGGCCCCTGTTTCAGCGGGCTCGGGATGAGTCTCGCAGTCTGGCCTGTCTTTGTTGGAACCATGTCCGTCCGGATCTGAATTGGAACGATTGTGGGAAGCCGTGGTCATCGTTGAAAACCCTCGATCAAAGATTCTGCAAAACAATACAAACACACAAAAGAAATTAAATACTAGACAAACCGCGGGGTTAGTCTAAGTATTACACATAAAGCTATAGGTGAAATGGTCTAGCCGAGATCCTTCGTGATCGGACGTAACCGACCATAGTTGTCGGTTTCCTCCCAAGCTCACTTCCTTCGACGGTTCAGGTGGGAGGTCCTTGAATCTCCGGTAACTCTGGTCCACTGCAACCACTTCAGTCTGGCGGTCGCGCGTACGCAATGCGACAAATTGGTGACGAATTTAGGGTCGAATATGAAAGTTCTGTTGATCGACGATCATTGGGTAAGTCGCGCTGGTTTGCGCCATCTGATCGAGTCGTTTTTTCCCGGTGACGAAATCGGGGAAGTCGACAATTTCGAGGATGCGATAACGGCAGTGCGCAGCAACGGGACACTCAGTCTCATCGTAACCGATCTGCTTATCCCCGGTCACAAATGGGTTGAAGGGTTAGCCCAACTCCGTCAGGAAAGCCCCACCGCGCCGATCATGATCTTCAGCATGATCGAAGATCGCTCAACCGCACTGAAGGCGATTGAACTCGGTGCCACAGCCTATGTGCCAAAATCGACCGCACCGCAGACTGTAACCGCTGCATTGCCGCGCATCCTAGATGGAGACATTTATCTGCCGCCCAATTTAATGGCGATGGTTCGCTCGGATGATCAGCAGGATCAGCATTCGGCGGGCCGGGGCTCGATGTCGGTTCATGGTCGCGATTGGTCGGAAGTAAACCTGACCCGTCGCCAACGCGAAGTTCTGTTTTACCTCGCTGGCGGCCATTCAAATGGCGATATCGCAAAAATGCTGGAAATGTCCGAAAATACGGTCCGTATTCATGTGTCAGCGATTTTGAAGGCGCTTGATGTTGATAACCGAACGAAGGCTGCCATATGGGCCAATCAAAATATCAGCTTGATCAATGTCCATATGTAGACGTACCTCGTGAAATATTATTGGTGGGGCAACCGATAGTTTGGTCAGAGCATTCGATTGTGTATTGCTGACCTCGCTTGTGTGGTGACGAGTTAGATTGGGACAGGGTATGCGTAACGTGTCGCCAGGAGCCATTTATGCCGCTTGAGCCGGGAATGGAAAGGCAGAGCCATCCTGATAGGGCTCGCGGTGGCGGCACCGAGAAATCGGCTCACCAGAGCGTATCCCAAGCGGATTTATCTCAGAACACGGCCAGTGTTAATGGCGCCAGCGAAGATGACACGACCTCGATATCCATCGCGCCGGAAAATGCGGCGGGCGCATCAGAGCCTCATCAGACTTCTCCCCGCGCTCATCCCGGCGCTCACTCAGCGAATAACGGTGCGTTCGCACAAATCGCCCCTGGACAGGCCCTTTCGGCCCATTCGCCGCTTGTATCGGCGCATCATGATTTACGACAGCTCAGCCGCGGCGTCGTTTCGCTCGCTGAAATCGTCCAATCCCAACCACAGACAGGTGCTGCATCAATGAGGTATCGCCAGCAACTTGCCGATCTTTTGCTTGCAGCCACCACGCTCGATCGGCGGATTGCCAGTCTTTATCAACTTGAACGAGTTGCCCAATCAATCGAACCGATTGATTGTCATGAGGTTGATTTGGTTCCTGTGGCTGACGAAATTTTTCGCAGGTTTCGTGCGGTTGCGGCGAACCGGGGCATCACGCTCACCTTTGATCAGCAATGCGAAGAATTCATCGTGCATACCGACATAACGATCATATCGCGGATGATCGAGAACCTGGTCGGCAACGCAATTGAACATGGCGCGCGTCGGTCTGTTGTCCTGCGCATCAATGAGCTCGACATCGGGCAAGCCAAAATTGACGTATGGGACGATGGCGGGCGTATGTCGCGCAAGCGTGTCTCTGATTTCCGTAAGGCCGTCGCAGACGGTACGCACGATCATCTCGAACGCGGGTACGGCCTACGCACGATTGCGGCACTCGGGACCATTCTTGATGTGGATATCAGCGTTCTATGTCGCCCCGACCGTCTGACACTTTTTAGCCTGAGGCTTCCCAAAATCCCTCAATATGGCTGCTGCGACGAGCGCGGTTAAACCTCGCTTTCGCCGCTGAACGGGGCGTTTTCCAGTCAAAGACCCGTGCCTATCTCCTGGATAGGTCCTCACACCGGATGCTAAATTGGGAGCGACGCGGATGGGCTATCGGAATAGCTTGCCCGCGAGGCCGATCACGTCATCAACCACCGAACCGTCACCATCCATATCCAAAAGGCTGCCAAGGCCTGATTGTTGTAAGCCTTGTTGGCCGCCGGCGAGTCCGGAGATCATATCGGCGAGCCCGCCACCCTGGCTTTGTGATTGCGGTGCTGCGGCTTTTCTTTGCTTGGCCATTGCTCCCATTGCAAGGCTCGCCACGACCGGCAGCATCTTTTTCAGAATACCGGTGTCCAGCCCAGTGCGTTGAGACGCCGTTGCGGCGACATCCCGGCTCACCTGCTTGTCGCCGAAGATATGCCCAAGGATCGCATTGCCATCTTGCACGGTCTCTTCGCGTTCCAAAGCTTCTGGCTGGTCGAGATACTGGTCATGATTGCCGCGTTCGAGTGCCTGAAGCAGTGCCCCCATGCCGCTCGCATCCTGGGTATTCTTTTTCACACCGCCCGCGACGGCAGGGAGCAAATTTTTCAGCGCGGCATTCGCCTGGTCTTCGCTTACGCCGAATTGGCGCGCCAACTGGCCGATCGCCTGGCCATTATTCGTGCTGCCGATCATATCAAAAATATTCATGATGCTGTTTCCCCTTTTGCATCAAATTTGCATCAAAGTGATTTTCCCGGTGGCGGACTGCTCAACTCACCCATCGACGTAAAGAATGCGGATTCGCGTCGTGAGTCAATTGTCCGATTGTAGGATGAGATTGGCTATCGCGCTCAGGCTATGTCATACCTAATGTTTAAGAAATATCCTGATAAGCGTTTGCGGGGGCAAAGTGATGGCAGAGCAAGATAAAAACAGTGTGGGTCAAATCATCGAAGCCGGGTCGACGCTTTCGCGGCGGCAAATGATCGTACTTGGCGGAGCGGTCGGCGCCACATGTTTGCTCCCGATCAATGGTGCGAATGCCGGTATTTTCGACAAACTCAAAAAAATGCTGGGTTCCGACGAAGCCGCTGCCTTGACCGAGGGCGATGTGGTGAAGGGTCTCAAAGAGGCGCTCAAGGTCGGCACCGACCGGGTGGTTTCGCAGCTTGGAACCGCAGGCGGGTTCCTGAATGACGACCTGATACGGATCCCGCTCCCCGCCACTTTGCAAAAGGTTGATACCACGCTGTCGCGCTTTGGGGCCGGCGGATTGATGGATAACCTGAAAACCCGCATGAATGCCGCCGCCGAGGCAGCAACGCCAAAGGCGCGCGCACTGTTTGTCGGCGCCGTTCAGGAGATGACGGTTGAGGATGCTTTTGGGATTCTCAATGGCGGCGATACCGCGGCAACCCAATATTTCAGAGAAAAAACCAGCGAGGCTCTTGGTGGAGAAATGAGACCCATCGTATCAAGTGCGCTCAGCGATGTTGGAGCGCTCAAAGCACTTGATCAGATCACCGAGCGCTACGACCAGGTTCCTTTCGCCCCCAAGATCGATACCGACCTGACGGGTCATGTGGTCGGGAAAGCAATGGATGGTATTTTCTACTATGTCGCCGAAGAAGAGAAGAAAATCCGTGCGAACCCGCTTCAGCAATCGAGTGAAATCCTGAAAAAGGTGTTCGGAAATAAATCGTCCTGACCATCCGATCCGAACAATTTCACCCGAACCGGTACCGCGCTGATCAGTAGATATCGGGGAAGACCTGCGTGCGTTCGAGACGCCGCTGAACCACGAAAAACCGACTGCCCAGCAGAAGGGCAGCGACGACAATGGCGACAATCAGCGACCAGACGAGCCCGACCGAGCCGAGGCCGAGTGGAAACGCGAGTATCCATCCGCCGACAAGCATACCCCCGCACATACTCATGATTTGGAGGATCGAGGCCATGACCTCATCCCCGGCGGCGCGAAGGCTGAAGAGAATAATGAACTGAAGCGCATCAAAAAAGATGAAAGGGGCCAGTATGAGCATCAATTGGCTGGCAAGACGCAGGACTTCGGCGTCTTCAGTATAGATCCCTACCGCGAGACCCGGGTCAATCAGGTAGATTGCGGCGAATGGGGTAATGCTGATCACGCCGAGAGTCGTTGCCACCAATGCGGCGCGCTCAACGCCTGCCGCGTCTTTTCGACCGACCGCATTGCCGACGCGGATCGAACTTGCGGTCGCCATGCCGATGCATACGATGAGGCTGAAGAAATGCAGTGAGACAACAACGTTGAACGCACTTGTCTGCACCACACCCATCAGTCCGGAGTAATAGGTGAGCGAGGTAAAGCCGAGAAATTCAAGTCCGGTGGCAAGCCCCGGCGCAATGCCAAAGCGCCGCATTGCTGCCCCTTTGGACCAGTTATCAAGCCAACGCCTTATGGGAATGCCTTGCACGCCGTAGCGCTCAAGACCTTTTGCGACATTCAGATACACCAAAATGATGATTGCGCCCGATAACTGCGATAGCGCCGTGCCGATGCCTGCACCCGTTGCACCCATCGCCGGGATGGGACCGGCACCATAGATAAGCAGCACGTTGAATCCGATATTGAGCGGCAACGTGCTCAGCATAATAATCATGCCGGGCCAGGGTTTGCTCACGCCCTCCAGAAAGCCAAAGGAAGCGCCCAACGCCATCATGAAAGGGAAACCGATGGCGACCGCCTTTACGTAATCGGCCCCCTCATCCGCCAGCGCAGGCGCCAGGCCAAGCGCATGAAAAAGCGGATCTGAAATAAGTGCGAGCCCAGCCCCCGCAACGACGCCGAGGCCTGCCGCATAGATCAACCCTTGCCGCCAGAACTGACCGCACTCACTTTGTCTCTCCGCGACGTCTGCACGGGCAATGAACACCGTGATCCCGGAAATCAATCCAAAACAGACCACGGCAACGATCCACAAAAGTGCGCGCCCGATGCTCAGATAGGCCAACTCGTCAGTCGCCGCGCGCCCCACCATGATTGTATCGATCGTCGACACCATCATGGGTGTGCCATGCGCAATCATCATCGGCCCAGCCAGGGCCAATGTGCGACGAATATCGCGGCGGATCGATGCGCTTAACATAAGATTATTGTCCATGATGGGGCAGAAGCTTTGCCCCTCGTTAAAAAAGCATGCTGGAAAAAAGCCGACCTGAATGCCATAGATCGCCTGCCGCCACAACAGCAGGAACCAATCTCTGCCGAATAAAATCGGACGGGCGAAAATCAAAAAATCGAGGGGGACAGGCAAAATGGCGCTATCAGAGCAGAACGAAGTGCGATCAGACACCCTATGGGGGATTACATCCGAGACCGGCGTCTTACGCGATGTTTTGCTTGCCCGGCCCACGCACTACCGGTGGGAAGCCGTGAACGCGGTCGCCAAGGCGACCCTCGATGCGCAAACCCCGCTCGATATCGACCTTGCCAATCGACAGTATGACGGACTGGTCACGGCACTTGAGGCGGCTGAGGTGCGATGCCATTTCCTCGATCTCGAACCCGGGCTTGCCTTTCAGACCTTTACCCGCGATTCAAGCCAGATGACCCCGTGGGGAGCGGTCATCAATCAACTCGCCCGGGTGGAACGTCGCGGCGAATGGTCGGCAGTCCTTACCTTTTACCAGCAGAATGATATCCCGATTTGGCACCATAATACGCTGGGTACCCTGGAGGGGGGCGATATTCATGTGATCCGTCCCGGGCTTTTTCTGGTCGGGCAGTCAGGGGTCCGCACATCGCGTGAGGGGGCAGAACAGATTTCGGGCTGGTTCGCCGCAGAAGGGTGGGAAACGCTGATTTATCCTTTTCCCGAACATTTCCTCCATCTCGATGTGCTTTTTTCAATGGTCGCGCCCGATATGGCCCTTGCCTGCGTGGATGCCCTCGATCCGCAATTGATCGACTGGTTGGAGGCTCATGGTATCAAAATCTTGCCGGTCAGTTTTCGCGAAACCATGGCGCTGGGTTGCAATGCACTCGCACTAGGCGGTGGGCGGGTGGTCTCGCCGCCGCACAACATCAAAGCGAACGAAGCCATGCGTGAGGCAGGGCTCCACGTTATCAATGTGCCGCTCGATTGCTTTTCACGCGGCGGTGGCAGTGTTCATTGCCTTACCCAGCCGCTAAGGCGGGATCCCCTTTAGCCGCTCGCGCCGTCATTCAATACCAGGGGCCCAACGCCCGGGGCATCTTGCGGGGCGAGGCTGATCTGCTGTGCAATGGTCGTTTCATAATTCCGATCATCAGTGTTCGATAGGATGACAAATTCACACTGCGCATCATCGGGTGTGAGTGTGAGAGCCACGTATCCGCGATCCTTTGTGTTGCACCATTTGAGCTCGGGGTTGGTGGCGACGAGGGCAGGGGCGAGCGCCTCGGGCTTCGCCGGGAAATAGAACTCCAGTCCGGGAGAGGTAACCCCGGGGGTCGCAAATTCAGCCGCAATGGGCGCATCGTCATCGTTCGTTAGCTCAAATGCCCAGGCATTATGAGTGTCGCCACTAAGGATAATCGCATTCGCCGCCTTCGTTTCCAAACTCTGCAGGAGACGGGCGCGCGCTGCGCCATAGCCGTTCCAGCTATCCATATTCATCGGCAACCCGAGTGCAGTAAGCAGACCGAGCAATTGAGCTGTCGGGCCGTCGATATAGGTCTTGCGGTCGGTCTCAAGGATCGTGCCCACATTGGGCGGGATCCCGCGATTGCCCACGAGGACCTGTTGCCCAAGGACCTGCCAGCGAACACCTTTTTTGACCGATTGCTCGAGTGTTTCATCAAGCCAGCTTTCCTGATCGGCGCCGAGTAAGGTGCGCTCAGGCCGATCAAGATGGGTTTCCCGAAACGCTTTTACGTCGGGCATGGGGCTTAACCCAGGGGTCGGCTTCGTTGGGTCAAAAGCGGCAATCGCCTTGGCATCTGTCACCGGCGCGGGCGGCGATTGGGTCATGTCAAAGGGGATGGGGAGCGTTTTGACAGCGTCGCCCGGAAGCTCTGCGAGTTTGGATATGTCCTCGATTTGTTTGGGATTTTCAGGGTCTGAGATGTCAAAAGGCGCTGAGACATAGGTGAGGTCACGGCGATAATCGAGTTGCTCGTTCCTTCCTATAATTCGGGTATCGAGCATGATGAGTGAAACGAGATTACCCCAATCAAAACTGCGGTAAATTTGATCATTGGGGGTGCCCGGTACGTCGCGGATAGGCATCCATTCGCGGTAGGCGCGCGCAGCGGCGGCACGGCGGACGGCAAAATCGCCCTCGCTGTCATCATGATTCTGGGCGCCGTCAGTCCATGAATCGTTAGTGATCTCATGGTCATCCCACACCACAATGAAGGGATGGCGGGCATGAACGGCTTGCAGGTCGGGGTCATTCCGGTAGGTCGCATAGCGAAGGCGATAATCGTCAAGCGTGATCATCTCCCCCTCGGGAAAGACCACGCGGCCTTTCTCTTCAATCACATCGCGTGAGTATCCTCCGCGGCCATACTCATAAAGATAGTCGCCAAGATGCACCACAAGATCGATATCGGCGCGTTGCGCGATGTCGGCATAGGCGTTGAAATACCCATAAGGCAGGTTTGAGCAACTCACGACGGCGAGCGACAAACGGTCAACCGCCCCCTCCGGCGCTGTGCGTGTTTGGCCAACGGGCGAAATCTGATCGCCGACCATGAAACGATAAAGATACCTCGTCCCAGCGGTCAGGCCGGTCGCGTCAACTTTCACCGTATAGTCACGGTCGGCATTGGCGGATGCTGTCCCCGAACTGATGATATTTGAAAATCCTTCGTCACTCGCAATCTGCCATGCGACGGCAACTTCCTGTGGTAGCTTTTGCTCGGTCACGTCTGGCAGGAACCGGGTCCACAGGATGACGCGGTCAGGTAAAGGATCACCGCTTGCCACGCCCTGGGGAAAGGACCCGCGTTGGGCCTCTGTTCCGCAGCCGACAAGAGGGGCGAGGGCCGCCGCCCCTGCCACCCCTTGTAATACGCGTCGTCGAGACAGGCCAAACATTCTGTCGTTTCTGTTTTTTTTGGGTCCGGTCATATTGCTGCCTCGTCTCAAGGATTTTGTTTCCTGAATTTTCTTGACGCTATCTTTTTTGTATGGCGGGCAGATGACAAATACCGATCGTTTTTCAGGGTCGGCCTTCCGGTGGCCAAAATCGCCCGTAATGCGTGAGGGCATGGCTTGACCCCGACCGGCCAAGCTGCAAAACAATTCGCGGCAGAGGTGTGATCGGTGCAAGCCCCGTCGCGGATGCGCCTCGAGCCGATCACAAAGGAGAAGAAAATGGTGAACCGAAGGCGTCTTCGCACCCTTTTCGCTGGTATCGCTGGAAGCCTTGTCGTTCTCCTGGGGGCAAATCCGTCGTTTGCCCAAACCCTGCCGCCCCAGGTCCTTCAGGAACTACAGCGGCAGCAACAGGAACAGGGGCCACGGCGAGATCCCTCGCCAGTTGACCAGAGCCGGAACCGGCCAACGCCTGAACCGATCCCGCAAGTGCCTGAACAGCGCACCTTTCAGATCCCACGCGAGATGCCGGAAGAGGAATATGTGCCGTCGGTCATCGAGAAGGATGTCAGAGACCGGCTTCGAAACCCGGAGTTACGCCAGTTTGGATACCAGATTTTTGATGCGCCACCGCCAAATCCGCAAACCCTGGTTGGGCGTGCATCCGATCAGTATGTGCTTGGCGTTGGTGACGAAGTTGTCGTCATCTTCCAGGGAAACGAAAGCGGCAGCTATATTCTCCCCGTAGACAGCGAGGGCCGCTTGATCCTGAGCGAATTCAAGCCTGTTCCAGCTGCCGGGCGCACACTGGCTGACGTTCGCCGGGACTTAGAAAATCGCACGCGCGAGGCGATGCTTGGCACCGACGTCTATGTGTCGC
>JBCDDR010000060.1:0-13164 GCA_039180205.1 Pseudomonadota bacterium | reverse complement strand
TATTATGACCCAAGGCCAGGCGGCGGGTTTGCCGATTCCACGTCCGATCCTCGCGCGAGACAAGGAAGCGCTGCGGACGATCGAAGGTCGACCGGCCTGCCTGATTGAGTTTTTGAACGGTGTCTCGGTTTCCTCACCTTCGACGGCTCAGGCGCGGGCCGCGGGTTCGCTGTTGGCGCGCTTTCATCTTGCCCTCTCGGAAACGAAGCTCGCCCGCGATGATACGCTGATGCTCGAGGGGTGGGATCGGCTTGGAACCGCGTGTGCCGAGAAGGACGAGACTTACCCCGAACGCGAACTTGTCGATAGCGAAAGAGTTGCGCAGCGCAACTTCTGGAGTGCTGCTGACACTCAACAACTGCCCCATGGGATTATTCACGCCGATCTTTTCCCCGATAATGTGCTGTTCACGGGGGACGAGGTGACCGGGATGATAGACTTTTATTTCGCGGCCACCGGGGCCTTCGTTTACGATATCGCCGTGATGATCAATAGTTGGGCGATGGTCGAGGGCGGTGACAGTGTGATGATGAGAAAGCCAATTGCCGATGCGTTGCTGGCAGGATATGCCGGGGAACGCCCGTTAACCGACGCGGAAGAAACGGCGTTACCGATGATGCTGCGCGCGGCGGCACTGCGGTTTTTGCTGACCCGCCGGTTTGATGCGCTCCATCCTGCAACCGATGCGCTGGTCAAGCCGAAAGATCCGAAGCCTTTTGCCGACCGCTTACGGTTTTTTCGCTTGATGGATAACGCAGCGGTCTTTCAAAAGGCGGTGCGTACATGACCCGGCCCCAGGTGACGATCTATACCGATGGGGCCTGCAGCGGCAACCCCGGCCCAGGCGGGTGGGGCGCGCTTTTAATGTCGGGGCCGCATGAAAAAGAACTTTCGGGGGGTGAGTGGGAGACCACGAATAACCGGATGGAGCTGCAGGCCGCGATCGCGGCGCTTGAAGCGCTCAAACGTCCATCAACGGTCGATATTCATACCGATAGCACCTATGTCCGCGATGGCATCACCAAATGGATCCACGGATGGAAGAAAAACGGCTGGCGCACCGCTGCCAAAAAGCCGGTGAAGAATGCCGAGCTTTGGCAGGCGCTTGAGGCGGCGCTTGGCCAGCATCACGTCAAATGGCACTGGGTGAAGGGCCATGCGGGTGACCCCGGCAACGAGCGCGCTGACACGCTCGCGCGCAATGCTGTCCCGCGATAGTCTGGGCCGCTAGATCACCTCGAAGAGCCCTGCCGCACCCATGCCGCCGCCCACGCACATGGTGACGACCACATATTTTGCGCCGCGGCGTTTGCCTTCGATCAGCGCGTGTCCGGTACAGCGTGCGCCGGTCATGCCATATGGGTGACCAATCGAAATTGACCCGCCGTTGACATTGTAGATCTCGTTATCAATGCCGAGCTTGTCGCGACAATAAAGGCACTGGCTGGCAAAGGCTTCGTTGAGCTCCCACAAATCAATGTCGGAGACCTTGAGGCCGTGCTTTTCCAGAAGCTTTGGAACGGCAAAGACCGGGCCGATGCCCATTTCGTCGGCTTTGAGCGCGGCGACCTGGAAACCGCGGAAATAGCCGAGCGGTTCAATGCCCTGCTGTTCGGCGGCTTTGGCCTCCATCACGATACAGGCGGAGGCGCCGTCTGACTGCTGCGAGGCGTTGCCGGCGGTAATATACTTTCCTTCCTTGACCTGCTGACCGTTCTTGAAGACGGGTTGCAGCCCGGCAAGCGATTCAAGCGTTGTTTGCGGGCGATTGCATTCGTCGCGATCGATGACCACCTCAACTTCGGACGTTTCGCCGGTCGCTTTGTCGGTTTTCTTCCAGACCGCTTTGAGCGGTACAATTTCATCGTCAAATTTTCCGGCCTGCTGGGCGGCGTGGGTGCGTTGCTGGCTCTGGAGCGCATACTCATCCTGTGCTTCGCGACTGATACCATAGCGTTCCGCGACGATTTCGGCGGTTTCCAGCATCGACATCCAGATCGCAGGATTAGAGTTGTAAAGCTCGGGTTCGATATAGTCTTTCATGTTCATCGAGCCCATCTGAACGAGTGAGATGCTTTCGACACCGCCTGCGCCCATGGCAGTGACCCCTTCGTTCATGACGCGTCCGGCCGCCATCGCGATCGCCTGGAGCCCCGATGAACAATAGCGGTTGATCGTGACGCCGCAGGCGCCTTCTTCGGGAATGCCTGCCTTGATCGCGGCATTGCGCGCAATGTTGTGGCCGGTGGCACCTTCGGGCATGCCGGTCCCGAAAATCACATCATCGATCAGCATCGGATCGACTTTGGAGCGTTCGAGCGCGTGCTTGAGCGCGTGTCCCGCCATGGTCACGCCGTGGGTGTTGTTGAAACTACCGCGTCCGGATTTTGCAAGTCCGGTGCGGGCGGTGGATACGATGACGGCTTCGCGCATGATGATCTCCCCAAAAATGATGCACCGTATCGCCTCGCTGATCGATGTTCGCACGATGCCTGGGCGAGAGCCTATCGCTGCTCGATATCCCCGGCAAGCGATGGATGCGGCCTCCTATTCACGAAAGCGCGCGTAGAACGAGGGTTGATTTTGGTAGGTGTTTGAGGGAGCGTTCTTGTCGGTGTGAAACTTTGACGGTGAATGATGGATCGCGCAATTCCTCCCCGCCAGCGGGTCGCAGGCTCAGAATCAGGGCCGTTGCGGCGCTATGAGGCGCTGATTGAAGATGGTGAGGTGCGCCCCGATCCCGATCAGCGTAGTGCGATTGTCGCGCTGCAAAAACTGCATGAAACGCTGGTTGATTATCCAGAGCTCGGCACTCGCACGCTCGATATTCGCAAATGGCGGATCTGGAACCTACTCGGCGGCGGGCCCAAAACCGGACCCCGCGGGCTTTATATGTGGGGTGGGGTCGGGCGCGGCAAATCGATGATCATGGATCTTTTTTTTGTGGGGGCACCGATCAATGCCAAGCGGCGGACACACCTGCACGCATTCATGCAGGAGGTCCACGCGGCCATCCACGCCTTTCGCAAGATGGACCCGAGCGAACGGATCCGTTATGGCGCCGCCGCGGGCGATGATGATCCGATCCCGGCGGTGGCACGGGCATTTTCGCTTCAGGCGACGCTTCTCTGCTTTGACGAGTTTCATGTCACCGACGTGGCGGACGCGATGATCCTGGGGCGTCTTTTTGAGGAATTATTCGACCGGGGTGTGATTGTTGTGGCGACATCCAACCGCCCCCCTGAAGACCTTTATAAAGACGGGCTCAACCGCCAGCTCTTCCTCCCCTTTATTGATATGCTGACTGATACACTCGATGTGGTGCCGTTGAACGGACCGGTGGACTATCGGCTCGCCCGGCTCAAAAGCGTGGATAGCTATTATCACGTACCAAACGGGGATGAGGCCACCGCACGGCTCCGCGAGGCCTTTTTCCGTCTGACCGATCGCTCGGTGGATGATGCTGACAAGGTGCCCACAGGTGAGCTGATTGTTCAAGGGCGCACAATTTTCGTACCGAAAGACTGCAAAGGTGTAGCTGTCTTTTCTTTCAAACGGCTGTGCGAGGAACCCCTGGGCCCGGCCGATTATCTGGCGATTGCGCAGCGCTATCATACCCTGATCATTGTCGGCATTCCCATTATGGGCCCCGATAAGCGCAATGCGGCGAAGCGCTTTGTCACCTTGATCGATGCGCTTTATGAACAAAATTGTAAGCTTCTCTGCGCAGCGGATGGCGCGCCAACCGACCTTTATGTGGCGGGGGATGGCGCGTTTGAGTTTGACCGCACAGTGTCGCGGTTAATCGAGATGCAGAGCGAGCATTATTTGAGATTAGGCCATGGCAGTGCCAAGGCGGCTTAGTCTTCCGGGTGGCTAAGCCGTTCCCATTTCGCGGGAAAGCATCCCGATATCCACACCGAGCATTGCCATGGCGCGGGGCCATTTCTGTTCTAATTCGGTGTTAAAGACAATTTCTTCATCGGCTTCGACGGTAAGCCAACCATTGCGCTGAATTTCCTCATCCAGCTGGCCTGAGCGCCATCCCGCATAACCAAGCGCGAGGAGTGCATGACGTGGCCCGCTCTCGTTGGCGATGGCGCGCAGAATATCAACCGTCGCGGTTAAGGCGACCGTCTCGCTGACTACGAGTGTGCTGTCCTGAACAAAGTCAGCCGAGTGGAGGACAAATCCGCGCCCGGTTTCAACCGGACCGCCTGAGTGGACCGTCACATGGTCAACATCGCCCACGACATCAATCGAGAGCTGCTCAAGGAGCGTTGAAAAATTCAGTTGCTCAAAGGGCTTATTGATGATCAAGCCCATGGCACCGTCTTCGGTATGCGAAAAGACATAGATCACCGACCGGTCGAAACGTTGATCCTCGATCCCTGGCATCGCTAAGAGAAGGTGCCCGCCCAGAAAGTGATGACTCATGCTTAATCCGTTTTCAGCGTTTTCTGATGCGCTTGATTTTCGACATCTCTTCAGTATTCATCGCTTTTGAACCCATCGCAACCCCGAAGCCGTCGTATATCATCTGCGAAAGCGTCACACCCCGATGCCAACCACACTCAGGTTTGAGAAGGCTTGTTGTGCTCGGCCCGTGCATCGCCTATCAGAAAATCCAGTCGCCCGGGCGCACGCACGTTGACCAAGGCCCATTTAGTGAGAAAGGACAAATCCATGACCATTGCAGTTGGTGAAAAAATCCCCGAGGCCACGTTGACAACGATGGGCGACCAGGGCCCAAAACCGATAACCATCGAAGAGATTTTCGCGGGAAAAACGGTGGTATTGTTTTCGGTGCCAGGGGCGTTTACGCCCACCTGTTCAGCGAAACACTTGCCCGGCTTTATTGAGCACGCCGATGCAATCCTTGGGAAAGGCGTTGATACGATTGCCTGTATCGCGGTCAATGATGTGTTTGTGATGGACGCTTGGGGGAAATCGCAAGGTGCCGGAGACCGGGTTTTGATGCTCGCTGACGGGAATGCGGACTTTGCCAAAATGCTTGGGCTCGACCTCGATGTCAGCGCGTTCGGTATGGGCACACGTTCCCAACGTTTCGCGATGATCGCCAAAGACGGCGTGGTGTCGGATTTGTTTGTGGAAGAGGGCGGGGCTTTTCATGTGTCGAGCGCCGAACATATACTAGGCGCGCTTTAGTCACGGTTTAACACGTTGGCGATGTCAAAGACTCTGGCGATTTCAAAGACGTGGGCGATTAAAAATAGGGGGAATGCTTATGTTGGGCGGTGCGGAAATCTTTGTGATCGCGCTTTTGGTGTTTGCGGTGATTACGCTGGCAAGCGCCGTTAAGCAGGTCCGGCAGGGGTTTAATTTTACGATTGAACGGTTCGGGAAATATACCAAAACGCTTCCGCCGGGTCTTCACGTTATTGTTCCGTTTTTCGATCGTGTTGGGCACAAGATCAACATGATGGAGCAGGTGCTCGACATTCCCAGCCAGGAAATCATCACCAAAGATAATGCGATGGTCCGCGTTGATGCGGTGGTCTTTTTCCAGGTTTTGAACGCGTCACAGGCTGCTTACGAGGTTGCCAATCTTGAATGGGCGACCCTCAATCTCACCACGACGAACCTGCGTACGGTGATGGGGTCTATGGATCTCGACGAAACACTGTCAAACCGTGATGCGATCAACGGTCGGCTTTTGTCTGTGGTAGATCAGGCGACCAACGTCTGGGGGGTCAAGGTCACGCGGATCGAGGTCAAGGATATTGAGCCGCCGGCCGATATCGTTGCGTCAATGGCGCGGCAAATGAAGGCCGAGCGGGAAAAGCGCGCGACAATTCTGGAAGCCGAGGGGGATCGGCAGAGCAAGATCCTACGCTCCGAAGGGGAAAAACAGTCCAAAATTCTGAAGGCCGAAGGGGAGAAAGAGGCGCAAATTCTGGAAGCTGAGGGCAATCGTGAAGCTGCATTCCGCGATGCCGAAGGGCGTGAGCGTGAGGCGGAAGCTGAGGCAAAGGCGACCCAATTTGTTTCAGAAGCCATTGCCAAGGGGGACAAGCAAGCCGTCAATTATTTTATCGCCCAGCGATATGTTGATGCGATGGCGCAGTTTGCGAACTCCCCCAACGGAAAGCTCATTTTCATGCCGCTTGAGGCATCAAATGTGATTGGTGCGCTCGGCGGGATTGGCGAGCTTTTGAAAACTGACGTGACCACGTCAGGTGTCGGAAACGGGTCACTTGGCGCATCCGTTCCAAACACGCGCGATGATCGCTGATGCTGGCACGTCTTGTCGAAGCCGCCATCCCGTTTCTTTTCTCCGCCTGGATGTGGGCAGCCGCGGCATTGGTGCTTGCGGCGTTTGAGGCCGTCGTCCCAGGGGTTTACCTCGTGTGGCTGGCCTTCGCGGCGGGCGGTGTTGCCATCATCACGTATGTGTTTGATCCAGGCTGGGTCTGGCAAGTTGCGTTTTTCGGTTTGACGACCGTAGCGATGCTCATCCTCGGCCAGCGCTATACCCGGCCTGATGACCAGGATCGTTCGCCCGAGGCGCAAGGCCTCAATCTTGCCGGTATACGGCTTATCGGGCGTTCGGTATCAATCACTGAGGCGGTAAAGAACGGTGAGGGTCGCGCCAAAGTTGGCGATAGTGAATGGTCGGTACGCGCGAATTCAGATATCCCTGTCGGAGACCGTGTGCGCGTTGTCGGTATGGAAGGGACAACGCTCGTCGTCGAACAGATCGAATAGGCCGTCCGGGGTCTTCAACCCTCGGTCTGCCAAATTGATGAGAGGAATAGGGAGTCTCCCGTGCGTCAGCTGATATCCGCCTGGTTTCGGGGTATTGCAGAGAACACCGCAGGACGATTTATGCTCGCGGCCATGGCGTCTGCCCTATCGCTCGGTATGCTGATTGTGATCGTGGTTGGTATCGTTGCGGTCGCACGTTTGTTTTTGACTATCGACGAAAACCCTGCGGACGCTGCGCCGCCCGCACCGTACGAACGTTTAGGGTCAGAATCCCCTGAAGCCAATTCGAGTCCTTAAGTATTCACAGATACTTTGCGGGCCACATTTCTTTTGCGTTATTGATCACCCGCCCAGGTGTTTGGCGAAAAAGTCAGCGGTTCGCGCATTCGCAAGTTTCGCTGCCTCGGCATCAAAATGCTCGCCACCAGGGCGGGCGAACGCATGATCGCATTCGGTATAGTCATAAAGCGTTACGGCCGCGTGCGGATCTAAATGCTCATGCATTTTGGCCTGCGCGGCCTTGTCGACAAACCCATCCTCTTCGGCGATATGAAGCATGAGGGGTTTTTGGATGTGTGCCGCCTCATCCAAATGATCCTGAATACCGACCCCGTAATAGCCCACCGCGACATCAGCATCGGTGCGTGTTGCGGTCAAATACGCCAGAAGGCCGCCGAGGCAAAACCCGACGGCGCCAGTGGTTTGAGCACCGAGGGATCCGCGTAAATACGAAAGGGTAGCCGCGATGTCTTCAATTCCCTTATCGACGGAAAATCCCTGATAGAGGGAAAACGCCTTATCCCACTCAGCTTTTGATTGGTCAGTGATATCAACACCAGCTTCCTGCCGCCAAAAGAGGTCGGGACAGATGGCCACATACCCCTGACGTGCCCAATGGTCGGTGGTATCGCGCATCACCTGGTTGACGCCGAAAATCTCCTGAATTGTAACGATGCCGCCTTTCGCAGCTTGGCCTTGGGGCTGTGCGACATAAGCCGAGAAGCTGCCGCTGCCGTCGTGGGCATCAATCTCCACCCGCGTTGTGGTGATCGGTGTGGTGTCAGACATATTTTCATACCTTTCGGACCAGGGTTTTGGATTTATGAGACTATAGCGGCAGTTTTCTTTGTTGATGAGTCGGTTCAATGTCAATGCCCTCAAGCCTGAGGAGGGCGGCTTTCGTTTCAGGACCACCGTCACCACTATAGCCGCCGAGGGCGCCATTGGCGCCAAGGATTCGATGGCAGGGGATGATGATCGGAATGGGATTTTTTCCGCACGCTGTGCCGACCGGTCGCGCGCCGCTATCAATTGCCGCAGCCAGGTCTCCATACGTTCTTGTTTCACCGTAGGGGACCGTTTGAAGCGCCTGCCAAACCCTGATCTGGTGAGGTGTGCCCGATGGAGCGAGTGGGAGATCGAAATTCCGGTGGTCCCCATCGAAATAGGCGTCAAGCTGACGTTTCGCCGTTTCAAGGATTTCGGTATCGATCGCGTCTTTTTCATCTGTAACAGATGAGCGGTCGATCTGGCCGCCCCACCCCCAGTCGAGGGCAACAAGTGCCCTGCCTTCTGCGTGTAGCGTGAGATCGCCAAAGGGGCTATGAAGAGAAAGTGAGGGCATGATACATCCGTAAGCGAGGACTGGAGATGAGGATAACGATATGAAAGTGACGATCAATGTCGATTGTACGCCGGCTGAGGCGCGTGCCTTCTTCGGTCTTCCGGATTTGTCACCGGTTCATGAGGCGGTCGTCAAGCGTATGATCGAGGCTGCTGAAACCAGTCTCAATCCTGCAGATTGGGATGCCATGATGAAGACCTGGATGACATCGATGAGTTTAGGGAGCTCTCAGATGTCCGAAGGGCTAAAGCAATGGCAGGCAATGATGGCGGGCTTGGCGTCAGGTAAAAATACCAGCTAAATCAATATGTTAGTGTATTTGTCTTGGCATTTAATCCGGTGTTTGGATGCGTGAAACGATTTTTGCATTGGCATCGGGTGTCGTTCCCGCCGCGGTCGCGGTGATCCGGATCAGCGGGCCCCTTACGCACAATCTCCTTGAAACGATTTGTTCCGGTCAGGTTCCAAAGGCACGTGAGGCGCGTTTACGAACCTTTCGCGGTGAAAGTGGTGAAGCGCTTGATCAGGGGCTGGTGCTTTGGTTTCCCGGGCCGAACAGTTTTACCGGTGAAGACGCGGCCGAACTCCATTGTCATGGGTCGCCCGCCGTTGTTGCCGATCTATCGGCCAGGCTTGTCACGCTGGGCGCGACGCCTGCTGAACGCGGCGCATTTGCCAGGCGCGCTTTCGAAGCGGGGCGCATGGACGTCTTGGAGCTTGAGGGGCTTGCGGACCTCGTTGTTGCCGAGACCACAGGGCAACGCCGTCAGGCGCTACGGCAAATGGAGGGCGGGCTCTCCCAGCAATTCACACGCTGGCGGCGCTCTTTGCTGGGGATCCAGGCGCGGATCGAGGCGATCCTTGATTTTGCCGACGAAGATCTCGGGGAAGGGGTCCTGAAACCGGTTTTTGCGGAGATCGTGGCACTTAAGGGCGAGGTAACAGAGCAGCTTGCGGCGGGGGCGCGTGCGGCCAGGCTCCGCCAAGGTCTGGCGATCGCGATTGTGGGTCCCCCCAATGTTGGGAAATCGACACTCCTCAATCGACTCGCTGGGCACGCGGCGGCCATCGTCTCTCCGGTGGCTGGGACGACCCGCGATATTGTTGAGGTGCCGCTGGTTCTGGCCGGTGTACCGGTCACCGTTGCGGATACCGCCGGGTTACGTGAGAGCGATGATCTCGTCGAACAGGAGGGCGTTCGGCGCGCGGCGGCACGCGCTCAGTCCGCTGATATCGTGATGAAGTTGATAAGCGCCGAAACCGGTGATTTGGGCTTGCGCGAGGCGGAGGAAGATCCCGAAGCTCGATCGCATGGTGAGCGCACCGTGCTTCGTATTCTGACCAAATGCGACCTCGCAACTGAGCGGTCGCCTGAGGCCATGGCCCAATTTGATGCTTCGATCTCAGCGCAGACCGGGTCGGGCATGGATCAATTGCTCGCGCGGCTAAGCCGGGAGATTGAGGCGCTTGCAGGGATGACAGAGGTTGCGTCCTGGTCGCGCGAGCGGCATCGCGCTGGTCTTGCCGCAACGCTCACGGGGCTTGAGCGCGTCTCCGAGCAGTTGCGGCGCGCGGAAACGAGCGATGGAGATGCCGAGGCATTGGTGTTTGCCGCCGAAGAGTGCCGTTCGGCGGCGGACGCGTTGGGCTTGGTTGTGGGTGAGATGGGGGTCGAGGATATGTTGGATTCATTATTTTCGGAGTTCTGCATCGGTAAATGATGTGGAAAGGTCGAAAGAGATCGAAGCCCCCGCCAACTGTTTCACGTGAAACCTCGATAGTTTCGGGTGCGTACAATGTTACCGTGTCATTTTGGTTTTTGATTCGCTCTGATATTGCGCGCCCTGTCGGGGCTTGATATGCGGCTCGGGTATCGGGTGCAATTTGCGCGTACTTTTGGGATCGAGAGGTCATGTCGATGGCGACGGTAAAGCGGCAAGAATTTGATGTGATCGTGATTGGTGGCGGGCACGCAGGGTGCGAGGCCGCGGCGGCGTCGGCACGAATGGGAGCGCGGGCAGCGCTGATTACCCACCGCCTCGACCGTATCGGCGAAATGTCCTGCAACCCGGCAATTGGCGGTTTGGGGAAAGGTCATCTGGTGCGGGAAATTGATGCACTCGATGGGGTGATGGCGCGTGTCGCCGATCAGGCGGGCATTCAGTTTCGCGTTCTCAATCGGCGGAAGGGGCCCGCCGTTCAGGGCCCCCGTGCCCAGGCGGACCGGGCGATCTACCGATCGGCTATGCAGGAAGAGCTGTCCGCACTTGATGGATTGACCCTGATCGAAGGGGCGGTCGAAGATCTCTTGGTCGCGGAGGCGCGCGGCAGTGTTCGGGTTGGCGGCGTCGTTCTGGCCTCGGGGGAGGCATTGTCTGCCGGTGCGGTGGTCTTAACGACGGGCACGTTCCTGCGTGGGATGATTCATCGTGGGGAGGATCGCATCCCGGCAGGACGCATTGGCGATGCGCCGTCGGTTGGATTGGCGCGCACGCTTGAAAAACTGGATCTTCATTTGGGACGTTTGAAAACCGGGACGCCGCCACGCCTCGACGGACGGACCATTGACTGGAACGCCTGTGAAATCCAGTCAGGAGACGAGGTCCCACAGCCGTTCTCGTTTTTGACTGAGCGGATTGAGCAAACGCAGCTGGACTGTCACATCACGGAAACGACGGCGGAGACCCACGCGATCATTGCTGCCAATCTTCAGAAGTCAGCGATGTACAGCGGTCAGATCGAAGGCACAGGCCCGCGTTATTGCCCGTCGATTGAAGATAAAGTCGTGAAGTTTGCCGATCGTCAGCGGCATCAGATTTTCTTGGAGCCCGAAGGACGAAACGACCATACCGTGTACCCGAACGGTATTTCCACCTCACTCCCGGGTGACGTGCAACGCGCATTCTTGAAGACGATCCCGGGATTGGAGAGGGCGAAGATTCTGCAAGATGGGTACGCAATCGAATACGACTATGTCGACCCACGGGAGTTGACGACCGGGCTCGAGGTCAAGCGTGCCAGGGGTCTCTACCTTGCTGGGCAGATCAATGGGACCACGGGATATGAAGAGGCGGCGGCCCAGGGACTGATTGCCGGCATCAATGCCGTGCTGGCGCTCGGCGGGTCATCACCTTTCATGATCTCGCGGGCTGACGGGTATATCGGCGTGATGATCGACGACCTCATCACACGTGGGACGAGCGAGCCCTATCGTATGTTTACCTCGCGTGCCGAATATCGATTGCGATTGCGCGCGGACAATGCAGACCAGCGTCTAACGCCGCTTGGGCAGGGGGTTGGCTGTGTCGGGCGCACCCGGACGTTGGCCTTTGCCTTAAAACGTCAGCAGCTTGATGATGCCATGGCACGCCTGAAAGAACTGACAACGACGCCGAACGAAGCCGCGAAGGTTGGCATTCCAGTGAATCTCGATGGCGTTCGTCGTTCTGCGTGGACCTTGCTGGGGTCGAGCGATATCTCTGTGGAGGACATTGTCCGTCGGTGGCCTGACCTTGCGCACATCGATGAGAGCTATCTCGTGCAACTGGCCACGGATGCACGGTATGCGAGCTACCTGAAGCGGCAAGATGCAGACATAGCCGCTTTACGAAGAGATGAAGCCGTTGAAATTCCATCGGATTTTGACTTCGGTTCGATCAGCGGCCTATCAAACGAAGTGCGGGAGAAGCTTGAAACCCACAGGCCACAGACGCTGGCGTCGGCAGCGCGGATCCCTGGGATGACCCCGGCCGCACTCACGATTGTATTGGCCCGGCTTCGGCGCGATGCGGCCTGAAAAATCGGGAAAAGTCGATGGGAGACATGGGGCCCGATGATGCGCAAAGGGCGGCGCTGTCCTGGTTGGCGGAGTTTCGCCGCGAGCACCCGCTTGGTCGATTTGTTTCACGTGAAACCGACGCCCGACTGCAGATTTACGTCGATACACTTTTGAAATGGCAGACCAAGATGAATCTTATTGGTCCATCAACGGTTGGATTGGTCTGGTTTCGCCATATTCTCGATTCGCTTCAATTGCTCGCGCACATCCCATCGGAAGGTGTATCCAAGACCTTTATTGATGTTGGTTCGGGTGGCGGATTTCCAGCGCTGGCGATCGTCGCGGGGCGTGATGATCTTTCGGGCACGCTTTTCGAAGCAAATCAGCGCAAAGCCAGTTTTTTGCGGTACACTGCGCGGGCAATGGGTGTAGAGACGCGGGTCACTGTGAAAGCGCAGCGCATCGAGGCTGCGACCGCGTTTCCCGCCGATTTGATTACCGCGCGCGCTTGTGCAGATCTTGATCAACTGATCCGCTATGCGATCCCGTTCCAAGGTAAAAATACACTCTGGTTGCTTTTGAAGGGACAAGATGTAGAAGATGAATTGACGCGGGCCGCAATATCTTGGAAACTACGCTCGCAAATCAAACCAAGCGTGACGGATCCGAATGGGTCGATACTTATATTAAAGGACGTTGTTCTGCATGACTCCGCAGCCCTCTGAACCGCCGCTTTCTGAGCGTGACCCGCGCGGGTCGAAACATTCTGTCGCCCCGGTGATTTCGATTGCGAATCAAAAAGGCGGGGTTGGCAAAACCACAACAGCTATTAATCTCGCCACCGGATTGGCTGCTGTGGGTCGACGCGTGTTGGTTATTGATCTCGACCCGCAAGGCAATGCCTCCACCGGGCTCGGGATCCTACGTCACGATCGCACGATTACGTCCTATAAGTTTCTAGAGGAAGAAGCCTCCATCGATGAAACCGCTTAGGAAACCGAGGTTCCCTGCCTCAAGATAATTACCTCGACCT
>JBCDDR010000059.1:0-13225 GCA_039180205.1 Pseudomonadota bacterium | reverse complement strand
GCAAAAATCGGACCACTTGCAACAGACGCAGGATTTTCAATGTGTTAACGAAATCTTACACTGTGGGAACGGCGGAAATTGTAAACTCTTCCGACAGTGCGACGACGGGCAATAGACCCAGGGGTTGCCGTTATGCCGCTGCGATAGAATGGGCGTCTTTGAACCGCTGTTCAGTTCATGACCGCCTCGCCATCATGCTTATAAACCTTGCCGCCTTTCATGACGAAATCCACGCGCTGCAAAAGGTTGATGTAGCGCAGGACATCGCCTTTGACGGCAATGATATCGGCGTATTTGCCCGCCGAAACGGTGCCCCATTTGTCGCTAACCCCCATCATGACCGAGGGCCAATAGGTCGCCGCACGGATGGTATCCATCTCGGAAATTCCCATCACATTGACCCAGACGTCGAGCTCGTTCCACGTCGACTGACAATGAAATTTGGTTGGGATGCCGCTATCGGTACCGACGAGAAAAACCACACCCGCGTCGCGCAACTGAGCGATTTTCTTCTTGAGCGTAGGACGCCGCAGCGGCGTTAGCTGCATATAGGGGAGCTGACCCACAAAGACGAGCGAGCTTTTAATGTCCGCAATGGTATCGTCCTCAAGATCAAGGTGCCAGCAATCGTCATCGAGGCGCTCGGGGTTTGCAACGGTATTCTGAAAATTCCACAGCCCCTCAACTGTTGGCGTCCAGAACATCGGGCCGCCGGCGACGCGGCCGGTCGCCGTGCGCTCTTTCAACATAGCCACGACATCGGCGGGATATTCGGGCGCCGTTGTCAGCCCGGTATGTTCGAAATTATCAACACCAATCTGTAGACCCCGACGAATTTCGTTTGGCCGGTGCGAATGGGCGACGACTTTCATGCCGCGCTTATGCGCTTCATCAACAACCGCCTGCGCGGTTTCAAGCGCCATTTTATCCTGATCGATGAGCTTGACGATCTCCATCCCGGCGTCATGCAACTGTTTGACGCGCGCGCGGGCTTCTTCGGGTGAACTCACAGCCCAGCGATAGCCCTTTTGCCATTCCTGGACCTCCGCCTGGATGAAGGGGCCTGAGGTAAACAACCGAGGCCCTGGAATCTCGCCGGACTCAATGCGTGACTTAACGGAGATGGACGCATCAAGCGGTGCCCCCAAATCGCGCGCCGAGGTTACACCGGCCATAAGCAATTGATGCGCGCTTGCCGGCATAATTTCAGTGGCGAACCGGTCTTTGTACGCCCGCTGCCAATGCGGATAATTGGCATGGCCGTTTAGCATGAGGTGGGCATGGCTTTCCCAAAGGCCGGGCAACACGCTCATGCCCTCGGTCGAAATCACACGGTAACCTGTCGGCACCTCAAGTGTATCGACAGACCCGACCTTGGTAATCGTTTCGTCATCAATGAGGATAACGCTATTGGCAATCGGCTGGTTACCGAAGCCATCGATCAGTCTGCCGCCCACCAGCGCAATTTTTTCAGCCGACGCCGGGCCATGGAGGAGGACACTGGCAGCAAGTACCGCCGCGCCGGAAATGAGACGAGAGATAAAGCGCATGGCAGGGTCCTTTATGAATCCGATAAGGATGACCCGCCAAGGATGCGGCGAAATGACCCCAGCGTCAACGAAGAATGACAGCCGATACTGTCAACTGGATGTGAATTCAAAAGAAGCCGATCAGAGGGACAAAGATCAGGCAAAGATTCGCGCGGCTTTCGCCATCACTGTGGGCAATCCTGCTGCATGGATTTCGCCGGTCGGCCACCATTCGTGCGGGCCTTCCAAAGCGAATTCATCCGTGCCTTCCGCCAACCAGATATCCAGCATGAGTTCAAAGTGGGTAAAAACGTGCCGCACCTGTCCCTCACGTTTTTGAAAGGGTTTTGCGACGCTATCGCTGAGTTCAGCAGGAGGGGTCGGTGGAACCGCACCCTCGTGCCATTCGGTCGAAGGGAACGCGCGCATGCCGCCTAACAGGCCCTTTTTCGGTCGCCGAATGAGAAGCAGCCGGTCACGTGAGGAACGCACAATAAAGATATGGCCATTTCGCTTCGGTTTTACCTTTTTCGGGGCCTTGACCGGATACCGTTCGGCGGTACCCGATTGATGCGCCCCGCACATGACACGGACCGGGCAAATCAGGCATTGCGGGGATTTGGGCCGACAGATCGTTGCCCCCAGATCCATCATTGCCTGAGCATAATCGCCCGCGCGCTGGGCCGGCGTCAGTTTCGCGGCACAGGATTTGATTTCCGGCTTCGCCTCGGGGAGTGCCGTCTCGATCTCGAAAAGTCGGCTGATCACGCGCTCGACGTTACCATCAACAACCGTCGCGGCCCTTCCAAATGCAATCGCAGCAATGGCTGCCGCCGTGTAAGGACCAATCCCGGGAAGCTTGAGGAGGTCCCCCTCCTGAGCCGGGAATTTGCCCCCAAAATCGGCGACGATCGTCTGTGCACAGGCATGAAGATTGCGCGCTCGCGAATAATAGCCGAGCCCCGCCCACGCAGCCATCACATCCGCATTGTCGGCCTGCGCGAGCGCTTCAACGGTCGGCCAGCGAGCAGTAAACGCCTCGAAATAGGGAATCACCGTCGCGACAACCGTTTGCTGCAGCATGATTTCACTGAGCCAGACGCGATAGGGGTCAGTGGTTTCGCCCGGCTCGGCGCGCCATGGGAGCCTGCGACGGGCACCATCATACCACGCCAAAAGAAGCGGGGAGAATTGTTGCGCCAGGCTTGATGTTAGCTGATGATCGATTGACCCGCCTCTCCGAATCTCAATAGCCATGACAACCCAATCGACAATTTTCGCGATAGCCGATCCGGATGAGTTTTGTTAGCGTGCGGACACGCCAATTGGAAAGGTCTTTCATTTCGTGACCAAGCGTCGTTATCAACCGCCGCCGCGTTTTGCATCTCCGCTGCCGATGGGGCGGCGTTTGGATACCCTGCTCGACGAGGCGACACGCGCGAACTTGCGGAAACGCGGTTTTGCACACCAGGAATTACTGACGAAATGGCAGGAGATTGTCGGCCAAGAGTTTGCTGCGGTGACACTGCCTGAAACGCTCGCCTTCGATCGCGGAAAGCGCGCAGCGGGCCGCCTGCATCTGTTGGTTGAGCCCGCGAGCGCTTTGATTGTTCAACATGAAATCGAGCGGATTCGCGAACGGATCAACAGGTTTTTTGGCTACGGCGCGATTGCGCAAATTCGGATCTTGCAAACGCCGCTGCCGCAACAAACTGCGAAACCCCTGCCCCGCAGGGCGCCAGAGGTCTCGCAGGATGACGTTGATCGAATGGCAAAAGAACTTGGGCTATTTGAGTCCGACAGACTGCGAAATGCTTGCGCTCGGCTCGGCGCGCTGATCGAATTGTCGCCACAGAGGCGTGATTCATAGGCGTCGTTTTTCGGCAAATCGGCGGGAACATAGGTGGTTCTGTTGTTGACCGCGACAGCTTTCCGTCCCTTCTCACCATTTCAATGCCGACTCGTTGACGGTGGAGCCGCCCGACGGGTTGGCCTTCCTGGCGCGGGGAGTGAAAAATTGTAGAAATCGCATACGGGAAACGTCAAAAAAATTCCCAGTTTTACTCTAGAAAGCGAAACGGGAAAAGCAAATGCCACGTCGCGGACACGCGAGCCCACCCGCAGTGATTGACAAACAACGAAACATCCATCCAATATACAGCATCTTGGGGTTAATTAGATGACAAACATCAACATGTTCGAATTTACGCTGTCCATGGCTATCGCCCGGGCCCGCCGTGCGGGTCAATTCGGTCTCATCGGATTTACCGCACTTGTGGTTGCTTCCTGCGGTGACGAGGCGGGGCCTGCGCAAAGTCGGGATCCTTCAACGCCGCAACAGCTTGCGGAAACCGAAGCCGATGGTGAAGCGGGGGATCAGGAAGCAGAGCGTGAAGCTGCCAAGGAACTTTTGAAGGCAGCGAGCTTCCGCCGGCTCGAATCCGGTGCCCATGTGCTTGGCAGCCCGAGCGCGCCGATCAAGATGATCGCGTATGAAAGTTATTCTTGCGGGGCCTGCGCCTATTTCGAAGAATTCACCCTGCCGTTGCTGTACCGCGACTATATTCAGGCCGGGAAGGTTGAGCTCGAAATCCGCTCCTTCCCGCGCCATACCCCTGATATTGTGGCAACTTCAGTACTGAATTGCTCATCGGTAGAACGTTATGGCGCGCTTTCGCGGCTTTTGTTCGCGACGCCCAAAGAATGGGTCAAAACACAGGATCAGGATCAAGCCATTCAAGATGTGGCCTCGGTGACAAAGCGGGCCGGTATCGGAGAGCGCGTTGTCCGGCGGTGTGTTGAAGACGACGCGATAAAACAAAAGATCACCGCGCTCTATTCGGACGCGATCAAGACCTACAGCGTAACCGCAACACCCACGATTATCCTCGATGGTGACATAACTGAACGCGCCCATATTTGGGAAACGCTTGAACCGATTCTTCAAGGAAAGCTCTGAGCCTGGCGCTTGGATGTATTGATGGACGGCATGACAACGGGAGATCGTTAACTTGCATTTCACCCGCCTGCGTTTGTCAGGGTTCAAATCCTTTGTGGACCCCACGGAGCTCTGGATTGAGCCTGGGCTCACCGGTGTGGTGGGTCCCAACGGGTGTGGCAAGTCCAATCTGCTCGAGGCGCTGCGGTGGGTGATGGGCGAGCATTCGGCCCGATCGTTGCGCAGTGGCGGTATGGATGATGTGATTTTCGCAGGCACAGCGCGGCGACCAGCACGCAACATCGCCGAGGTTGCCCTGGCCATAGATAACCGTGATCGAAATGCCCCAGCCGCATTTAATGACAGCGATGACCTGCTGATCTCGCGGCGGATCGAGCGTGAGTTGGGGTCAAGTTATCGGATCAACGGGCGCGACGTGCGGCAAAAAGATGTGCAGCTCCTGTTCGCCGACGCCGCGACCGGGGCGCAATCACCTTCCATTGTAAGCCAGGGGCGCGTTGGTGAGTTAATCAATGCGAAGCCCGCCGATCGGCGTAAACTGCTTGAGGAGGCGGCCGGGATTTCAGGGCTCCACAGCCGCCGCAAAGAGGCGCAGAGCCGCCTGAAATCAGCCGAAACCAATCTTGAACGGCTCACCACCGTGATTGATCAACTGAAGTCGCAGATGAATGGCCTCAACCGTCAAGCGCGTCAGGCCGAAAGCTATAAGAAGCTTTCCGCGACGATTACCCGATTAAGCGCTATTCTCGCGTTTCAAAAATGGCGCGCGGAGTGCGATGCGATCCGTAAGTTGGATGACGAGCTTGAAAGTGCCGACGCCGAGATGCGTCGTGTTGTGGCTGCTGTGGCCAAACTCTCGACCCAAGAGACCGAAGTCGCGGCGCGAATTCCGGCGCTGCGGGATGAAGAAATCCGGCGTGCCGCAGCTGTGACACGTATCACCCATGAACGCGACGATCTGGACCGGGCTGAGAGAGACCGTGCGGCAAAGCTTCAAGCAGTTGTCAGCCAACGAGCCTCCGCAGAAGGGGATCTCGATCGCGCCCGGTCGCAGGCTGAAGATGCAAAGTCCACGGTTGACCAGATCCTCAAAGACCTCGGAGAAACCGATGCTGAGCTGACCGAAGCGGAAACAAGGCGCCCCGACCTGGAAGACCAGTTGGAGCGATGTGAAGCAGAGCTTGCCGAGGCGCTTGAGGCTTACTCCAAAGCTCAATCGGCGCACAAAGAAGCTGAGGCGCTCAATCAGGCGACCATCGCCGCGCGTAAACGCGCCGACGAGATGATTGCCCGCCGGGCGCGCGAGGTCGAGACAATTCAAGAGGCGCTTGCGAAAGCCCGGGAGCAGAGCGCATCGGAAGATCAACCAGCGCCGCAAGACCTTGCGAACGAAGCGGAGATGGCCCGAAATGCGGCGGAGTCAGCCTCGCTTGCCCTCAAACAATATGAAGATGCGGCAGAGCGTGAAGAAAAGCACTTTCGCGATATCAGACATCAGCAAAATGATGCCGAAAGTGCCGCCGCGGCCGCGACGTCCCGCCGGGATATGTTGCGAAAGCTTGTTGGCAAACATTCAAACAAGGCCTCGTCTGATCAGACATGGGCGCTGGCGGACGCCGATGTTACCCCCGGCTACGAAAAAGCGATTGCAGCCGCGCTTGGTTGGTCCGCTGAAGCGATCATTGCCGAAGTTCCTGCCGCCCTTTCGGAAAATCGTTGGCAGACCCTTCCTGTCTATGCTGAAGGGCCCGACGCACCAACGGGTACAAAACGGCTCGCAGAGTTTGTGAAAACGCATCCGTCGCTTGCAAGACGGGTCGCGCATACGTTTGTTCTTGAAAGCGAGCCGCAATCTGCTCACGAGATCGACCAGATTATGGAAGGCCTTCCTCCCGGGGTTTCGGTTGTTTCCAAGTCGGGGAAGCTGTGGCGCTGGGATGGGTTTGCGGCAACCGGCAGCTTTGTGAGCGAGGCCGCGAGGCGGATTGAACAGCAAAATGAGCTGACCGCGGCGGAGGCTGAGCTTGCTCCTTTGGCGGCGGCGCTTACCGAAACAAAGGTGAAGTTTGAGCAGCAAAAACAGGCCTTAACCGATGCCGACCGGAAACGCGATGACGCCCGCCGCGCATTGCAGCAAGCCGAGCATCAGGCGGTTGAGACCGCGAACGCAGCCCGGCGCGCGGAAGCACGCGCATCTGAACAACGCGATCGCTTGCAAACGCTCGAGCGGCGCCTTGCAGATGCCGAAGGTGCGCTTGCGGCCGAGGTCCAAACAGTGGCCACAACCGCCGACGAACAGGTTCAACCCGAAGCGCTCGAAACCCTGGCTCATACCGTCGCGGCTTCGAAAGATGCATGGCTCAAGGCCCAAGCCGCGCGCGATGCTGCACGAAGCCGTCTGCAAGAGTTGAACGCGCAGCGCACCGAAGCGCAACGTCGCAAGGAACGTCTGCGCGCGGAGGCTGAGGCCTGGGCCACGCGCGGGCGCGACAGTGCCGAACATATCGAGACCCTGAACAGTCGGCTCCAGCAACTTGCCACCGAAGCTGAAAAGCTTGCGACCCCCGATGGCGGTGAAACGCAAAAGCGAGAGGCTTTGACGACACAACTCGCGGATTCCGAGGCAGCACGCCAGCGGGCAGCTGATCAGCTTGCGGAAGCTGAAATGGTCCTGGCTGAGGCCCGCAAGCAAATGAACGCGACCAAAGAGGCGGAGGCCCGCGCACGTGAAATGCGGGCGCGGCTCGAAACCGGGCATGAGGGTCACCGAACGCGACGTCAGGAAATTGCGCACGAAATTGGGGAGACCTTTCATTGCCCCCCGATCATGGTTTTGAGCACGGTTGGGATCGACGAGACAGAGGAAGCCGACCTTCCGCCGAGCAAGCAGATTGAAACCGAGCTGGAAGCGATTAAAGCCAAGCGAGAACGGCTCGGCCCGGTCAATCTTAGGGCTTCGGTTGAACTCGATGAGCGTAAGGAGGAGCTGTCGGGGCTTACCCGCGAATTCGAAGATCTCGAACACGCGATCGCAAAACTGCGCGGGGCCATTGGGGCGCTCAACCGCGAAGGACGACAGCTTCTGATGGCCGCCTTCGACGAGGTCAATCAGCATTTTGGGACGTTGTTTCAAACGCTCTTTGGCGGCGGTGAAGCGCATTTGAGCCTGATCGAGTCGGATGACCCCTTGAGTGCAGGTCTTGAGATTATGGCAAGCCCTCCCGGGAAACGCCTGCAAAGCCTCTCACTATTGTCTGGGGGCGAACAGGCGTTGACCGCACTCGCGCTTATTTTTGCGGTCTTCATGACCCATCCCGCGCCAATTTGCGTGCTTGATGAGGTAGATGCCCCGCTCGACGATGCAAATGTCGAACGCTTTTGCAATCTGCTTGATGCCATGGGCGCGCGAACAGATACACGCTTTTTGATCGTTACGCACAATGCGGTGACGATGTCTCGAATGAACCGCCTGTTTGGCGTTACTATGGTTGAAAAAGGGATTTCGAAACTTGTTTCGGTCGATCTCGCCCGCGCCCCGGTCCTTGCGGCTGCAGAATAGCGCCAACCCGATTTTTATGTTCTAAAAAATTGTAAAATCATAGACTTATAGCTAAGATTCGCTTGCTTGACAGCCTCCGCATGGCTGCCTATTGTCCGCTCAAATTTGGGCTCGTTGTCTGTTTCTTTGTGGGGTCATCGGTTCCTCTTTTGGAAATTTGTTTTGAGACGGTTTTATCGCGAGGCCGCGTTCCCTTGGGGCAGCTCTCTCTTGATGCAGTAGAGGGTGACGATCGCCGGCATCATATCATCCGGATTCGGTAACGATGGCAAAAGACGGTGCAGACGACGACCTGAAGGCCGAGGATCTCGCCGAGCGGTTGCGGGCGTTGGAAGCGCGTCGCGACAAACGCCTGGGACGGGAAAGGGGCGAAGACGGAAACGACGATGAAGGGCGTAAAGGCCTGGCGCGGGCCTATAAAGTGGCGATCGAGCTGGTCGCGGGGGTCGCCGTCGGAACCTTCATGGGATACTGGCTCGACAAATGGCTTGGGACTTCGCCCTTGTTTTTGGTCGCATTATTTGCTTTGGGAACCGCAGCCGGTTTCTTAAATGTGGCGCGGTCAACGGGGATGCTGGCTCCGCCGCGGAGTTTAGACCCCGCTGAAACGGTCGAACGTGGATCGGACAATGAGAAAAAGCCTGGCGAAAGCTGAGGTGTATTGAGGTTGATCGGTAACTGAGCCGAACACGAGTAAAGAAGGTAGGACGCGTGGCAGGACCACTTGAACAGTTTGATATTCACCCGGTGGGGGGCACAGCTCAGCTCGGCGGTTTTGACGTTAGCTTTACCAATGCATCGCTTTGGATGGTGATCACAGTCGCCGCCATCACCCTCTTCGTTGTCGGCGGAATGCGCCAACGGGCGCTCGTCCCAGGACGATGGCAATCAATGGTCGAGCTCAGCTATAATTTTGTGAGTGACATCGTCAAAGAAAATGTCGGCAAGAAGGGAAATGACTATTTCCCCTTTATTTTCAGCCTCTTTATGTTTGTTCTCATGGGCAACTTACTTGGTCTCTTGCCCTACTCGTTCACGGTCACCAGCCATCTCGCCGTTACCTTTGCATTTGCGGCATTTATTTTCGTCGGCACCATCATCATTGGGCTGATGCGTCATAGCACCCATTTTTTCAGTATGTTCTTGCCGCCCAAGACCCCAGTGCCACTTATTCCCATTATCGTTCTGATTGAAGTCATCTCATTTCTGTCGCGCCCGGTAACATTGTCGGTTCGACTTTTTGCGAACATGACTGCCGGTCACATCCTGCTTAAGGTCTTTGCCGGGTTCGTGGTGAGTCTTGGGGCTGCTGGCGGACTTCTCAGCATTTTGAGTGTCGTTCCGCTCGTCATGAATGTCGCGCTGACAGCGCTCGAGCTGATCGTGGCTGTGGTCCAGGCTTATGTCTTTGCGCTGTTGACGAGCGTGTATTTGAACGATGCGGTAAATTTGAGTCATTGACCTTAGTCGCGGCTCGACTATACCAAGCGACAAATTTCAGATCCTATAGTTATTTTGGAAAGGACCTTCGGATGGATCTTGCAGCTGCGAAAATGATTGGTGCCGGTCTCGCGACCCTGGGTATTGGTGGTGCGGGTATCGGTGTGGGACTGATCTTCGCTTTCTTCCTGTCGGGTGCCCTGCGCAACCCCTCTGCAGCAGACCAGCAACGCCCAAACCTGTTGTTCGGCTTTGCCGTGACCGAGGCGCTTGGTCTGTTTTCATTCCTCGTTGCGTTGATCATTCTTTTTGTTTGATGAGGCTGTGCGGGCGGGTCGTTAAGTTGTGGGCCCTTCCGCTCTCCGCCGCCTCGCATCGTTTTGACGTTTACGTGGCGGCGACTTGTTTTCGGCCCGGAGTGGTTTGATCCCTTTTGTTTCGGTCTCTGGTGTTTTGAGCCCTTTCGCTTTGAGCTCTGGTGTTTTGAACGATGTTTTTTGAGGACTTTTGATGCCCCAATTTGACCCCAGCCTTGCCTCCTCCCAAATCTTTTGGCTGATCCTGACTTTTGGTGCCCTTTACTTTGTGATGGCACGGTTTGCTTTACCGTCAGTGCGCGAGGTGATCAGTCATCGTGATCAGAAAATTGATGCGAATGTGGAAAAAGCGCGTGAGCTGAATGAAGAGGCGACCCGCATCGAGCAGATCAACGAAGAGCGATTGTCCCACGACAGGGCAGAGGCCCAAAAACTGCTCGCCGTCACAAAAAAGCAGGTGCAGGACGAGCTCGACGCCGAGACGAAAGCGCTTGATGAGCGACTTCAAAGCCAGATTGAAAGTGTCGATGCAGAGATTCGCGAGGCAACCGTAGCGGCGATGAAGGACGTGAATGAAATTGCCAAATCCACTTGCGTCGAAATTCTGAACCAGTTGAACGTTGGTTCGGTGAAAAAGACTGCGATCAATGCGGCAGTCAAAAAAGAGCTTTCGGAGCGGGCTACTCAGGGAGATGCGGCATGATCGGCTTCACAATGGCTGGCCTTGCTGCAGCAGCGGAAGCTGCCGGAGACCATGGGGAGGCGGCGGCTCATCATGGCAGTGTTTTTTCCGATCCCACGTTCTGGGTCGCCATCTCGTTCATCTTGTTCATTGGCACGGCGCTCTATCTGAAGGTGCATCAGTCAATTGCGAGTGGGCTCGACAAACGCGCGGAGGCGATCCGTGACGAGCTTGAACAAGCTGAAAAGCTGAAGGTTGAGGCACAGAACCTTCTTGCGACCTACCAGCGCAAACAGCGCGATGCTGAGGCCGAAGCGCAAGCGATGCTCGATGGCGCGCGGGCGGAAGCCGAGGCTATCCGCAATGAGATGCAGGCCAATCTGAAAGAAATGATCGATCGGCGTACCGCCGCCGTTGAGGCAAAGGTCGAGCAGATGAAGGCGAACGCGGTGAAGGATGTTCGTGCGGCGGCAGCTGATGTCGCGACTGCGGCTGCCCGCCGAGTTCTGGCAGAACAACTGACCGATGAAGAGAAAGCATCGCTGAACGCGAAAGCGATTGACGCGCTCGCCCGGCAACTCCACTAACAACACCGCCCTTGGGCAAACAGCGCCCCAAACCCTGCGAAAGCCCGTCCCCCCTTGGAAGGCGCTTTGGTGTAAACTGTGGTTTATTGGGCGACTAAATGGGTCAACGTCAATCGCAGGTCGTCCCCTGAAAAACCGAGGACAGCGTCTCGTAGTCCATAACCTTTTCAACCGGACCGACCGCGGCAAACGTCGGTTTTTGGCTACAGAGTAATTGCTCAGCGGTTGTCGCGATGTCGGCAAGTGTCAGCCTGTCAATTTCTTCCACGATTTCCGAGGTAGATATCGGGCGCCCGAAAATCAAAAGCTGCCGACCGAGCTGTTCGGCTTGTGCCGTTGAGCTTTCCAGGGCCATGAAGAGACCCGCTTTCAACTGGGCTTTGGCTCTGGCGAGCTCGTCTTCGTCGCCAATTCGGGAAACCGCTTGAACTTCGCCGGCGATCACACGCAATGCCTCATCGGCCTTCTGGGGGCTCGTTCCTGCATAAATGGTGAAAAGTCCGGTGTCCTGATGGGCTCCCGCGAAGGCATAAACCGAATAGGCTAGACCGCGCTCCTCGCGTACCTCTTGAAACAGGCGAGAGGACATGCCGCCCCCCAGCATCGTCGCCAGAATCTGAACCGCGTAGAATTTCGGGTCATGGAAGGAAACGGCGGGAAAAGCGATTGCGAGATGTACCTGCTCCAGCGGTCGGACATCATAGACATGCCCACCGCGATATTGGGCGCGTTCAAAATCGCTCGGCTCACCTTTTGGCAGGTTGGTAAACTGGGCGGCCACTTCATCGACCAATGCGTCGTGATCGACCCGGCCCGCTGCTGCAATCACCGTTGCCCCGGGGCGATAATGCCGCGAGTGATAGCTGCGTAAGCGGTCGGCCGTCATGCCTTCCACGCTCTCCTCGGTGCCAAGGATCGATCGGCCGATCGCCTGGTCGGGGAAAGCCGCCTCTTGCAGAAAATCGAAGATGATATCATCGGGGGTATCATGGGTTTGACCGAGCTCTTGCAAAATCACATCGCGCTCGCGGGAAATCTCTTCAGGATCAAGCAGGGCATTTTGCAGAATATCGGCAAGCAGACCCACCGCGAGCGGCGTATCTTCTTTCAACACACGCGCATAAAACGTCGTCTGATCGCGCGACGTATAGGCATTCAGATGCCCGCCCACCACTTCGATGTCTTCAGCGATCTGACGGGCGGTGCGCGCACGCGTCCCTTTGAACACCATATGTTCAAGCATATGGGTCGCGCCAGACTGGGCAATGGTTTCGTAGCGGGAACCAACATCCACCCAGCACGACACACTGACGGTTTCCAAGAACGGCATCGACACCGAGGCAACGCGAAGTCCGTTATCGAGGGTCGTGATCGTTGCCGTCATGGGGCATGCCTTTCGCGGATATGGGCGATCAGCGCATCAAGATCGTTGGGTAAGGTCGAAAAACGCTCTTCGCGGTCAAATAAATTCCCAACGTGCGCGGGTAGGCTGGGGCGCGTGCCGCATGCCCTTTCAACGGCGGTTCGAAACTTACCGGGGTGTGCCGTTCCCAGAACGACAATTGGGGATGTCTGCGAATCGTTATGGCGACGAGCCGCCGCGACACCTATAGCGGTATGCGGGTCCAATAACTCACCGGTCGTCTGAAAGACCTCGCGGATTGTCGTTGCGGTGTCTTCCTCGTTCACGGCCTCGGCAGCAAAATGACTTGCCGCCGCAGATACCACATGTTCAGGGAGGTCGAGCCGTCCGGTCGTTTGAAAGGATTGCATCATAGCCGACAATATTGCGCCGTCTCGCCCGACCAGGTCAAACAATAGCCGTTCAAAGTTTGAAGAGACCTGAATATCCATACTGGGGCTTGATGTGGTTTTCACTGCCGCTCGGCTGTAGTCCCCTGCAGAAAGCGCACGCCGCAGAATATCGTTTTCATTGGTCGCAACGATCAATTGCTCAACCGGCAACCCCATTTGAGCCGCCACATAACCCGCGAAAACGTCACCGAAATTCCCCGTCGGCACAGCAAACCGCAGCGGGCGATGCGGCGCCCCTAAGCGCGATGCCGCATGGAAATAATAAACCACTTGTGCTGCAATCCGCGCCCAGTTGATCGAGTTGACGGCACCGAGGCCCACCTCATCTCGAAATGCT
>JBCDDR010000058.1:0-13231 GCA_039180205.1 Pseudomonadota bacterium | reverse complement strand
TCATCCTTGCCCTCTCTTTCGTCATCGGTTTCCTTTTGATCGTGCCGATCGGCGGGGCGGATATGCCGGTGGTGGTCTCGATGTTGAACAGCTATTCCGGCTGGGCCGCAGCGGGGATCGGCTTCACCCTCCAGAATACCGCGCTGATCATTACCGGGGCGCTGGTGGGCTCGTCGGGCGCGATCCTCAGCTACATCATGTGTAAGGGCATGAACCGGTCATTTATCAGCGTGATCGCTGGCGGGTTTGGCGGTGATGATGCTGCGGGCCCCGCGGGTGTGCAAGCCGACCGCCCCGTCAAACAAGGTTCCGCCGACGATGCGGCCTTCATCATGAAAAACGCGGGCAGCGTGATCATCGTTCCCGGCTACGGTATGGCGGTCGCCCAGGCGCAGCACGCTGTTCGTGAGATGGCGGATGTGCTCAAAGCCGAAGGGGTGGACGTTAAGTACGCCATTCACCCTGTCGCAGGGCGGATGCCCGGCCATATGAACGTGCTTCTGGCAGAAGCAAACGTGCCCTATGATGAGGTGTTCGAGCTTGAGGATATCAACAATGATTTCACGCAGGCCGATGTCGCGTTTGTCATCGGGGCGAACGACGTGACCAACCCCGCCGCCAAGACCGATACGGCAAGCCCGATTTTCGGCATGCCCATTCTTGATGTGGAAAATGCAAAGACGGTCCTGTTCGTAAAACGTAGCCTTGGTTCGGGGTATGCGGGCGTCGCAAACGAGCTCTTCTTCCGCGACAATACGATGATGTTATTTTCAGATGCGAAGAAGATGGTTGAAGATATCGTGAAAGCTCTCGACTGATGCACTCGCCGGCAAAGCGAGGGGTTTGATCCATGATCACACCCTTCCACCTCGCGATTGCCGTTGACGACCTCGATGCCGCGCGCCGCTTCTACGGCGGCGTTCTCGGCTGTTCGGAAGGCCGTTCTTCCACGAGCTGGGTCGATTTTAACCTCTACGGCCATCAACTGGTATGCCACGAGATCCCAAAACGCGAAACGTTTGCCGCAAACCCAGTCGATGGCGACCTCGTCCCCATCCCCCATTTCGGCGTCGTTCTTGCGTGGGAGGATTGGGAGGCATTGGGAAAACGCCTCGAAGTATCGGCGATCGAATTTGAAATCTCCCCACGGGTACGCTTTGAAGGGCAATCCGGCGAACAGGCGACTATGTTTTTCCGAGATCCCGCCGGGAATGCCATTGAATTCAAGGCCTTCAGGGATTTCGACCAGCTTTTCGCCCGCTAAACTCTGATTTCGCCCAAAAAACTATCGGCGTGGTTGCTCAAACCAACCCGCGCTATGTCACAGAACCGAAACGAAACTGAAGCATTTTTGTCCCTACGTTGACACGCTGATGACCTCAAAAGTCGGCTAGAGACCAATGAACGAAGCGTGAAAATGTGTTAACTTGTTCTTATATATAAGTGCGGGGTGTCGGGTGAGTGCCGGTACGCCGCGAAAATGAAGGTGGCCCTAAGCGTCAGCTTCAGGTTATTCGGTGACGAGGCGCTGTGATGGAAATTCTCTTGGTCAGACATGGCGAGCCGGTGGTGAAATGGAGCCGCCGTCTGCGCAGGCGTGATTATGCCGCTTGGCTTGCGGAATATGAACGAGCCTCGCTCGATCGAGCGATCAGCGCGCCACCGCATAGGTTGATCGAAAAATTCCGCGATATCAACAAGGTGTTCGCAAGTACCCTTCCCCGTGCAGTCGAGACGGCAACAACGCTCAAAGGCGATGGCCAGTTCGTTCGTTCGGCGATGTTTGTCGAGGCGGCTTTGCCCGTGCCCCCCGTTTTGGGCTTTCGGATGACCGCGCTCGGATGGGGCGTGTGGTCACGGGTGTTCTGGATCCTCGGGTTGACCCAAGGATTGGAAAGCTTTCGCGCGGCACGCAAGCGTGCGGCTTACGCGGCGGACTTTTTGATCAAGGCTGCCGCACGTGATGAGAAGGTGGCACTGGTTGCGCACGGCTTTTTCAACACCATGATCGCGCGAGAATTGCGGCGGCGCGGATGGGCAGGCCCCAAAACCCGGAGTTGGCCATTTTGGGCAGCCCGGAGCTTTCGTCCTGCTGGTGCGTCCTCTGGCATTCTGGATGAACATGTGCTGGGTGACGTTGTGCTCGGTCATTCGGGTGCGGAACATCGTTCGGGTTCGCTCGCCTGACTTTATCTCGAGACGACATTTATTGTCAGCGCTCTGTACAATTCGTGGTCGCTTGCGTTTCTTCAATATGAATGCATAAACGGGGTATGTCTCCATACCCCAACGAGTGTATTCCATGGCTGGTCAGCTCCCGAAATCCCCCCTTGCGCCAGCGGCGTTTCCCGCCCTTCCGAGAATTGCGGGAATGCGCATCTCGTGTATTCAGGCCGGCTACAAGTATAAGGACCGCAACGATCTTCTGCTTGTCGTTTTTGATCGGGAGGTTTCTGCCGCAGGCGTCATGACCCGTTCGGCAACCGCTTCTGACGAGGTCGAGTGGTGCCGGAAATGCCTGGAACGCGAAAATCCCACCGCGCGCGCGATGGTTGTCAGCGCAGGCAATTCGAATGCTTTTACCGGGAAACGGGGCAAAGCGGCACTCGATTTGCTGACCGGATCGATCGCAAATGCGCTAACAATCCCACGCGAGACGATATTCCCATCCGCAACGGGCGTGATTGGCGAGCCGCTTCCGGCCGAGAAAGCCGTGAATGTGCTGAATGATGCAATTGCTTCGCTTGGTTCGGCGACACTCAAAGAGGCCGCGCTTGCAATCACGACGACCGATACCTTTCCCAAGGGGGCGGGTTCACAAACCGAAATCGTCGGCACACCCGTTTCAATCAGCGGGATTGCGAAGGGATCAGGCATGATCGCCCCCGATATGGCGACCATGCTCGCCTATATTTATACTGACGCAAACATCGCGCCCGCAGCATTGCAGACGTTGGTGAAAGACGCCGCCGATCAGAGCTTTAACCGCATCACCGTCGACAGCGATACATCGACGAGTGACACGTTCCTGCTGTTCGCTACCGGTCATGCGCCACATGAAGAAATTACCGACCCTGCTGATGCGCGGCTGACCGCGTTTCGCACTGCGCTCAACGAGGTCGCGATTGACCTTGCAAAACAGATCGTGTGCGACGGTGAAGGCGCTCAAAAATTTATCAGCGTGAGGGTCAATGGTGCGTCAACCGACCTGTCTGCGCATAAAATCGCGCTATCGATCGCCAACTCCCCGCTTGTCAAAACGGCTATCGCCGGGGGGGACGCGAACTGGGGGCGTGTCGTGATGGCCGTTGGGAAAGCCGGGGAACCCGCTGACCGAGATCGCATGACGATCCGCTTTGGCGAAACACTTGTCGCAGCTGAAGGCGCCGCAGTTGATGATTATGACGAAACCCCAGTTGCCGCTCATCTCGCTGGCCAAAAGATTGATCTTGCAGTGGATGTTGGTGTCGGAGATGGTCAGGCTGAGGTTTGGACCTGCGACCTGACCCACGGCTATATCTCTATAAACGCTGACTATCGGAGCTGAGGCGCCTGAGCCGGATTATGCGGGGACCAGCCGTTTCCACTGCCATTACGCGGGTGTGTTGCGAGGGGTGGGCATTTCAGCCCACCACGCCCATGGTGCCGCTTTATGTTCCGGTTCAATTCCATGACTTCTTGTCGGATTTGGTTTCTTCGTCATCCCCAACCATCCGGATGCGGCCTGAACCAGAGACATCCTGGCTGATACGTGTTGGTGATCCATAAACCAGAACCTTACCCGACCCCGAAATATCCGCATCAATCGCCTTTAAGGCATGAACCGTGGCACGTCCTGATCCCGAGATATCGATCCCAACCTCGTTGCATGCCAGTTCTTTCGCACCAACACGCCCTGAGCCTGAAATGTCGATTTCCAACTCACCGCATTTTCCCGAAAGTGCGATTCGGCTCGATCCACTCGAATCAAATGAGAACCTCTCCGCGTCGATATTTTTGATCCAACCCCGAGCAGAACCAGAGCTATCGAACTCTTCAATCGTGCGCATGGAAACGGTTAGGGTATAGCTCGGGGTCCGGTAGCCCTTCGGCTCAACATAGAGCACGCCATCACTCACCTTCACTTTGATCTTGTCCATTTTATCTTCATCATCGACTGACAAGACCACCGATTGTTCTTCACCGGCCGTAATATAAACCGTAGAGGCACCGGAGACGTCGACGCCCTTGATTGTGTCCAAGTCAAAGCTGCGATCTTTCGCCATCGCGGTGGTTGCCAAAAGGCAGCTGGAGACAAGAGTAAGAGCGGAGATTGTTTTCATCGGAAGGGTCCTTCTGACTAGGTGAGGTTGAGGCTGACAGTTGATATACGCAGATGCAATCAAGCTGCTACAATGTAATATACTACGATGTAGTAGCGCACGGAAACAAAAATACCAAACGAACTTGCGATAAAACGCCTTGCCATAACGGTGAACTGAAAGCCAAACTCTCTAATGAATGAATAAAGCGTGCAATACAAACAGGCATGTTGTTGAAAGGTAGCCTATGGCATCAGGCCCTCGTTCGCTAAAAAGACTGGGAAATGATAGTGGACACTCCCGGAATGAAAGCTCTGCAAAAGACGGGAGGTCGGCTGATGGGCAACGACGACCACCTCTACAGATTTTTTTCACCCGCGACGAGCTAAGCGTTATCCTCAATATCTATGGGCGCATGGTTGCAGCGGGTGAATGGCGCGACTATGCGATGGAGGCGACGCGGACCGAAGCGGTCTTTGCTGTTTTCAAACGATCAAGCGAAATGCCGGTTTATCGGGTAATCAAGCGTCCCGCACTTGCGCAGAAACAAGGCGCGTTTCTCGTACTGTCTGCTTCCGGACAAACCCTCAAGCGCGGGCGCGATCTGGCCCAGGTATTAAAGGTGTTGCAACCGCTGCTGATGCGTGTGGTCGACTGACCGCGAAACCGCGGGTTCGACGTGTCTACTCCCGTACCGCTTGAGCCCTAAAGTTTTAGCCATACAAACGAAAAAACCCTGGGCCAATCGCCCAGGGTTTCCAATTTTAGGCGGGTTTCCGCAAAGCCAGAACCCGGCTTTTCGCGTTTCTATTCCCGGCTGCCCAGGAGTTGCAGCAGGAACATAAACATGTTGATGAAATCGAGGTAAAGCGACAGCGCGCCCATGATCATCGCCTTGCCCATAAAGGACGTGCCTTCGAGTTGGAAATACATGTTCCGCAGGCGCTGCGTATCATACGCGGTGAGGCCGGCAAAAATGCCAACGCCGAGAACCGAGATGGCCCACTGAAGCGCTGACGACCCGAGGAACATATTCACAATCGACGCGATGAGCAGCCCGATCACGCCCATGAACAAGAAGGTACCCATTCCGGACAGGTCACGCTTTGTTGAGTAGCCCCACAAGCTGAGGGCACCAAACATCGCCGACGTGATGAAGAACACGCGCGCCACTGAGGCACCGGTGTAGGCGAGGAAAATCCAGCTGATCGAAACGCCCATCACGGCGGCAAAGAGCCAGAACATCGCCTGCGTCATGGATTGCGACAATTTCTGAATGCCGAACGACAGGACGAGAACAAAGGCAAGCGGCGCGAACATGAGCACATAGCGCAGCGGAGACAAGTAAATCGCCTCACCGAGTGCCGTGAGGCCTGTTTGCGAAGATGCATCCACCGCAAGCATGTGGGTCAATAGAGACACAACACCGGTGAGCAAAACCCCGGATGCCATATAGTTGTAGATGCCGAGCATATATTTGCGCAGCCCAGCATTGGTCGCAACCTCACTCCGCGTTTGCGTAGAGGTATATCGATTGGCAAGAGGATCGTTCATATGTTCCCTCATCATCCCTAGTTAAGTGAAACGAATTTCATAAAAGCGAGTGAGACTACCCCGTGTCAGATCAACAGAAGATGAACAGAACGGGCCGATAAGCCTCTACCTTGTGTATATATCGTGAAAAGAGCCAGCTGTTTCAAGCGTCTTCGCAGAAATGTCACGAAACCTGGTTGAAAGACACCCCCGCCACGGGCTGTAAGCCAAAAACATCGGTCAATTTCAGCTACAGGTGACTATGCCGTAGTACTCAGATATTGATTGGGACGAACCCCGAGCGCGCGCCATGTACCAACGAAGCCAAAACCAAGCGTGAGCGCAAATGCGACACTGACAGCCGTAAGCATCGGTGAAATCGGTAACTGCCAGTCAATTTCCAAAACCTCGGTCACAACGACATAGGCAGCCCCGGTCCCCAAAAGAAGCGCAAGTCCGCCCACAATCAGCCCAAGGCACGCATATTCGGCAATAAGTGCCCGTATGATGGCGATTCGTTCGGCCCCGAGAATTTTGAGAATAACGGCATCATAAACCCGGGCCTGATGACCTGCCGCAATCGCGCCACCGAGAACAAAAATCCCGGAGATAATGGTCACCATCGCCGTGACACGCACAGCTGCGCTGATTTGCGCCAACAGCGATGCCAGCGAGGTAAATACGTCCTGCATCCGCACAACGGTAATCGCCGGGTAGGCTTCGGTGAGTTGATCATAAACGTCATCCTGGCGATCTTGCGGGACACTCAGTGACGCCATGAACGTGTGTGGCGCAGACTTCAGCGTGTTGGGATCGAAGATGATCGAGAAATTAAAACCCCATGACCCCCAGTCAATTGAGCGGAGGCTGGCAACCCTGGCCGTGATATCGCGGCCCAGTATATTCACGGTCAGGGTGTCCCCAACGGTAAGCGCCAAGCCTTCGGCTACCCCCTGACCGATTGAAACCAGCGGCTCCCCTTGATAATCGGCGGGCCACCAGTCTCCTTGCGTAATGATATTGCCTTGCGGAATTTCACTCGCAAAGGTGAGCCCCCTATCGCCGCGCAAGACCCAGCCATACCCTTCAGCGGGTGTGACTTTGCTCGCATCAACATCGTTTACTCGCGAAATCGGGCCGCGCAATGAGGGAACCGATACCCATGCGCGCGGGCCTGAGCCCTCCGCAATATAAGCCTTGGCAGCACCCTCAAAGCTTGAGATCTGATCGCGCTGGATATCCACAAAGAAGAAACTGGGTGCGTCCTGTGGGAGCTGTTCGGCAACCTGGCGCGACAGGTTAGCTTCAACGGCTGCAAGGGTGGCGAACAGCGATAACCCGAGACCCAACGACGTCACGATAGCTGCCGTGGCGTTACCGGGACGATGCAGGTTTGCGACCGCCATACGCAGGCTTGGTCGGCGAAGGCGCGGCAGGCGGCCCGCGCCCCATACGATCAGCGCCGCAACCCCGCGCAACAGAAGCAGCGTGCCCGCGGCTGCCGCAACAAATCCGAGTGCGATTGGTTTATGCGTGGTGAAAAGGATCGCGAATATAATAACCAGCGCAATGCTGGCTCCGGCCAATCCGACATAAAGCCATCGCGGCCGTCGATAGTCTGGTGCTGATTGCGCGCGGAAAAGTCGCGCGGCCGGCAGATCGCGCGCGCGGCCAAGCGGCCAAATCGTGAAGGCGAAGGTGATTAATGCGCCATAGAGCGCTGCCGAAAAAAGAGCGAGCGGATAAAATTTGAATTCAGGCGTTACGGGGATTTGGTCAGAAAGCGCACCGCTCAGGCCCAACGGCGCAAGTGATCCAAGCAGAAGCCCCGCGATGATTGAAAGCACCGCAAGGGCGGCGATCTGCGCGAAGTAAATCCCCAAAATGTCAGCGCCTTCTGCGCCGAGAACCTTGAAAGTGGCAATGGTGCGGGTTTTGTTATCGAGATACCCGCGCACGGCATTGCCAACGCCCACGCCGCCAACCAACAATGCGGTGAGACCCACCAGGGTGAGGAATTGGCCGATCTGCTCGACAAATCGGCGCACGCCGGGGGCCGCGCCATTCCGATCGCGCACCCGCCAGCTGGCATTTGGAAACGCTTTCTCCAAATCGGATTTCCACGTTGCGAGATCGGTTTCCGGGCTTAAGGACACGCGATAATGATGGCGAACCAGACTACCCGGTTGCACAAGTCCCGAAGCATCGAGTGCATCGCGACTGATGATGGTCGCGGGCCCTAACTGAAATCCTTCATTGGAACGATCGGGTTCTTTCTTGATAAACCCACGAATTTGGACGTCAATGACACCAATACGCAACATATCTCCCAGCGTCACGCCGAGCCGCCGGGCGAGCAGCGGATCCACCACTGCACCCCACGCCGCGTCTTGCCGGGAAAGCAGGTCAGCCAAGGGTCGGCGGGCATTTTCTGTCGGTTCAAGTTCCAGCTCGCCATAGAGTGGATAAAGCGCATCGACAGCCTTCACCTCAGACAAGCTACGCCTGTCCGTGCGTTCGGCCCGCGCCATCCCGCGCAGTCGCGCCATCGCCGCGAGATCAATACTGTTTGCCTCTAGGAACTGTCGTTCGTCTTCAGTCAATTCGCGCTGTGTTAAGCGGAGCTCGACATCTCCCCCGAGAAGCGCGCGCCCCTTCTCATCCAACCCTTCCAAAATCCCAGTTGTCACCGTGCCCACCGCCGCAATGGCGGCAACGCCGAGTGTCAAGCAAGCCACAAAGACACGAAACCCACGCAATCCCCCACGCAACTCGCGACGGGCAAAACGGGCCCACAGCCCCCATCGGTTCATCGGCGAAATGGCTATCTGGTTCATTGGGCAGCGACCGCATTTGCAGCATCCGAGACTGACGCGCCCACATTTGTGCTGCGTTCGACCACAACGCGCCCGTCGCGCAATTCAACGACACGGTCGCACCGTTCGGCGAGACCTTTGTCGTGAGTGATCAAAACGAGTGTCCCGCCGTTTTGGCGATGGAGGCCAAACATAAGCTCAATAATCCGTTCGCCGGTCTGGCCATCGAGATTGCCGGTCGGTTCATCGGCCAATAATAAGGGCGGTTCAGATACGACCGCGCGGGCAAGTGCCACGCGCTGCTGTTCACCGCCAGAAAGCTGGGCGGGATAATGCGTTAGTCGCGTATCGAGACCTACCCGCGCAAGCGCGGCCTCAGCTTTTTCAAAGGCATCAACGGCACCGCCGAGCTCAAGCGGAATGGCTACATTCTCCAAAGCTGTCATCGTTGGGATCAGGTGAAAGGATTGAAGAACAATCCCGGTGGTTTCGCGACGATGACGTGCAAGCGCATCCTCATCCATGCCGCCCAAATGCGCGCCAGCAACCGTCACACTGCCCTCACTGGGGTGCTCAAGCCCGGCAATCATTGACATCAGTGTCGATTTTCCGGACCCCGAAGGTCCAACAATCCCTACGCTTTCGCCCGGCTGAACCAAAAGATCAATCCCGCGTAGAATGTGAACATCACCCGCAGCGCTCCCCAACGTCAGATGGAGATTGGTCACTTCGATAAGAGGTTTCTGGGTTGGTCTTGTCATGGGTATCTGGTTCCTGGTGGGGTCGATTGCCGCGACCTCAGCTTTAAGTCCTTCAAAAAGCCAGTCTCTGTTGACTGCCTTAAATTGGGCACGAACCGCGCGCCTATTACCAAATCGTGATCGTCGCTCATCGCTTGAAGATCATATGGGGGTACGAGACAAAATTAAAAACGGGCTTTTTTGCTTCGCCAAAACAATGGGCGGGACACAGCCCGAAAAAAGGAGACAGACGTGACCCGATTCGAAAGTGCATTTAGCGCATCTCAATTGAAATTCAATTCGCCGGCAAACAACTCAATGAAACGGTTTGCGGTGCTGCTGTCGCTCGTCATCGGCTTACTCTGGTTTCCGGGCGCGGCATCTGCCGAGACAAAAACGATACTCTTGTTTGGTGACAGCTTGACGGCGGGGTATGGCCTCGACACATCCGAAGGGTTCGCAGCACAGCTTGAAAAGGCACTGATCGCCGAAGGTCATGACGTCAAGACGGTGAACGCGGGCTGGTCCGGCGACACCTCAACCGGCGGGCGTTCACGGCTTGACTGGGTTTTATCCTCTCAACCGAAGGCACCGGATCTTTTTGTGCTTGAACTTGGTGCGAATGATGCTTTGCGCGGGGTTGATCCGGCGATCACGCGGACGAACATCGACTATATCGTCGGGCAAGTTCGCGCGCGTGGAATCCCGATCTTGCTCACCGGCATGATGGCACCGCGAAACTATGGCGCGGAATATACGGAACAGTTTGATAAGATTTTTCCGGAACTGGCGGAGCTTCACAATGTCCCGCTTTTCCCATTCTTCCTCAAGGATGTAGCGGCGGTTGAGGCGCTCAATCAGCCCGACGGCATTCACCCCAACAAGGAAGGTGTCTCGATCATTGTCGAGAACATAAAGCCTTATGTCATCAAAGTGCTTGAGGGGAAAGCGAGCGCGATTGTCGGTCAGCGCTAATCTTCGAGGGTGCTGTCCCTAGGTAAATTCCCCTGCAACCTTCGTCGCAAAGGCGCGTACATCTTCAGTGAAAAGATCGGGCTCTTCAAGCGCTGCGAAGTGCCCGCCGCGCGGCATCTGGGTGCGATGTACCACTCGGTAGGCACGCGCCACCATTTCAGGCGTTGGGAAGGTCATCAGGTCTTTTGGAAAATTGGCAATACCGGTTGGAACCTCGACGCGCGATCCCGTTGGTAACTCGTTCGAGCGTTCTTCAAAGAACCCCCGATAAAGCCATGTGGCGCTATGGAACCGTTTGGTCGCGACATAGAGCATAATATGGGTGATCATCTCATCGAATGATAGCGGCGGCCCATCAAAGGGCCTGTCAACCGGATCGCCCGAATCGCGCGGGGTGCGGTCCATCCAGGTGCGGAACTTCTCGACAAGCCAAGTCGCGATCCCGACCGGGCTATCCATCATCGCATAGGCCAAAGACTGGGGTTTGGTGGCCTGAAGCGTCAGATAGGCTGTTTCAAGCTTTCGTATCGCTATCGCCTGCTTCAACCATTCGCGACCGCCCTCCCCTTCCGCCGACATATCGCGGGGGCGCAAGCCGAAGGCGTTCAGGTGAATAGCGCGGCAATGCGCGGGATGATCAAATCCCATCCAACCGGTAATCACACTGCCCCAATCACCGCCTTGCGCCATATAGCGATCATAACCAAGCGCGCGCATCAGCATATCGAAATGCGCGGCGGTCGCGCGCGGGCCTACCGGACGCTTCGGTACATCGGAAAACACATATCCGGGCAAGGACGGGGCGACCACATGAAAGGCAGGGTCCCCGGGCCGCTTAGGGTTCGTGAGTTTGGGAATTGCCGCGCTAAACTCAAGAAACGATCCAGGCCAACCAAGGATTAAAATCAATGGGGTGGCATCGGGGCGCGGGCTTTTCTGATGAACGAAGTGAAGTCCCCAGCCGCCGATTTCGGCTTTGAAATGACTGAACCGGTTTAGGTCACGCTCGTGATCTCGCCAGTTGTAACGGTTCACCCAATGGTCGGCGAGCGCGCGCAAATAGCAATCATGCGCGCCATAGTGCCAGCCGCCGTCCTCAGGTTCGTCAAACCAGGGAAATGCAGATATGCGCGCGCGAATATCAACAAGAACATCTTCAGCGATTTCGATTTTGAATGCTTCAGGCGGGCGATCAAATGAGACTGTCATCAAAGAGCTCTTTTCCATAGCTATGCTGGCTATCAGGCGTTTGCATCCGCGAGAATCATGTCCGCGGCTTTTTCGGCAATCATGATTGTCGGGGCGTTGGTGTTCCCCGAAATGAGAAGCGGCATGATCGATGCATCGACAACACGTAAACGATCGACCCCGCGCACCTTCAGCGATGGGTCAACCACGCCGGTGGGGTCTCCCTCGGGTGCCATTTTGCATGTCCCCACAGGATGATAGATCGTCCCCCCATTTTCCCGGGCATGAGCAAGCAAATCATCGTCAGTCTGCGCTGCCTCACCCGGCAAAAATTCATGATCGACATAGGGACGAAGCGCAGGCTGTGCGGAGATCTCGCGTGCTTGCCGATACCCCGCAAGCAAAACACGACAGTCCGCAGGTTCGCTTAGATAGTTGGGTACAATCGCCGGATAGGTTTCCGGATCAGCAGACTTTATATGCACCGATCCGCGGGCCTCGGGACGAAGCACACAAAACCCGAGCGTGAGCCCCGGTGCTTTGTCGAACTTGAGATCGTTGGCCTTGTAGGCGGCCTGGTCGAGACTGCCCGCCAGGCAATGAAACTGTAAATCGGGCCACGAAAGACCGGAATGGCTTTTCGTGAAAAGCATGACATGCGCAGCGCTGATCGCAAAAAACCCGCGCTTGGTGAGCATGTAGCGCACAAACTCACGAACAAACGGCAAGCCGCGAGAGAGCCGGTTGATTGAAGGGCTCCCCGGCCTCAAACGCAACGTGACCGCAGAATTGAAATGATCCTGCAGGTTTTCACCAACACCGGGCACATCGGCAACAACGTCAATACCGTGCGTGCGCAATCGTTTCGATGACCCAATGCCCGAAAGTTCGAGGATCTGAGGGGAGTTGATCGCCCCGCCGCACAAAATCACCTCTGCTGCGGCGTCAGCTTTGAACCGTACCCCCGCTTTTTGATAGCGAACACCCGTCGCGCGACCCGCTTCAAAAACAATCCTTTCGCAAAATGCATGACTTTCAATTTTTAGGTTTTCGCGGGCGGATACCGGGTGAAGATAGGCTGTCGCAGCACTCTCCCGCCGGCCATTGCGGATTGTGAGTGGATAAAACCCCACCCCCTCCTGCGCGCCGCAGTTGGGATCGTCATTGCGCGGATACCCCGCTTCAACCGCCGCCTCCACAAGCGCATCCGCGACTGGGTTCTGATATCGGGGGTCAGATACGTGCATCGGCCCGCCCACCCCGTGTCCTTCGGTTTCTCCCCGCCCATAATCTTCGGATTTCAGGAAATAGGGCCGAACATCATCCCATCCCCAGCCCAAACATCCGCGCTGGCGCCAACCATCATAATCACCCGGATTCCCGCGGATATAGATCATTCCATTGATCGACGAGGACCCCCCAAGCACCTTGCCGCGTGGCCATTCATGTGTCCGATGGTTGGTGCCGGGGTCGGGTTCAGTCGGGAAAAGCCAATTGATGTCGGGCGCTTTCATTGTTTTGCCAAACCCGACAGGGATGTGGATCGCGGGGTTTTTGTCTGGCGGCCCCGCTTCCAACAACAAAACTTTCGTCGCGGGATTTGCGCTCAACCGGTTCGCCAGGACACACCCAGAGGATCCGGCACCAATGATTACATAGTCAAAACGATCGCGTTCGC
>JBCDDR010000057.1:0-13355 GCA_039180205.1 Pseudomonadota bacterium | reverse complement strand
CCCCTATCACTTATTACAAATTTTTTGAGAAAACCCACTAGGCTGGTCTTTTTCAGGTTAAACCCACCCGAGGGGGCGCCCGCGCGAGCTGCATCAACCTGCGCCATTCGACAGGTCGACATATGCGGCTTGAAAACCGGGGAGTGCGGGTCCAACGCAAGGCGAGCCAGGCGGCGGTTACCGCACCCAAAATCGCGAGGCAGCATTTCAGTAGGCATGCGCATCCTGCACCACCCATCTGAGACGGGTTGGCATTCTGGCTCTCCCCCGATCCCGAGGGTACGGCGGACAATCCATAGGGTGTGCAAATTGTAATCAAGCCACCGCTTGTTGAATTTGAGAGCCCAGCGATGGCGATTGAAATCAGTGACGGGAGCGCCATCAGCACAAGTGCGAACGCGGCAAGATCTTTGCCGAGCGTCGTGCGCATTACGATCAACATGCTGACCTCAGTTCCCGCCTCAACGCTTCGCTCCCCCTCACTTCTGTCGATGACATCAGACTTTTTAACTTAGAAGCGTTCAAATTACCATGATTTAGATCAAGCCACTAATGGGAATTAGCCTTTGGTCGAAGGGGAGTGACGCTCGATTTCAACTGCGGGGATGCGCGTCTTTATAGGTCGCGAGCAATCTCGCCGTGTCGACTGAGGTATAGATCTGCGTGCTTGAGAGTGACGCGTGGCCAAGTAATTCCTGAATAACGCGGAGATCAGCGCCTGCGGTCAAAAGATGGGTTGCAAAGGAGTGTCGTAGCGCATGAGGCGTCGCGCTCTCGGGGAGGCCGAGGCCGCGTCTGAGGTCAGCCATCATCAGCTGTACCGCCCGCGCCCCCAGCGCACCGCCGCGCACCCCGTAGAATAGCGGAGAATTGGTGCTGAGCGGGTAGGGGCAAAGCGCAGCATAATCGGTGATCGCATCTTCTACGACCGGCAATAAGGGAACATCGCGCATTTTTCCGCCTTTTCCTTTGAGGCGCAAAATGTCTGGCGGCGTGCGATCCCGCCCGGTCAGCGACAGGGCCTCCGAAACACGCAAGCCAGCGCCATAAAGTAAGGTCAAAACAGCGACGTCGCGGGCATTCACCCAGGCTGGCTGGTCACGTCCCTTGGCATCTTCGCGCAGGGCTTTGGCATCTTCAGCCGCTATGGGCCGAGGCAGGCTCTGTTTGGTGCGCGGCGACCTGATCTGAGTGACAGCATGATTTTCCACCCCGTGCCGGCGTTTCAAAAAGCGGAAAAAACTGCGAAGGGAAGCAGCCTGGCGCGCTTGCGACCGTGCCGAAAGGCCCGCCTTTCGTCGATGCGCAAAAAATGCACGAAACCCTTTCAGATCGAGCCGAGCCAGGCGCTTGAGGCCGGGTGGCTTCCCATCATAACTCATCAGGAATGCTAAAAAATCACCGATATCCCGGCCATAGGCGGCGACGGTATTTGGTGACAGTCGGCGTTCATCCGTAAGGACGGAAAGCCACGCCTCAACTGCACCGACGAGATCGGCATACCCCGCGAGGGGCGTTCTAGAGGCTTTATTTAGCCGGGATCCTGGGTCAACCATCGTTCAATCGACCGTGCCAGAACGGCCGCCAGAAAGCGCATCAGTTCGGTCCCCTGGGCAGGGTGGAAGCCTTGCGCATCTTGACTGCCAAAGCCCAATAGACCCGATGGCAGCGGGCTCGGCAGCGCAAGTTTGATAAGGGCCTCGGCACGGATCGAAGGTGCCGCGGCCCCAAAAATCGAAGCACTGCCTTCGGTCTTATCGCGCAATACAATGGCGCTGTCCTCGCCCAGAGCTTCCGCCACACCCCCTGCGGCGAGCCGCTGAATACCGCTGCCGGTGAATCGAAAGCGCTGGCTGCCAACTTCAAGGCACAGACTGATCGCATCCACGCCAAGAATATCGACCCAGTCCGAAGTCACAACATGAACGAGATGATCGAACCCTCGTGCATCGAGGAGAGCCAGGACCGCCTCATGAACCTGGGTTTGGCTTGAATGGTTGCTGCGCGTGATGCTGAGGAACTCGTCGCTTGCCGTGCGCATATCGGCGACTTGTTTCCTCAGCCGGGAGAGTGCGAATGACTGAAAGTCGGTTACGTTTTGGCCATGGTTCGCAACAGGAAGTTCAAGGTTCGCAACCACATCAGGGCGCTCGACCAAAAAGTTCGGGTTCGCATCCAGATAACTGGCGACCATATCACCTGTCAGGGCAGTGATATCATCGTCGGCGGGTGAAAGCTCTCCATCGGTATCGCTCATGCGCCCACTATTCCTCTGCCTTTTCCCATCGTCCCACCTACAGGATCGACTGCCCGGTTTTCTCCCAATCAGAGAGGAACGCTGTCAGACCACTGTCCGTTAGGGGGTGTTTGACCAATTGCCGCAAAACCTTGGGCGGCAGGGTACAGATATCCGCACCGATCTTGGCCGCGTTCACCACATGAACCGGATGCCGAACCGAGGCGACCAGAATCTCGGTATCAAAATCATAATTGTCGTAGATCACGCGGATTTCCTCGATTAGCGCCATACCATCGTAGGAAATATCATCATGGCGACCGACAAATGGCGAGATGAAGCTCGCCCCCGCCTTGGCGGCGAGGAGTGCCTGCGATGGCGAAAAGCACAGGGTCACGTTGACCATAATGCCTTCGCTGCGAAGCACTTTGCATGTTTTCAGGCCATCGAGCGTCAGCGGTACTTTGACAGCTACGTTGGGTGCGATCTTGGCAACCTTTAGACCTTCTTTGAGCATGGTCTCATGGTCGGTCGCCACCGTTTCCGCGCTGACAGGACCATCGACGATGTCGCAGATTTCCGCGATGACTTCGAGCAGGTTACGGCCCGCCTTGTGGATGAGCGAAGGATTCGTCGTGACCCCATCCAAGAGGCCAGTCGCAGCCATTTCCTGGATATCTGTCGTATCCGCGGTATCGACAAAAAACTTCATAGAGATGCCCACCTGTTCCCGACGAACGCATTGGCAATTCGCCCGATTTGCATGCGATGCTATCGCCCTGACTCAGTCAAAGCAAGGTGTGATTACGGCTGCTGAAGCTTCTTTTCCGGCGGTGTTTCGGTTTCACCGGTGGCGTTATCAGGCACCCGCCTGCTCGCGTCGCTTTACGTACATATCGAGCTTGGTGCGCCATCATCATGAACGGTGGAAAGCAACCCGAGGCGCGGACGGAAGAGCGATTCATGGCGCAAGGTCTGCTGGCCGATGAACTGATTGAAAAACAGCGGCCTGTAGACGTAAAGCGCCTCGCTCACGATTGCCATGGCATTCGGCCCCAGTTCGATATCTGAGGCGAGTTTGACATTTTCGTCACCGGGCGAGCCCAGACTTGATTTGGCTTCCAGGTCGCCACCACCGCACCTTTGCCACATGATGGTGTTGCCATCTGATGTCGTCCCAGCAACGGCACTGATGATCACGCTGCCATTTTCGGCAAACGGAAACGGTGACGCAATAAACTGAGAGGAGAGCATCAGATCATTGATGGTGCCTTCGGTAATCCCGGCATCTGATTGGGCGACAAGGTCGGCTACCGACGAGGCAATATGGCTGACTTTCTGATGCGCAAGCACATAGCGCGCGGTTTCAAACCCTGCGATGAAAAGCAACGCCACAACGGGGGCCGCCAACGCAAATTCCATAAAAATAACACCGCGTTGATTGTCTTTCAGCGCACGAAAAAAGCGACAGCCCGTCTCAAAAAACTGATCAATACCAATCATAGCTAGCTACTTCCGCCACAGATCACGTTCGGGCTGGAGAGTGTTGGCGCGCGATAGGGTTCATTCCGTGCGACCGTACTTGCCCGCAACATGACCACGCCATTTTCACCCAGGAATTCGCGCAGGAAGGGGACAAGAACCGGCAGCGGATAGGTGACGGTATAGACAACCACATCACCCGCATCTCCAAGGCCTGCCGAGGCCATGTCCGCATCCCAGACGCCGTTCCCGTTGATGTCGCTAAAGCACTCACCGTCTTCGCGAACACCGTTTGTGTTGTCATCTTCCCAGGGTTCAGGCTGATTGATGTCATCAAAGCGTTCATAGACGAGCGTTTCGATGCTGAGATCGCCCTCAATCGGGAAAGAGTCCATGACCGAAGAGACGAGCGCTTTCACATAGCTCTCGCGTGTCACTGTGCCTGTGCTGTCAGGGTCGGGGGCGATCGCATTGGTGATCCCGAACCGCGCCGCATCGCGAACCGCCCCTTCAAGCGATGTCCGGGCAAACGCCATGTATCCGAACTCAAGCGTGCCCGCGAGGATGGTCAGCAGAACGGGGACGATCATCGCAAATTCAACGATCACCCCGCCGCGGCGGTCCTTTGTAAGTGTTTTCCACTTGGATTTATGAAAGGGATTGCGCATTACTTGCTCAGGTGCAGATTGCTGAGGTCGAGCGCGATTTCGGTAAAGGCCCGCGCCAGATCCGATCCGGAAACCGCATCAAAGAAATGCTGAGGTGTGGTGGCACAACGCCGATAAAGATCCTTTTCCGGCGCATTCCCTGCCGGCAGGGCAAATGCAACCGTGTAAACAAGAATGTCATTGGCTTTGGCGGCGGTGCACACTTTTTCCAACCGCATCTCAAGGGCGTCGATCTGATCGTCTGAGTCGGTTGTTCCTGCGAGGCGGCCATCATACGGGAGGCCATAGGCCCCATAAGCCCAGTTCAGGTTGTTCGCCTGCATGTATCCGTCGGTCATCAGAATGATTGCTTTTTGGTAGGTGTCGTCGCCATACTGAATGGGGCTCGGAAAAGGCAATCCGGGAGACAGCATGCGCCAGGCCCATACCATGCCGGTGTTGGAGAATGTCCCGTGGCTCGCGGCGACGAGATTATTCGTTATAAAGTTGGTGAGCTGGGTCTTGGTATTTGTCGGTGCCGGCAAAATGGCTTCTGAGGGGCAATAGGCGTTTGGCCCCCGACCGAGATTGCCCGAAGCATCAGGGAATACGTTTGCCGTCGGCCAACTGGTGCTTGACGAGAAGGCAGTCCAGGGGAAATAAGCTGGGCTTGGCCGCCGATATCGGTTGAAGACATTGCCGTTAAAAGACAACCAGAACGGTGGGTACAGATAGGGGCGAAAGAGCGTTGCAGGATTGGAGGTGTTCGGTGGTACGTCGGAGATATCGTGCGCATTCGCTTCCAGAACATTCACGTCAGAGTCTGAATCGATGGTGGAAATCGTTGACCGCGCCTCGACACAGCCTTTCCAGCCATAGGGCTCACTCGGTCCCAGGTTTGTGTAGTTTGTCACGTCGAGCGTGGTGCTGAAATAGGTAACCCGGTGATCGATATAGCTCGGGTCCTCCGCGCGTAGCAGGCGACCGACATTGACCTGCGTGGTGTACGGTAAAATGCCAATGCGCAGCTTGCTATTCACCTCGTTCGGGCCGTACAGAATGCCAAGTAAGGTATTCGAGGCGTCCTTGAGATCCTGAAGCCTCGTCCCATTCGTCATCGAGCCGGTGTTATCGAGCACCATGACAAGCTCGAGGCCCTGCTGTCTGCGCGTCACTTCGGACTCCGCAGAGATGTTGATGGTGTTTTTGCCGAACAGACCCATGAAAACCGTCGGCATCGCAACACGCGCGGTAATGGTAACCGTCAGGGAGCCAAGCGACGTATTTGTGGGAACGGTCGCCGGGTCAATCACGAGCGGGCCCACCGCCGAATTCAAGTAACCGGGTGGGAAGTTTGCATTGAAGAATTTCTGGATCTGGGTGTTGCGATCAGTGGCATAGTAGGCTATCCCGCCGGCGAGCGCCGCGGCATCAACCGCTGCCACCAGGCGTGATTTCACCATAAAGGCGCGTGCCACATCAACCGCCGCACCGGTACTTGCCATCAAGGGAATGATCAACGCTGCAAGCACGATTGCCGACGCGCCGCGCTGATCCCTGAGCAGCCCGCGCAAGGGGACAATCAGAAACCAGCTCAGCCATTTTTTCTGCCGCAGAGCGGTCAAAAAATGTTCGACCACTTTTTTCATCCTTACAAACAAATCTTCTGCGGAGACCTTATGAATCTCCGCGTAAACAGCCTGTTAAAGAGAAAAAAACGTGATCATTTGAACTAATTTTTTGGCGAATGCCACGAAACGCTCACTCGTTTCCCGCGCGCGAGCCATAGTTAATTTGTTGCGTTTCCGTGGAACCGGCAGGGTGGGGTAAGCGTATCAAATATGGGTTAATCACGCGTATTTTTGAAATGAGGTATGAGATGAAAGAGCTTTTTGTTCCTTTGGTCGCGTCGGCAATCATGGCGATCGCGTCACCAGCACTTGCGGTGCCAATCGCTGGCGGCCAGACAAATGTTGAGGTCACAGCCGATCTTGCCGACCTGGGACTGACACCTGGTATTACAGGCACCTCCACGATTGTTTCTGGAGATCCGCTGACCTTAGGATTTGGCATCAGCGGTGGTGACCTCGATTTTTCAACGCTGGCCGGTACGATTGAACATGAAGGTGTCGGCGTCAGTCTGCTCGCCGACTTTGGCACGGACGACACCGGAGATGACATCACCGTTATTCTGAGTGATTTTGTGATCGACACAGTCAACGCTCTGCTCTTTGGCGATGTTGACGTGGGGGGTGATGGTGTCGATGTTGCCGGTGCCGAGCTTTTCGAAATCGATCTCACGGGGCTTGATGCAGCGGCGATTACCGATTTAGACAATCCCGCGATTCCCTTGACGTTCACCGCAACAGCTGCGGGCCTACTTCAGGAAACGTTCGGCCTGGATGAGACAATCGACTTGACGGGGGGCGAATTTGGTCTCGCCGCAACCGCGCCAATCGCCAGCGATGTTGTCGATGTTCCCGAACCGGCCATCGCGACATTATTTGGCCTGGGAATCGTCGGCGTTGCCATGCACCGGCGCAGACGTCGGCTTTGATACCCAGTCATCACAGATAGACACAGTCTTGGAGCGCTCATGGCATCGCCATGGGCGCTTTTTATGCGCGCTTACAGATTGAACGGGTCGCGACTTCAGTTTCCAGGCGGTAGCCCGAAACCATCATCCGGGAAGGTCTCATCACCGAAAAGGTCATCTTCATCGGGGGGAACAAACCGCCCGTTCGAAATCGCAAACTTACGGTTCTGGCGATAGGCGCTGCGTACCGCCACGTAATTATCATCCGACTGCGCGTAAAGCTGGTCGAGCTGATCGAGAACACGTTCGCGTACGTCAACCACCTGCAGGACATTACGCCCGATCTGAAGCGCAATGATGTTTGCCGCATCAAGCCCCTGTGTCACTGGGTCCGCAAAGCCGGACGCGACCTGAGCGACGGCATCGCGTACATTCGAAGGGCCGAACAGCGGCAACATCACATAGGGTCCGGGTCCGATACCCCAAACCGCGAAGGTCTGCCCCAAATCTTCGGAGTGAAACTCAAGTCCTTCGCGGCCAGCGATATCGACAAACCCGCCGAAACCTGCCGTGGTATTGGCAATAAACCTGCGCAGTGATACGCTCGCGCGCTTAAATTCCCCCTGCAGCAGATCGTTTCCGAATGTAAATGGCGTGTTCAAATTGCGTAAGAAATTGCGGACGCCCATCCGGATCGGACGCGGGATATACCGACGATAGCCGACTGCCAAAGGGCGGATCAGGTATTTGTCGGCTTTTGAGTTCACGTTGAACACCGCCCGATTGAAGGGCTCGATAGGATCGTTGGCCTCTTTATATTGAGCATAGGCGATCGGGTCGCTCTTTGGCGGCCGCTTTGCACAAGCCGATAGCATGAATGCACTCAGAGTGATGAGCAACACGACGGAAACAACACGGTTGGGGAGCATAGCGGCGATTTTCCCTTTCACCATTATGGCTGGCTAAGCCGAAGTTGTGGCAAACCTATGGTTCGAAATAGATGTTACTCGAAACTTTGGAAAGCATTGGGCCCCTGAAGTCACAATCACGTGTTTTTGCAAGGTTGTTGGATTGCCTGAAAAGGCAAGGTCGGATGGCAATACCAATGGTCTGAAATGTCCTTGGGCCATGGCTCGACCATGCGCCTCGCTTCGCGTCGCCCCCGGTGATTTGCCAATGTTTGTTTGGTCGCGGGGTTAGAATTGGCCAAAACAAATGTTCAAAAACCGGCCGTCCTTTCCGTCGATTGATAATTTTAACTTCACAATATAAAGATATGTTTATATAAGAAAGTCATTAGCGGGACGGCTGGTGGGGTTTGTGACCCTCTGTAGTTGGATTTGCGCATTGGTGAGTCAGTGAACCGGCAGGTGCTTTGTCAGCACAGAAACCTACGAAAGTTATGCATTCGCGATGGATGAACTGGTCAACATATTGAAATCCATGGGAGAAACGACCCGATTGCGGATTTTGTTTCTGTTGACGGAGATGGAGCTGACGGTCAGCGAGCTCACGCAGGTCCTGTGTCAAAGCCAGCCCCGGGTGTCCCGCCATCTGAAACTTCTCACCGAGGCGGGTCTCATTCAGCGGTTTCGCGAAGGGGCGTGGGTGTTTTACCGGTTGGATGATGCGCCAGGTCGGCATCAGATGCTGAAACATCTTTTCGCTCTCGTCCCCGTTGATGATACCGCGCGGCGGCGCGATTTTGAACGTTTGCAAGCCGTGAAGGCTGAACGCGCGGCCGAAGCGACACGCTATTTCGAAGAAAACGCCGACGATTGGGACCGGATCCGCGCGCTTCATGTGCCTGAGCGTGAGGTTGAGGCTGCGCTTTGTGCTGCGGTGGGGAAAGCCCCTATCGGTACACTCCTTGATGTGGGCACGGGTACCGGGCGGATGCTCGAGGTTTTCGCCCCTCAGGTCGAGCGCGCCATCGGTATCGACTTGAGCCGCGACATGCTTTCGATCGCGCGAAACAAGCTCGATATCTCCACGCTCCGCCACTGTCAGGTGCGGCAGGGCGATATGTATGAGCTGCTCGTGGCGGACGAAAGCACCGATCTCATTTTGTTCCATCAGGTGTTGCATTTTGCCGATAATCCACGCGCGGCGATTGTCGAGAGCGCGCGCGCCCTGTCTTCGCGCGGGCGGATCCTGATCGTCGACTTTGAAGCGCACGATCTGGAATTTCTTCGCAGCGAGTTTCAGCATCGCCGCCTGGGTTTCAGCTCGCGGGAAATTGAAGCCTGGGCCGAAGGGGCGGGCTTGTCCTCGCGCAAGGTCACTACACTTGAGGGTCCCGAAGCGGGACTTAAAGTGGCGATCTGGGAGCTGGTCCGCGAAACCGGCCAGCAGCGACATGTTGCTTAGAGCGCAACTCCGTATTTCATTCGAACGATAGGTATTTGGTATCATGACGCGTTTGTCTCCCCTTTCTGATCCCCGCTCACTCCGGCGGTCATTATTTGCCGATGCAAGCGGCGACATCGATGTTTCGTTTGAGTTTTTTCCGCCGAATTCCGAAACGATGGAAGACAAGCTCTGGCGCGCGATTGAGGTTTTGCAACCTGTTGGTCCACGCTTTGTTTCGGTGACTTATGGGGCGGGGGGTACAACGCGCGAACGCACCCACAAAACCATCGCGCGCATCAAAGACGAGACCAATCTGTTACCGGCGGCGCATTTGACTTGCGTCGGCGCTTCGCGCGCGGAAATTGATGAGGTCGTCGATGAATATCAGCGTATTGGCGTGCGGCATATCGTGGCGCTGCGCGGCGATCCTCCCGCCGGGGCCAATCGGTTTGCCCCGCATCCTGATGGATATGCGAATGCTGCTGAGCTTGTCGCCGGTTTGCGCGCCCGCGGTGATTTCGATATTTCGGTTGCCGCTTACCCGGAGACGCACCCCGAATCGCCTTCGGTAAGCGCCGATATCGACAATTTGAAACGGAAGGTGGATGCGGGTGCGAACCGCGCAATCACTCAGTTTTTCTTTGAACCCGACGCCTATTTTCGGTTCCTCGATCGGTGCCAGGCGGCGGGCATTGATGTGCCCATCGTTCCCGGCATTCTTCCGGTGAGTAATTTTAAGCAGCTTCGCCGCTTTGCAGCCATGTGCGGTGCGTCGATCCCGGGATGGCTTGCGGATTTGTTCGATGGTCTTGATGATCACCCGAAGACACGAAATCTCGTTGCGGCAAGCGTCGCGGGCGAGTTGTGCCGCCGCTTGCAAGAGGGAGGGGTGCGCGAGTTTCATTTTTACACGCTCAATCGGTCAGAACTTACCTTTGGTATTTGCCATATGCTTGGCCGCCGCGTGAGCGGGCTTGGCGCGGCACGGCAAGCGTCCTCCGCTGCTTAATCCAGAAGAAACGCAAGCGCCAAGCCCCGGGCGAGGCCTCATCAACCCGAGTATCAGCCTATGACTGTTCAACCGATCCGCGACGTTCGATCGCGCTTTGAAGCCGAGCTGGCAAATCGTATCCTGATCAAGGATGGCCCCTATGGCACCATGATCCAGGCGCTTGGTTTTGGCGAAGATGACTTTCGGCATGGCGCGGTCGCAGCGGACCATGGTCACGACCAAAAGGGCAACAACGACCTTTTGAATATCAGCCAGCCCAATGCGATCCGCGAGATCTGCCTTCAGTATTTGCGCGCTGGCGCTGATATCGTTGCGACCAACACTTTCAATGCAAACCGGATCAGTCAGGCCGATTATGGGTGCGAGGATTTAACCGCAGCGATCAATAAAGCCGCGGCCGAAGTCACCGTGGCTGCGGCCGATCAGCATGCCCGCGAGACCGGCACCCGCCGGGCCTATGTGGCGGGTGCGGTTGGCCCTACGAATAAGACGCTGTCGGTGTCGCCCAAGGTGACCGACCCCGGCTTTCGCGAAGTGAATTTTGATCAGATGAAAGCCGTCTACCGCGAACAGATCGATGCGCTTCTCGATGGCGGAGTTGATATCATTCTCGTTGAAACGGTGTTTGATAGTCTCAATGCCAAAGCGGCCTTGATGGCGGTTGCTGAGGCTGGTGATGTGCGTGGGACCGAGGTTCCGGTGATGGTATCGCTGACCCTTACTGACATGGCGGGGCGCAACCTTTCCGGGCAAACACCCGAAGCGTTTTGGCACAGCGTACGCCATGCAAACCCGCTTACGATCGGGCTCAATTGTTCGTTTGGGGCAACGGAAATGCGTCCACACCTCGCCGCGCTCGCAGGCGTTGCTGAGCGCCCGATTGCCGCCTATCCCAATGCCGGTCTGCCGAACGACCTGGGTGCCTATGATGAGGATGCGCCGACAACGGCTGGGCTCATTAATGACTGGGCGGCATCGGGTCTTGTCAATGTCGTGGGGGGCTGTTGTGGAACAACGCCGGCTCACATCGCTGCCATTCGTGAGGTGGTCAGTGCGCATCCGCCGCGCCCCCTCGTTGATCGCGAACCCGTGATGCGGCTTGCGGGCATGGAGGCGGTGCAGTTCTGATGACCGAGTTATCCAAACCCAAAACCGACGCAGCGACGCCCGTTCCCGTTACGCTTGACGCCGCCATACCAGCGGCATCATCGGCAACATTCGTCAATATTGGCGAGCGCACCAACGTCACCGGATCGGCCAAGTTCAAGAAGCTGATCATGGCTGGAGACTACGAGGCGGCGCTCGGCGTGGCGCGCCAACAGGTCGAAAATGGGGCGCAGATCATCGACATAAATATGGATGATGGTCTGCTTGATGCCGAAGTTGCGATGGTCACTTTCCTCAACCTGATCGCTGCAGAGCCCGACATTGCCCGCGTCCCCGTCATGGTGGATAGCTCGAAATGGTCAGTGATTGAGGCGGGGCTCAAATGCCTTCCGGGCAAGGGGATCGTTAACTCGATCTCGCTCAAAGAAGGCGAGACGCCGTTTTTGGAACAGGCACGCCTTGTGCGCCGTTATGGCGCTGCGGTTGTCGTTATGGCGTTTGATGAAGTGGGTCAGGCGGATACCGTTGAGCGCAAAGTGGAAATCTGCGCCCGTAGTTATGCGATCCTGGTCGAGAAAATCGGCTTCCCACCTGAAGACATTATCTTCGACCCCAACATCTTTGCGGTCGCCACGGGAATTGAAGAACATCACCGCTACGGGCTCGATTTCATTGAGGCCTGCCGCGAAATCAAGCAGCGCTGCCCCTATGCGAAAATCTCAGGCGGTGTGTCGAACATCTCGTTTTCCTTCCGGGGCAACAATCCGGTACGCGAGGCGATGCACTCGGTTTTCCTCTATCACGCGATCCGCGCGGGGCTCGATATGGGAATCGTCAACGCGGGCCAGCTCACTGTCTATGATGAAATCCCGCCGAAGCTTCGCGATGCGGTCGAAGACGTTATCCTCGCGCGCCGCGAAGACGCAACCGACCGGCTATTGGAGTTGGCCGAAGAGTTTCGCGGCGATGGCCAAAAAGCAGCCGGACCGGATTTGACCTGGCGCGAAGGCGATGTGACCGCCCGGCTCCGTCATGCGCTGGTGAAAGGCATCGGCGATTTCGTTGTCGAGGATACAGAAGAGGCACGCCTTGCTGCCACCAAGCCGATTGATGTGATCGAAGGGCCGTTGATGGACGGTATGAATGTGGTGGGCGATCTGTTCGGCGCGGGCAAGATGTTCCTGCCCCAGGTTGTGAAATCGGCGCGTGTGATGAAAAAGGCCGTGGCCCACCTCATTCCTTATATCGAGGCGGAAAAAACCGAGGGTCAGCGCGCCAAGGGCCGCATCGTGATGGCGACGGTCAAGGGCGATGTCCACGATATCGGCAAGAACATCGTTGGGGTCGTGCTCCAATGTAATAATTTCGAGGTGATCGACCTCGGCGTTATGGTGCCGTTTCAGGATATCCTGAAGGCCGCGATTGAACATGACGCCGATATGATCGGCCTATCGGGGCTGATTACTCCATCCCTCGATGAAATGGTGACGGTCGCGCGTGAAATGGAACGTCAGGGTTTCAAAATCCCACTGCTGATTGGCGGGGCAACAACATCTCGCGTTCACACCGCGCTCAAGATTGAGCCGCAATATAAGGCCGGGCCAACACTCCATGTACTCGACGCATCGCGTGCCGTTGGGGTTGCGGGCACCATGGTGAGCGATGAGAAAAAGCAGGCGATGGTTGAAGAAACCAAGGCGAGTTATGAAACGATTCGCCAGGAACGCGCTGCCAACCCCAAGGAAAACCGTCTTTCCTCATTGGCAGACGCGCGCGCGAACCGTTTTCAAATCGACTGGGCCAACACATGCGTCCCCGGCAGTTTGGGTGGGGTGATCTCTGTGTTCGCCCAGTCGATTTGAAAACGGTTCGCGCGCGCGTCTGCCAATGAGGAAAGACGGTTTTCCTTGGGGTTGGCAGCGCGTTCCTGGCGAATCGTTTCATAACTCGCCTTGGTTTCTTCAACCATCGCCTGCTTTTTCT
>JBCDDR010000056.1:0-13590 GCA_039180205.1 Pseudomonadota bacterium | reverse complement strand
CGGACTAGCCAGGCTGATGCCGGACGCGAAATTCGACATCACCTTTTCGGTTTGAGCCTGCCCCACCTTTCTGCGATTTGTGTATAATCAATTGACATATTGTTACTGTTCAGTTTTTTTGACAGTTGGATCAAAGTTGCCCCTTTCGCGGGAGCTGATCTAGACTTTAGCGCTGTCTGCCATATTTCCCGGTGTGCTTTTCGTTGGCTGGCGCAGACACTCAAACGGCAACATAGCGCGCGCACTGCGCTGCTCGCCTGAAGGACAAGGAGCAACAAGAATGATCACGATCGTATCTCGTTTCTATGGCGATGAGAAAAAGGCGAACAAGGCGGCTGCCGCACTTGTTGAAGACGAGTTTAACCCTCGCGATATCGATGTGATCGTGGGCAAAAAGGCGGCTGCGAAAAACGCGGAGGCGCCAAGCGCTGATGTGGATAAAGAGAAACTTGCCCTGGCGCTGAAGCACACCGGCGTATCAAGCCATTCGTCGAAGAAATATATTGACGCGCTGGCGAAAGGCGGCGCGCTCGTGGTTGTTCGCGCGCCATTTGGATGGACCAAGGCCGCAGCGAAGATTTTGGATGAGCACGGCCCGAAGGCGGTAAAAGATGTTGTCGAACAGGTCTTTGCCTACGACGGAAGTGTATCGACAAGGACCAAACCACCGATCAATATTATTCGGGCAAATTTCAACCGAAACAATCTGATCTCATCGGATTCAAAGGTGATGTCGTCGGGCGATCGACCCGGCCTTCTGAAAAACGGACAGATTATGACGGCGATTTTTGGTCCACCGTTGCGTCAGTACAAACGCGGCAAAAACACCTTATTGAGCGAAAGCACGCCGTTTTCAAAGCGATTTGGGCTTCCGATCCTCAAGTCATACAAACAGAAAAATAATCTCTCGAAGCGCAGAACGCCGTTCTCTGCCGCAATCGGGTTGCCATTGTTGTACCGCAGCGGGTACCGCGACTGACGTTAAGAGATCGATCCTGTCTTCAGGCTTCGCCTTGTCGTATTTATTGCCGTCGCGTTCCTTTAGCGCAGCGCGTTAGGGAGAAAATCAGGGTGTATCGGCGTGCCACAGAAAAAGCGCGCCGTGTTTCCTGATGAAACAGGTGCGTTAGGTCCAGCGATCTCGAAGATGACACTCTTTTCCGATGCAGTGCAGCGTGGCTGAGGCTTGCCTCGCTGGAGCTAAGTCTTTGCCAACAGCCAGCGATGTGTTCGACCGATCAGCTAAAAAATAGCATGTTCGCCACGCTCTGCGTCTTCCTCCCCCGTGATTAACCGATCATAATATTCGAACAGCGTGTCTGAGCCATACGAGGGTGTTGCCTCGGCGTCGTATCGCTTTGTCTCGGCATCCCAAACGAGCATCGATTCGCGGGCATAATACCGACCAATGCGCGCAAATTCAGATTTCGCCCGCAGCTGGGGAAAGAACCACGACCCGAAAGCTAAACAGCCCACAATCAGGTCCATTAACAAAAAGGGCACCTTTTTCACCCGAACGGGTTGGCCCGACTTTGCAAATAAATAATCAGCCTGATCGGCCGGTGCGATCGCAGGCCCCGGCCCCCCGATCGGATATATGGCTCCCCTACTTTCAGGCTCTTTCAATTTATTGACAATGAACCGAGCCAAATCGCTGTCGCTAATGGGCTTACATGCAGTGTCCCGACCAGACCCGAAGACCAAAAAGGCTTTTCCTTCTTGAACACGCGCCACCTGACCCGAGAGTGACTTGAAAAATGCAGTTGGACGAATGATCGTCCACGCCAGATCGCGCGCCATCAGCTCAGCTTCAAAGGCGAGTTTGGCATGCTGAAATTCAAGCTCAGGCTTTTGTACGCATATCGCCGACAGATAGATAAATCTCTTGGCACCTGCGGTCACCGACGCATTCAATATCGCCAAATTGGCCGCATGATCGACCGCCCATGCATCGTCGGGCACGCCGGTTCGTGATGCCATGCAAGAAATCACAGCATCCACGCCCAGGCCTTTGATCTCGCGCGCAACAGCTGATTCGCTGATTGTGGGGTCAACCTGCCTGATCACGGCGCTTGCGGGCAATGCAGAAATGTCGGCTCCTGCCCGGACGAGACATACCGTCTGAAATCCTTGCTTGACCAGCTCATGGGCAACAGCGCGGCCTATGGTGCCGGTCGCGCCGGCCAAAAGAACCGTTTTCGGGAATTGCAAAGTGTCACCCATGTGTCCGGTACAATCTTTTATCCATGTCTCCGGGTCGGACAGATGGAATTGGTGTCCCCGGCGGGATTCGAACCCACGACCTCCAGATTAGGAATCTGCCGCTCTATCCTGCTGAGCTACGGAGACAACGCTCAAAGACCTATACCAACCGTTCGGCACACTTCACAAGAAGCTATAGGGGTCGATATCGATCTGAAGCCGTGCGCCGCGCACACCCCCCGCCGCCCCGAGCCACTCGGCCAAAAAGGGCTGTATCAGCAACGATGAAGAGCGCGAATGGATCAAGAACCGAACTCTGTGGCGACCCCGCACCATGGAAAGCGGCGCAGGCGTGGGACCCAGGACCGAGATTTCCGATCGCGGCACAAAACGCGCCAGTCGCTTGGCCTCTGCCGCCAAGGCAGCGCCATCGGTGTGAGAGAGGATCAACGCCGCAAGCCGACCAAAAGGGGGCATTGCCGCGGGCGCGCGCGCATTGGCTTCGGCCTTCAAAAATGCATCGACGTCCCCAGTGATCAGCGCCGCCATCACCGGGCTATCAGGCACATGGGTTTGGATCAACACCTCGCCAGGACGACGTGCCCGTCCCGCGCGCCCGCCCACCTGCAACGTCTGCTGGAACATTCGTTCAGATGCGCGCAAGTCACCGCCCTGGAGCCCGAGATCGCCGTCAATCACCCCGACAAGCGTCAGCGCTGGAAAATGATACCCTTTCGCAATCATCTGGGTGCCAATGATAATATCGACAGCACCGCTTTCAATCGCCTCAACCATCTGCGCAGCTGCGAGCGGACTCGTTATGGTATCTGAGGTGACCTCAGCAGTCCGCGCATCCGGAAAAATCCCCATCACCTCTTCGGTCAGTCTTTCAACACCCGGTCCACACGCAACAAAACTATCTTCAGCCCCACATTCCGGGCAGGTTTGGGGACGGGGCACCGCATAGCCACAATGATGGCATTCCATACGATCACGAAAGCGATGCTCCACCAGCCATGCGGTGCACTGCGGGCACGAGAGCCGAAAACCGCAGGACCGGCAGAGTGTGAGAGGCGCATACCCGCGACGGTTCAAAAAAAGCATGCTTTGCTCACCCGAACCTACCCGAGCCTCAAGCGCCTCACGTAATGGTGGCGAGATCCACATGCCCCGGTCTGGCGGTGATTGGCGTAAATCGATCAGGCGCGTCTCAGGAAGCGTCGCTTTGCCGTGTCGCTCGGAAAGAGTGATGCGGTCATATCGCCCTTCGGCAACATTATGAGTGGTTTCAAGCGACGGCGTTGCACTCACCAAAACAACCGGTGCGCCGGCAAATTTCGCTCGGACAACGGCAAGGTCCCGCGCATTGTAGCGCACACCCTCCTCCTGCTTGAACGCTGTATCATGCTCTTCATCAACAATCACCAGACCCAGCCTGGCAAACGGGAGATGCAACGCAGAGCGGGTTCCAACAACAACGCCACCCCTCGCAATCGCCGCGCGGTAGACATCGCGCCGGGCCGTCTGCGTCATGCCTGAATGCCAAAGAAGCGGCGGCGCGCCGAAGCGAGACTGAAACCGGTTGAGCCACTGATTTGTAAGCGCAATCTCGGGCAGCAGAACCAGTGTTTGACGACCCTTGCGCAGTGCCTCCGCGATACCCTCGAAATAGGTTTCGGTTTTCCCCGAGCCCGTCACGCCCTGAAGCAGGGTTGCCGAAAATTTTTGCGCCGAAACCGCTCTCATCAGGTGCGCAGCGGCGTCGGCCTGTTCTTCACGCAAATGTACAGGGGAAAAATTGGGGATGTAGTCAGGTATCGGTGATCGCTTTTCATGTATTTCCCGACGCAGCGCCCCTGCCCGCTCCATGGCTTTGATGATCGCAGGGCTTGCGCCGGTTTGTTTTCGAATTTGTGCTGCGGATCGCCCGGGGGAGCGACGAAGATAGTCAATGACCCGGCTCCGTGCGGGTGTCATCCGCAGATCACCAACCCGATCGACAAAAAAGACAGCGATCTGAGGAAGGGCGGCCTTTACCACATGAGGATTCACCGCCATTCGCACCATTTGTGAAAGCGGCACCATGTAGTATTTCGCAGCCCATTCAAGATAGCGACGGTGATCATCCTGAAACGGCGCAAAGTCGAGTACCTGGTTTACCGGTTTCAACTTTTCGAGCGGATATCCATCGTCCAGCGGGTGATCCCAAACGACGCCAACAACCTCTCGCGGGCCGAGGGGAACAATACATATCTGCCCGGGCGGCAATGGCTCAGGGTGGACGTAATCGAAGCTATCAACACCCATCGCAGCAAGAACAACACGATGGCGAAAGGCAGGACCGAGTGACATCAGAGTGGTATGCCACAAGCGCGGCGCGTTGGCACCTCAGTTTGGATCGGCGAGCGACGCGCGAATGGCGAGCGCGGCGGCGCGGGGGTCTTCGGCCTGGGTAATGGGCCGACCGATCACCAAAACCGATGCCCCCGCCGACTGGGCAGCACGAGGCGTCATTATGCGTTTTTGGTCATCACCAGTAATTTCTCCCGACCGGGCGACTGTCTCCGCACTCGGGCGGAGCCCGGGGACGACCGCTACGAAGTCATCACCATACGCGCGACGCAACGCACCAAGCTCATGCGGTGAACAGACGATCCCATCGAGACCCGAGCCGATTGCGAGCCCGGCCAAGCGTTCGGCCTGGCGGCGGGGGTCGCCATCGACCCCCAGCGCCTTCAGGTCATCCGCATCTAAACTGGTGAGAACCGTGACGCCGACCACAAAGGGCCGCGGGTGAAAGTCATCGGCGGCTTCAACCGCGCGGCGCATCATCGCCTCACCACCCCCAGCATGAATGGTAAGTATTCTGGGCGCTAAAGGTTTCACCGCACGCATAGCGCCAGCTACGGTGTTGGGGATGTCATGAAACTTGAGATCGAGAAAGATCGGAAGGCCAAGGTCAGCAATCCGGGCGTAACCTGATGATCCATTCGCCAGAAAAAATTCAAGACCAAGTTTGATGCCGTCAACGGCACCTATAAGCGTGCGCGTAAGTTCGGTCGCAGCCTCAAGATCAACTGTATCGATGGCACAGTAGACCCGGGCGCGCGCTTCCCCAGCGACAATATCGCCGTGGTCAGGCAATGCGGGCGACACCCGAACGCTCGACCAAGTTCGACATCCGCATCAACGGCTCCTCTTTTTTTCGAGCGGGAGCGCCGCTGGGACCACATTGGCGCTTTCCATCTCCCCATCCTGCGCTGCGATCAGCTTCGCCTGTGCCGTCATGATATCAGCCTGAGCACGTTCGCGTTCAGCTTCTCGGTCATCTAATTTCGCTTCGAGCTGCAAGACGAGCTTTTCGGCCTTTTTTGCGCGATGTCGCCAAATCCCCTGACGCACAATGCCGCCAAGACCCGCCAGGAATAAGCCCAGCGCGGCAAAAATGAAAAAGAGGAAATACATTGGGATTTCGAAGATATAGGGAAGCGGTGCCAAACTGACCGGAACGGGCTCCCGATTCGCGACCGAAAGTGCAATGGCGGCTGCGCCCACCCCTATATAAATCAGCCAAATCAGGACCTTAATCATTTCAAACTCTCCGTAACGCACCTTCACGAACGCTTGCCGACTTGTCAGGCTGGAGAGATAAGTCATTCGCCGCGCGGGGACCAGTGAAAAGAGGAGCGGAACGACGGAAGGCAAAAGGAGTTATCGCGCGCACCTTCGCTAGCGAGGAGGCGAACAATCACCGCGTTCGGAATTGATCAAAATGGCATTCGGGGGGATGGTGACCCTGTCTCAGGAAAGCTTGCGAGCGAAATTCGCAGACCACTAATCCTCGTTCAGACGCTCTCTAAGGTCTTTCCCCGCTTTGAAATAGGGGACCCATTTCTCATCGACCGAAACCATTTCATTGGTTCGCGGATTGCGTCCGATACGCGCCGGGCGATTTTTGACCGAAAAGGCACCGAAGCCGCGCAATTCGACCCGGTCCCCCCTGGCAAGGGCGGCGGTAATTTCATCAAAGATCGTGGCGACGATACGTTCGACGTCGCGCTGATACAGGTGCGGATTATCTTCCACTAGCTGCGCGATTAATTCTGATTTTATCATTCCGCTTCCCCTTGGCGGACTCCCGATCAGGAGTGGCGGCTCTCGAACATTGTCATGCCACAGTTTCGACATCTTCGCAAAAAAAACCGCAGCGTCAAGCATTTGCCCCCGAAGTTTCGAAATTTTCTTCGATCAGACCGCTTCGGCTTACAAAAAAAAAGAGCCGGCACCTCACGGTACCGGCCCTCGATCTATGGTGAACAACCACACCCAGCCTTTCGGGGCGAACGTGCAAAGAATTGTCTAATCCTCGTCTTGTTTCGCTTTCAAAGCCGCGCCAAGAATATCCCCAAGGCTGGCTCCGGAATCGGTTGAACCATATTGTTCAACCGCTTGTTTTTCCTCACGAATTTCAAGTTCTTTCACCGACAGTTGTAGGCGCTGATTGCTGCGATCAATTGAGCTGATCATCGCGTCAATCTTATCGCCCTTTGCGAAACGCTCTGGGCGCTGATCGTTACGATCCCGGCTGAGGTCGCTACGTCGGATGAAGGCGCGCGGGCCATCATCACCAACTTCAACTTCAACCCCGCCATCGGTCACAGCCACAACCGAACAGGTCACCGCATCGCCGCGGCGCTTGCCTTCCAATGCCGTGTAAGGATCCTTGAGCAATTGCTTGATCCCCAAGCTGATTCGCTCTTTATCGATATCGACATCAAGCACCACAGCCTTGACCACCTCGCCTTTGCGGTAGCGTTGGATGGCTTCGTCACCTGACGCTTCCCAGTCAATGTCGGTCATATGGACCATACCATCGACATCGCCATCGAGACCGATGAACAGGCCGAACTCAGTGATGTTCTTGATTTCGCCTTCGACAGTCGTCCCGGGCGTAAATGTTTCGGAGGAGTTTTCCCAAGGGTTTGACATGCATTGCTTGAGCCCCAGGCTCACCCGACGTTTGTTGGGGTCTACCTCAAGGATCATCACCTCAACCTCTTGACTGGTCGAGACGATCTTGCCGGGATGAACATTTTTCTTCACCCACGACATTTCGGATACGTGGACAAGACCCTCAACCCCGGGCTCAAGTTCAACAAAGGCACCATAATCGGTAATATTAGTGACTTGGCCTGTGAATTTGCTACCGATCGGGTATTTGGTTTCCACAGCATCCCAGGGGTCGGCCTGCAGTTGCTTCATACCGAGGCTGATCCGTTGGGTTTCGCGATTGATCCGTACAATTTGAACTTTGACCGTATCACCAATGTTCAAAATTTCTGAAGGGTGGCCAACCCGGCGCCACGACATGTCGGTGACATGGAGGAGCCCGTCAATTCCGCCCAAATCAACGAAGGCACCATACTCGGTGATGTTTTTAACAATTCCGTCAACAACCTGTCCTTCGGCGAGGTTTTGGATAAGATCGGACCGCTGTTCCGCGCGTGTTTCTTCGAGAATTGCCCGGCGGGACACCACAATGTTCCCGCGTTTCCGATCCATTTTCAAGATTTGGAAGGGCTGGGGAATGTTCATAAGCGGCGTTATATCGCGAACGGGACGAATATCGACCTGGCTCCCCGGCAGAAAGGCAACGGCGCCCGAAAGGTCGACCGTGAAGCCACCCTTCACACGGCCGAAGATCACGCCTTCAACACGGCCATGGTCATCATTCAGTTTTTCGAGTTTGTTCCAGGCCTCTTCCCGGCGCGCTTTATCGCGCGAGAGGATCGCCTCACCCATCGCGTTTTCAACGCGGTCGACATATACATCCACATTATCGCCAGGCGTGAGTTTGAAATCCTCACCCTCACGCTGAAATTCCTTCAGCGGAACACGGCCCTCGGCTTTCAGGCCGACATCAACGATGGCCATGTCATTCTCAACCGCCAACACGCGACCGGTGACAACCTGGCCTTCAAACGTGCCAGAGGCGCTCAAACTGTCGTTGAGCATACTTTCAAAATCATCGCGACTTGGCGATTCCATTGCAGCTGAACTCATAAGGTTCGTCTCACTTTCATATTCAAAATCTGTTTTCTGGCCAGCCGGTTGGTTCCGACGGTCTTTCATTTCATTTGGGTCAATCGCACTCCGACGACGACCTCACACAAGGGCACAACATACGCAAAACATCCCACTGCGCGCGCAATGCCTCCATTTCGGTTATATACCGAAACAGACATCCCGCCCACCGAAGGACTGAAAACACCCGTCTTGCTGAGGTGAGTAACAAGAATGAAACCCGACACATCAAGTAAGGCCGTTAGGTGATGGGAGCCTCCACGTTACGTGCCGCCAAAACCTTTCCGACTTCGGCCACTCCCCACTCAACGATGGCGTCTATATCCCGATTTGTCGTATCGAGCAAGAGGGCATCTTTTGCAGGCTTAAGCGGCGCCACGGCCCGGGTTTGATCGCGATGATCGCGGGCTTCGATCTCAGCTTGCATGGCCTGCACACGATCAGGATTGCTGGCATCCTCACCAAGCTGTTTGAGCCGCCTCAACGCACGCTCGTGAGCCGTTGCCGTTATAAAAAACTTGAGCTCCGCATCGGGGCAAATGACTGTACCGATATCACGCCCATCCAATATTGCGCCCGGAGGTTTACGCCCAAAATCGCGTTGAAAGGATGTGAGGGCTCCTCGTACATCCTCGTGCACAGCAACCTGCGACGCTGCTCCACCGGTCGCCTCTAATTCAATATCTGGATGCGAAAGCCAGCTGAGCTCAAGATGAGCCGCAGCAGCCCCAGCCGCCGCCGCGTTATCGGGGTCTTCGCCTGCATTCAAAACGCTCAGCGCAACCGCGCGGTAGAGCTTGCCTGTATCAAGATAGTGGAACCCAAAATGCTGGGCAATTCGCTTGGCAAATGTACCCTTCCCCGACGCCGCATGACCGTCTACCGCTATGATCATCCTCGCAATCCCTTCATTCGCGCTCGGTAATGTCAGCGCCCAACGTGCGCATCAGGGCCGCGAACCCTGGGAAGCTGCTGCGAACCGCAGCGGCCCCTGTAAGCTCAATCGGCGCTTGGGAACCCAATCCCAAAACCGCGAACGACATGGCAATCCGGTGATCGAGCGCACTGTCGATGGTTACGCCGCCTGCGACCCCGCCCCGGGCCCCTTCAACTGTCATGAAATCGTCGCCCGCAACAGCCTTCACCCCCGAAAGGGTAAGCCCTTCCACCATTTTCGCGATCCGATCACTCTCTTTAACGCGCAGTTCAGCGATGCCCGGCATGTGGGTACGCCCGCTGGCGAAGGCCGCCGCCACCGCAAGAATCGGATATTCGTCAATCATACGCGGCGCCACCTCGGTCGGCACGTCCACGCCCTCGAGATGGCTTGACGTCGCGAAAATATCGGCAACAGCTTCGCCGCCCTGATCGCGTTCGTCCTCAAAACGAATATCCCCGCCCATCGACTGGAGCACCTCAAACAGGCCCGTCCGTGTCTTATTCACACAAACATTGGGTACGCACACCGACCCTGCGTTGCTGATGAGCGCCGCGACGATGGGAAATGCAGCCGCCGATGGATCAGTGGGGACATTTATATCTGCGGCTTGAAGCTCAATCTCGCCGCGAACCAAAATATGGGGACGGCCATCATCCCCTAGGGACGTTTTGACGTCTGCTCCAAAATAGCGCGCCATGCGCTCTGAATGGTCACGGCTCGGCGACGGCTCGATGATCTCGGTGATCCCCGGCGCGGCGAGAGCTGCCAACAAAATCGCCGACTTCACCTGCGCCGAAGCAACCGGCATCTCATAGACAATCGGCATCAGGTCAGGAGGGCCAACCACGCGCATCGGCAACAAATCACCCTCGCGGCCCTCAACCGATATTCCCATCGCTCGAAGTGGTTTGGCAACCCGGCCCATCGGCCGGCCACTTAATGACTCATCACCTGTAAAAATGGATGGGAAATCATGTTGTCCGGCAACCCCCATCAAAAGACGTACACCGGTTCCTGAATTTCCCAAATCGAGCGGGCGCGTTGGTTCTTTAAGCCCAGAAACGCCCTGCCCATAAACGCTGACGGTGTTGCAAGCTCCACGAACATAATCGTCAAGTCCATCAATCTGGACGCCCAGATCAATAAGCGCCTCAGCAGTGGCGATCACATCCTCACCGCGCGATAGGCCGGTGATCTCGGTTTTTCCGATACTCAGTGCGCCAAAAATGAGCGCGCGGTGCGAGATTGACTTGTCCCCAGGTACAACCGCCGTCCCTTTAAGATCATTCGAAGGCGCTGCGACTAGACGCATGCCATGCCGGGGCGCCACCTCATTCTGAATTCGTTCTGTCATAGAAGGCAGGTTTGGGCGCAGCGTTGCGATGCGTCAAGTCCGATCGATCGCAAACTCTGTCGATCGGAAGCACGTGAAACAGGGACAAGCCTCGCCACTGCACTTTTCCCTCTTTGCACTTGCCAGCGGCGAACCGGCGCTTTATGCGGTGCTTCTCAGATTTTTTGATGTAAACGACACAGCAACATGTGCAGTGTCTCGTTTATTCCCCGCTTTGCCAGCAACCGATCTGTAGTGGGGCAAACGCGTTTAGAATGAAATGAAAGGATGAGACCACATGGTCAAACCCGAATGGGGCCAGAAGATTATCTGTCCCGAGTGTAGCACCAAGTTTTACGACCTCGCGCGCTCGCCCGCGATCTGTCCAAACTGCCAGCATACGTTTGAACCTGAGCCGGTTTTGAAATCGAAACAGGCAAGCATGCCCGCGCCACAGCCGAAGCCGAAAGAAGAATCGGAAGAAGATGAGACCGATGAGGCAGCGACATTGATCGAGGATGATGCTGAAATCGAAGTTGAGGACGACGATTCGGATGACGATGTGTTGGGTGATGTCAGTCTCGACGACGAGGATGCCGATTTGTCGGACGTTGTTGATACGTCGATGAAAGACGATGAAAACGACTCCTGATCATCCTGACTAGAATGGACATTCGATAAAGGGGGCTGCGGCCTCCTTTGTTTTTTTGGGTGAGCTTTGTTCTATGGAATGGGCACCAGTTGTCATTTAACCGAAGCTCAGTTTGATGCCGCTTCCGCCTTTGTAACCGCAGGATCGCCCGGGTCAGTTGCCTCGTCCTCGTCGTTTGATGGCAACCCGCAGATGGACTTTAGCACCTGCCATTCCTCATCGGAGAGCGCTGCATCATAGACCCGCAAAGGGTCGATCGCAGCTTCAACCAACTCCATCCGTTGTTTGGTATTCGGGTGCGTTGATGCGAAACTTTCAAACCGTTCAAACCAGGTCTGAAAACGACGACGATCATCTTCTTCTGTCTCGCCCGAAGGTCCATCGTCAGATTGGATTTGCTTGTCTTCGTCTGCGTTTGCCGCTTCGCTTTCGGAAGGTTGCCCGGCTTCATCGTCGTCGGTTTCCACGCCACCTTTATCGTCGGGATTTTCGCCGCTTTCCTGTAGCAAAGAAAAATTTTCCAGATCAATCCGCCTGAAAAAAGCTGCGAATCCCTCGGGCGAAATGTTAGCTGCATCCAAGCTTTCCAACGCAAAGGCATCTGCCTCGCGCTCTGCCGCCCGGCTCCGCCTGAGAACGACCGCCAACTCGCTCAACCCGCCAAAATCGCCCCCAAGCGCCCCTAACAGGGCGAAAACCCCTAGGGCATCCACCAGAGCATGCATCGAATGCCGGTACCGCGTGTGACCGATTTCATGGGCAAGTACGCCGGCAACCTCATCCGGGCTATCCGCCGCATCGATGAGTTGTTTCGAAATCACCACATGGCCTGCGGGCAAAGCGAATGCGTTAACGATCCCCATATCCGCGACCACGACATTGGGAGCAAATCGCAACCCATCCTGCGGGGTGAGCTTATCTGTCAAGCGCTGGAGCGCCTGGTTCCCCTGCTCTTCGGTACATACGTCTTTGGACGATACAAACGCCGATTGAAACTGGTCGCCAATCGCCCGCGCGACGCCATCGGGGATCAATGGCACCACAACGGCGGAAAAATTGAGCGCAACCGATACAACCAATGCGAACAACCCGGCGCACCCAGCCAATAACGGTACGAGGCCATAGCGTTTCTGCAATCGCGCCCAACTGCTTTTTTTGATGATGCGCGAGTCATCGTCCGCCTTCAGGTCTCCATTGACGATGAGCCGCCAACCAAATCGATCGCGATGCCCCAGTACCAGGCGCGGTGTCCGCGATACCCGCTCGATTCGGTCAATTGAAATCTGCTCAAGACGGCGGCCAAGATCATCAAACAGAATCACATTCTCAGGCGAAATCTGAAATTGGACCTCCTTCCCGTCTGCCGTCTTTCCGTCATAGAGCGTACCGTCATACATTCAGTATCAGATCCCTCCGATATCAAGTGCATCAGCAAGGCCCTCTCCATGGCTTGGCAGTTGTTGCGATGACTGCATAAGCTCCGTCGTATCCAGAGTGCCCTCCACATGAAGATGTGAAATCATGAAATTCCACAGGCGAAAGGGTAGCACCATTGCGCCCAGCCCAAACGTAAACGCGACAATAAGTACATTCACGAGGTAATATTTGAACCAGTCGCCCAGCGTCGCATCAAAGGTAAATCCGACGTTGCCATAGCGAAGGTTCTGAAACGCTTGTCGGTAAAAAACCGCGTTAAACCAGATCGATAAGAAAGGAAAAATCAGGAAAGCTGCGAAATAGAGGCCCAGTAACAAAAATACGAGCGCAAGCGGTGGTTGCCCGCCCGTTTCCTGAGAACTGGTGATCGTGCTGAAGATGCCAAAAACGGCGCCACTGAATATGGCGACGGATAAAATGGCGGCGATGACAGGAACCCAAAGCGGTTTCGCCCGGGTGCTCGCCTCAAAACCAAACGAGCCAAAACTTGCTTCGCGCATCTGGCGATCCCAAAGTCTTGTGGTCGAAATCGGGGAATAGAGGCCGAAGGTCAAGAGGACCAGTAACGACCGCCACCAATATTCCAAGGCATAGGACCACCCCCGGTGCCGCATACCGCCGCGGATCCCCCGCCAAATGGTACGCGTCAGCTTATAATGAAATGCTCGGTAGACCGCGACACCGAACAGATAAAATGTAAACAAAACCAAGATGAAGTAAGCAACGCCGCCGCCGACGTAGTTCCCACCCTGAATCAGGGTGTTCACATAAAAATAGGCAATATAAAGCGGCAGCAAAACCAGAAAAAAGACGATTAGGAAGCTGACAAACAGCTCCTTTCCGGTACCGCTGTATTCCATATGTTCGTTATAGAACCGCGTATGACCCCAAAGATATTGTCGAACACGGGTTTTCGCCCAAAAGCGATAAATGCCGAAGGTG
>JBCDDR010000055.1:0-13682 GCA_039180205.1 Pseudomonadota bacterium | reverse complement strand
GTAAATTTGAATACGCACGGGTCGCAACCTGACTGAGGAAATTGAACCATCCATCTTCAATGCCGATCAGGCTTTTGCCCGCGGGTTCAGTTACGGGTGCATCCCACGACGGGTCATCAATCAAAACTTCAATTGTGAGCCCGCAGGCACGATAGCGGTGCGCCGTTTCACAATCAGCAGATGCGGGGGTCATGTTTTCATATTCCAACCGAGACCGGATCTCATCTTTTGTATCGTCTTGAGCAGGCATAGTGAAGGTCAGGGCCTTGGTCCACTGCCATCGTCGCTTGCATAGGCGCTAACAATCCGTCCAACGAGCGCATGGCGAACGACATCTTCAGTCCCAAAACGCACAACCGAGATCCCCAGTATATCCGACAATACGCCAAGGGCATGGCGAAGGCCCGATGTGATTTTGGGCGGCAAATCGACTTGCGACGGGTCCCCGCACACAACCATGCGACTGTTTTGGCCGAAGCGGGTTAAAAACATCTTCATCTGCATAATGGAGGTGTTCTGCGCTTCATCAAGGATCACATACGCGTTGGAAAGCGTGCGCCCACGCATGAAAGCGAGCGGCGCAATCTCGATGACGCCCGAGTTGATCGCTTTTTCAACCTGTTGTGAGGCCATCATGTCATAAAGAGCGTCATAGAGCGGTCGAAGATATGGATCGACTTTTTCCTTCATGTCGCCAGGCAGGAAGCCCAGGCTTTCCCCTGCTTCAACCGCCGGGCGAGACAGTATGATACGGTCAACCTCACCCGCTTCCAGCGCAGCAACGGCTTTGGCCACCGCCAGATATGTCTTCCCTGTTCCCGCAGGTCCAACCGCGAATACCATCTCCGAAGAGGCGAGCGCCCTCATATAAACCGACTGGCCCGGTGAGCGCGGCATAAGGGTCTTTTTCCGGCTCGAAATGACCGGCGCATTTGCCCCGCGCTGATCTTTGGATTTCCCTTTCATTGCAACCGATGGCTTCGACGGTTTCGCATCCAAAGGCTTCGGTTCACGCCGGGGATGATCTTCGCCTCGCCGAGAATTTGACGGCATATCCAAGTGTGGGAGTTCGGATATTCCTGGCGCCAGGGTATTCGCCATGCGAATCGCCCCTTCGACATCGCCAATCTCAACCTCAAACCCTTGAGCAAGCCGGTCGTATAGCTCCTGCAGAACATCTTCCGCCCGGTGACAGGCAGAGGGGGGGCCATCAATTACAACCCGCGCGCCCCGACCCGCAATCCGAACGCCGAGACGCTGTTCGATTAACGCCAGGTTCTGATCATAGTCGCCGAACAGCGGAGGGATCAGTTCATCGCGCGCGAAATCAATCGTAAGACAGGGAGCGGCAGTCGTATCTGTGGGCGTAAGGCTGTCAGCAGACATGTCGTCACGATCCAAGATACGATTATCCTTTTTCCGATGTCGCAGAAAGGGGCGCAGCGAAGATTTCACTTTCATCCCGTATCAATTGGGCACCCAGCGACCGGGGCCCCGCACTGACGATCCGACAATTGTGAATAGACTGCAAAAGCTCACCCTCATCCATGTCGGAGAAACCATAACCGGAAGCACTCTGATCGTCCAGCGATCGAACGGGTGAGGCGGCGGCAATTTCCACATGAACCGCCTGCATAAACGGACTGCGCCCGACAAGTTGGCCGGACTTTTTGCCTTTCCGTTCAAGGAGAACCTGCATTGTCGATCCGACGGAGGCATGATTGAAGGCAACCTGCTGATCGGTAAGCAGGGCCTGAAGCGCGGTAAGACGCTCAGCCTTCACTGAATCCTCAACCTGTGCGTCAAGATCAGCGGCGGGCGTCCCGGGGCGTTGGGAATATTTGAAAGAGTAGGCTTGAGCATAACCGACACGTTCGACCAGCCTCATCGTTGCTTCAAAATCAGCGTCGCTTTCGCCGGGAAATCCAACGATGAAATCGCCAGACAGCGCAAGATCAGGCCGCCCGTCGCGCAACTGGTCAATCACACGCAGATAATCATCTGCGGTATGACGCCGGTTCATGGCCTTCAATATTCGGTCTGAACCTGATTGAACCGGCAAATGCAAATAGGGCATCACGGCGGGAATATCGCGATGAGCCGCATAAAGCCGGGCATGCATGTCGCGCGGGTGTGATGTCGTATAGCGCCAACGCACAATGTCGGGCACCTTGTCGGCAAGATGGAAAAGCAAATCCCCAAGCGAGACTTCGCGGCCCGCGGCATCAACACCGTGGTAGGCATTCACATTCTGGCCGAGCAATGTGACCTCGACAACGCCTGACGCTGCAAGCGCGCGAGCTTCCTCGACAATTGCAGCAACGGGGCGAGAGACTTCTGCACCGCGGGTGTAGGGCACAACGCAGAAGGTACAAAATTTGTCGCAGCCTTCCTGAACAGTTAGAAATGCTGTCGCCTCGCGCCGCGCGGGGCGCCCCTTCGGCAGCGCGTCAAACTTATCGCCTTCAACAAATTCGGTGACGACCAGGTTGGGTCGTTTTCCCATTGCATGGTGCGCGCGGGCCGACTGCACAAGCTCGGGTAACTCATGATAACTTTGTGGTCCAAAAACCATGTCGACCAGGGGTGCACGGCGGATCATTTCGGCACCTTCGGCCTGGGCCACACACCCCGCAACGGCAATCACCGGCTTTTCGGAGGCTGATTTCCCCTCGCCGAGCGGGCGCAACCTGCCGATATCGGAATAGACCTTTTCAGCCGCCTTTTCGCGAATATGGCAGGTATTCAAAATGATCACGTCGGCATGGTCCGGCGTGTCGGAAAGCGCGTAGCCTTCTTTCGCCATGACCTCCGCCATCCGCTCGCTATCATAGACATTCATCTGACACCCGTAGGTCTTGATGAAAAGCCGCTTTGCGGGGGTATCTGATGACGTCGATGTTATGTTTGCAGCTTGGCTCATGAGGGCGAGCGGGTGCCCCGTTTCACCAGGTTTGTCAAGCCGGACACAGATGGAAAATCAACTTTGAGAGGCGGAAGGCGTTTGAAAAGTCTCATGGGTCAGCCTCAAACCGTCCCCCATTGGCGAGCGCAAGGCCGCGGGCGACTTCAGCCTGACAGTGCTGTGCGAGTTCTTTCCGCGAGGCAAAGGCCTCTGGACGCACCGGCTCGTGAAACTGCACGAGTGCCGTCACCCGGCCTAACTTCAAAAACTCCCAGGCGTGCGGCATCAATTCGGCATCGCCAATCCAGGCCACCTTGTGTCGATTGCCGCGGATGATGGGAATGCCATTCACGCGGGTATAGGAAACCGTTACGGGCTGTACCAAAAGATCAACCGGTGGGCCATATTCGCCGCTCGTTGCCGCCTCCGCGACGCTGAAAAGCGCGGTTTTGAAGGGAAGAACCGAATTGCCGTCAGTGCTGGTGCCTTCGGCAAACAGGACGATACCACGCCCTTCCCGAAAACGATCAACCATGAGGTTGCGTTGGGTTGCTGACTTGTGGCGGCGTTCGCGATCAACAAAGATCGTGCGCTGTAACCGTGAAAACAGCCCAAAAATACCCCAGCCGCGAACTTCGGACTTGGCCACAAAACAGGTATCGATGCGGCTACCCACCACGGGAATATCGACCCAGGAGAGATGATTGGCGACATATAGAACGGGCCGGCCGCGTACAGCTTGCCCCCGCGTTAGAACCTGCACACCCGTGGTTTTGCAGAAACTCGCGTGGAACATGCGTGGAAGAGAATACGAAAACTGAGGGGCAAACCGCACCAACAGCGCCTGGAGCGGCATCAGTACCAGTGCGACGAGTCCGGTTTGGGCGAGTGCGCGCCAGGGACGGAAATCCATTGCGCCACTGTCGTCTACGAGTGGTTCGCCCTGCTGTTCTGCAATTTCACTCGCCATTCAGGGTTAAGACCCACCGGAGCCAGCAGCACGCTTACGGCGCTTGCCATAAAGTTCCATCCGGTGATCTACCAGATCATAGCCAAGCTTTTCAGCGATGCGCCGTTGTAATTCCTCAATTTCCTCATTGTGAAATTCGAGAACGTCACCCGTATCAATATCGATCAAATGGTCATGGTGGTCATCGGTTGCAGGCTCGTAGCGCGATCGACCATCGCGGAAATCATGGCGCTCAATAATCCCCGCTTCCTCAAAAAGCCGGACGGTACGATAAACCGTGGCGATGCTGATTTTCGGATCTACCGCGATTGACCGGCGATAAACCTCTTCGACGTCTGGATGGTCGTCAGCGGTATCCAGAACGCGGGCGATGACCCGGCGCTGATCGGTCATGCGCATACCATGGTCGATGCATTGTTCCTCAATGGGTTTGATTTCAACCGTGTCTGGCATGGATGTCCTTGAAATTTGCTTCGAAGATTGATCAACTGGTCTAAAGAAAATGAGCACCCCAACGCGACGCATTCTAACGAATTTAACGAATGAGGCAAGCGACGTTGACCATGCTAAAAATCAGCGCTTTCGATTTCTTCTGCTCAGCAATGGTTTAGACGGTTTTGATTGAGAAAAAAGAGGCTCGACTGGAAAATGGATTCGCAGGATTGGAAAGCGATTTCTGCCAACACGCAAGCCGTGTATGAAGAAAATGCAGTGACGTATGACCTTCATCGTTCGCGCTTGGCTGGCGAAGAGGTGTGGCTGAAACCGTTCGTGGAGGCCGTTCAGCCCAAAGGGCATATTCTTGATTTGGGGTGTGGCGCGGGAGAGCCCGTTTCGCGTTATCTTTTGGATTGCGGTTTTGCGCTCACCGGGCTTGATTACGCGCCGGCGATGATCGCACTCGCTGAAGGGCGCTTTGTCACAACTTCCTACCCTCGCGCCAAATGGGTGGTCGGCGATATGCGAGACCCGGATGAGTATCGAAAGCTCGGGCCCTTCGACGCGATTGTCAGTTGGGGAGGATTTTTCCACCTGACTGTCACCGAACAAAAGGCAGCTTTGCCCCGCCTCATGCAGCAGATCAACCCCGGCGGGGCAATCCTACTCACGATTGGGACAGGTGAGGGCGAAGTCACGGGAACGGTGGCGGGCAAAACCGTCTTTCATGCAAGCTTAGCTCCAGAAACCTATCGCGATTTCGCTGAAGCTGAGGGATTTCGAACGATCGAGATTGTGCTGAATGATGAGCGATGCGGCGGTCACTCACTCTTTTTTGCTGCCCATAAAACGGGAACGGCTTAGTCTTTTCCCGATACCTAAAGCGTTATGACCTCGTGCTGAGCCCGTCAGGGCGTTCGCCCTCATCAATCAGCGCCAAGGCCGCGGTATTCAGCAACCCGCGAGCTGTCACCGTTGGGGATACGATGTGTGCCGGTTTTCGGGCACCGATTAACAATGGCCCAATCGGTAGGCCATCCCCTAATGACTTCAGAAGCGAATAGCTGATATTCGCCGCCTCGAGTGTGGGCAAAACCAATACATTGGCAACGCCCGACAACATTGAGTTCGGGAAAAGTTGTTCGCGCAAGGCCGGATCGGTTGCAGCCTCACCTGACATTTCCCCCTCGACCTCAAGCGTCGGGTCAGCCGCTTTGATCGCCGCAACCGCATCACGCATTTTACATGCAGAGGCGTTGGTATCTGAACCAAAGTCCGACTGCGAAAGGAGTGCCACCTTGGGCGTAATCCCGAACTTTCGCACCTCTTCGGCAGCGAGTAGCGTGGTCTCAACAAGCTGTTCGATGGTTGGGTCCTGGGTGATGAAGGCGTCGCAAATGAAGAATGTACCTTTTTGCAGCATCAACACGCCAAGCGCTGATGGCTCGCTCACGCCGTCTTTCAATCCGATTACATCCATAACGTGGCGCGCATGGAAATCGTAACGTCCGTAGCTTCCGCAGACGAGCGCATCCGCCTCGCCCCGATCGAGCGCCAGCGAGGCGATCACAGTGGTATTCGTGCGCACGACCGTGCGCGCGGTTTCGGGGGTGACGCCGCGCCGCTCCATCACCGAATGATAGTGCTGCCAGTAATCGGTATAGCGCTCATCGCGTTCGGGATTGATCACATCAACCGCGATGTCGAGATCGAGGTTGATCGATAGCTCATCGAGGCGCCGGGCGATGACTGATGGTCGGCCGATTAGAATGGGTCGCCCGAGTTTCTCACCGATCAGATCACGGGCAGCGCGCAAAACGCGTGGGTCCTCGCCCTCGGCAAAAACCACTCGCTTTTGCACGTCGCGGGCTTTGTCGAAGACCGGTGCCATTAGGTTGCCCGAACGAAAAACATAGGCGGATAGCCGCTCTTCATAAGCCTCGAAATCCTCAATCGGGCGCGTCGCAACACCACTTTCCATCGCGGCACGGACAACAGCCGGGGCAATCTCGAGGATCAGGCGAGGATCGAATGGCTTGGGGATGACATAGCTTGGGCCGAGCGCCAGCGTCTCACCCTGATAGGTTTTGGCCACCATTTCCGGCACGTCTTTCTCGGCCAGTGCTGCAATCGCCTTCACGCACGCGATCTTCATCTCTTCGTTGATTGTTGTCGCCCCACAATCAAGCGCGCCGCGAAAAATAAACGGGAAGCAGAGCACATTGTTGACCTGGTTAGGATAATCTGACCGACCGGTTGCCATGATCGCATCATCGCGCACCTCTTGAACGAGTTCTGGCAGGATTTCGGGTTCGGGATTGGCAAGCGCAAGAATGAACGGTTTGTCCGCCATCGATTTCACATGGTCCTGGGTGAGAACCTTTGGGGCGGAAAGCCCGAGAAAAATATCGGCGTCGACCATCGCATCGCTAAGCGTGAGCGCGCTTGCGTCGGGGCGGGCGTAACGGCTTTTATAGGGGTTCATGTCCTCGGTACGGCCTTCATGGACCACACCGTGAAGGTCAACGAGGGTGATATTGGCTTTGGGGAGCCCCAGACTCACAAGCAAATCAAGACACGCGAGCGATGCGGCACCCCCACCCGTCGACACAAGTTTTACATCGCCGATCTTTTTGCCAACAATCTTGAGTGCATTGACGACTGCCGCACCGGCGACAATTGCCGTCCCGTGCTGGTCGTCGTGAAAGACCGGGATATTCATTCGCCTGCGTAGTTCCTTTTCCACGATAAAGCAGGCAGGCGCGCCAATATCTTCGAGATTGATCGCACCAAAGCTGGGCTCCAGCGGCGCGATGATATCGATCAGCTTTTGCGGATCTTGTTCGTCGATTTCGATATCGACCGAATCGATGTGGGCAAATTTTTTGAAAAGGACCGCCTTGCCTTCCATGACGGGCTTGGACGCAAGCGCACCGATGGCACCGAGGCCCAAAACCGCAGTCCCGTTGGTGATCACGGCGACAAGGTTTCCCCGCGCCGTCAGATTAGCGGCTTCGTTTGGATCATCGCGAATGGCTTCGCACGCGGAAGCAACCCCGGGGGAGTACGCAAGCGCCAAATCACGCCTTGTGGCCAATGGCTTGGTAGGCTGGATCGATAGTTTTCCCGCCGGTTCGCGACGGTGATAACGCAATGATTCTTCGTAAATATCGCCGCGATTGTTGCTCATTTTGAAAAAGGCTCCCGGGCCAAACTATGCTGTCGAAGCGCAGAGTGCGTGTTCGTCTTGTCAAGGTTTTTCAAGCGCACCCACAAAAAAAAGACCGAGGCAATGCCCCGGTCTTTTTCTGTAACCTCAAGCGCGTTGGAGCGCCATGCCTAAGCGGCCATCTTCTCCAACACATTTTGGGGAGAACTTTCGCCATAAGGATCGTCTTCGCAGTTATCCACAAAGCCGGGCTCTTCGAACCACTTCGTGATTTCCATATTCTCGACAACCATCGCGTAGCGCCATGAACGCATGCCGAAGCCCAGATTATCTTTTGCGACGAGCATGCCCATTTTACGGGTAAATTCGCCCGAACCGTCAGGCAGCATGCGAATGTTTTTCACACCTTGCGCTTTGGCCCATGCGTTCATCACGAACGCGTCATTGACCGATATGCAAAAGATCTCATCAACGCCCTTTGCTTTGAAATCGTCCGCCAGTTTGTCGAAATCAGGCACTTGGAAGGTCGAGCAGGTCGGTGTGAATGCGCCTGGCAGCGAGAAAATCACAGCTTTCTTATTCGCCAGGATGTCAGAGGTCGACTTGACCTCCCACCGAAACGGGTTTGGCCCCTCAATGCTGTCATCGCGCACCCGCATGCGGAATTTCACTTCGGGAAGTTTACGTCCAAGCATAAATCACCTCTTTCATTTTTAGTCGATTGGAGCGGTTGTCTTTGGCGGGCCGTTTCCGGTTTCGATATTCGACCACGCACATACCGCGGTTACATAGCGATTTGATTGCATTTGACTAGCCCCTGTTTCGCCTCAATTCGGCGGCTCGTGCAAAAACCCGTGAAATCGGCGATTTTTTTTCAAAGTGCGCCGAAGGTCCGCATGATAAGCCGTCCCCCGAGCGTGAGCGCGACAAGAACCACAATCGCAACCAATATTAAGTGGAAACCCGTGAGGCGATGCCGCCCCATGATGGCGCGTGACATACCAAGCGCCATCAGCCCGATCGCCGCAAAAGGCAATAGAAACCCGTTGGCGAGTTGTGCGGTCAGAATAATCCCGATTGGTGTTCCTCCGAAAAGGGCAAAGAAAGCACCGATCCAGACGACACTGAGCGCCACGGTACGAAATTCTCTACTGCCAAATGGTGCCTTTCGCCCGGTAAACTCGCCAAAAGCATAGGCGGTGGCAAGGGGGGCGGTGACGGCAGATGTGACCCCCGCCGTCATCAGGCCAAATGCAAAAATTCCCTGTGCCGCTATCCCAAACAGCGGGGCAAGCGCGCGCGCCATGTCAGCCGGGCCGTAAATCGACGTGCTGAAGCTCAACCGCGCGGCCAGGAACAGGATAGCGAGCGAAACAAGACCGCCGAGACCAATGGCAACAACCGTATCGATCCGTGACGCACGGAGCATCTGATCAACCGACCCCGTGTCACCGCCCCCGTGCCACCGTTCGCGCGCGGCTGCCCCATGCAGGAACAGATTGTAGGGAACGACAGTGGTCCCAACGAGCGCAAGGGCAATCGAGGCGCCACCATTGGGGATGCGGAGCGGCCAAAGCGGCGCAGGAGGGGTCTCGGGGGTGCGAAACAGGATGATGATCGCAGTTACTAAAAATGCCGTCGCCATCAGCGCGACGATGACAAGCAGCCGCCGCTCGATTGTGCGATAGTTTGGGCTCATCACAGCAAATGACGCTATCGTTGTCGGAATAAGAACCGTAACCAGCCGCGGTACCTCGACGTCCTTCACCAAGAGTCCGATGCCGAGAGCGCCGCCGACCAGGTTCCCCGCCTCATACGCAGCATTTCCGCCATAAAGTGCGACGATGGCGACGCCAATGATCACAAACCGCAAGACCCCTTTCGGGAGTGCTTCCCCAAGTAAACGGCCCACACCTTTGTCGCTGACGATCGCGAGCCGCGCGGCGAGGTCTTGCAGAATAATGGCGGCAAACGTTGCCACGACCAATCCCCAGGCGAGGGCATAGCCGAACGAAGCCCCTGCGACGCTCGCTGTCGTAATCGTGCCAGGGCCGATAAAGGCCGCGGTCACCAATGTGCCGGGTCCGATGGCGAATCGGACCGGTTGTTTTTCGCCACGAATTTCTGCGCTTCGATATCTCGCCATCTCATCCGAACCCTTTTTTCTCGACAAATGACATGACGCATTCGGACACCCGTCTTACATAGGATGCATGTCAGATCGTCCCGCGCTTACCGCCGGCCGGCTCATCGCCGTGCTCGGTCCCACAAATACCGGCAAAACCCATTTCGCAATCGAGCGATTGCTCGCGCACGACAGCGGGATTATCGGGTTCCCCTTACGGCTGCTCGCGCGTGAAGTCTATGATCGTGTCGTGGCTGCACGCGGTTCGAGCCAGGTGGCACTGATCACCGGCGAAGAAAAGATCATGCCCCTCAATCCGCGCTATTTTCTCTGTACGATCGAGGCGATGCCGACCGACCGCGACGTTGCTTTCCTGGCGATTGATGAAGCGCAAATGGCGGCGGACCCCGAACGCGGTCACGTTTTCACCCAACGGCTGTTGCGCGCCCGTGGCCGTGTCGAGACGCTGATCTTGGGCTCGGCAACGCTCGCGCCGCTCTTGAAACGACTTTATCCGGGGATTGAGGTGCGCTCGCGCCCTCGGTTTTCGACGCTCAGCTATGGCGGGGTAAAAAAGTTATCGCGCCTGCCGCGGCGCAGTGCCGTCGTCGGGTTCAGTGCGCATCAGGTTTACGGGCTTGCCGAGTTGATCAGGCGGCAACGCGGCGGGGCGGCGATTGTGATGGGGGCGCTTTCCCCGCGCACGCGCAATGCTCAGGTCGCCATGTATCAATCGGGAGAGGTTGATTATCTGGTCGCAACCGATGCGATCGGCATGGGCCTCAATATGGATATCAAGCTGGTCGCCTTTGCGAGCACACATAAATTCGATGGCCGCCGCCAGCGTCATCTGACCCCTGCTGAGATGGGTCAGATTGCCGGGCGCGCAGGCCGTTACAGTGAAGACGGTACCTTTGTTGCGCTCGCCCAGTCGGAGGAAGGCCGCCGCGCACCCCTGGCGGGCGGGCTTGACGACGAGCTCGTCTCCTCGATTGAAAACCATAATTTCGAGACGATCCGCCGCCTTTACTGGCGCAACGCCGATTTGGATATGCGCTCGGTCAAGGCGCTTTGCCGGTCGCTTGAAATGCCGCCGCAGCGGGCAGATTTTCATCGTGCGCCCCCTGCGAGTGATCTCACACTTCTCAAAATTCTTGCACGTGACGATAATATCCTGACGCGCGCAGATAGCCGCCAGCGGGTCAAGATGCTCTGGGACTGCTGTCGGATTCCTGATTTTCGAAAACTCTCAATCGATGACCATGCACGTCTCGTCGGCCAGATTTTCATGCATTTGTCCGCACCAGGTGGTCACATTCCCACGGATTGGATCGCAAGTCAGCTTGCCCATCTTGACATCGTGGGGGGCGACATCGATACCTTAGCCGCGCGGATTGCGGGTATCCGCGTCTGGACCTATGTGGCGCATCAAAGCGGATGGCTTGCTGATGCCACGCATTGGGCCGAACGTACACGTGCGATTGAGGACCGCTTGTCGGATGCATTGCATGATCGGTTGACGCAACGATTTGTTGACCGTCGCACAACCATGTTGATGCGCGAGTTGAGGCAAAGGGGCGAGGTAATGGTGGAAGTCGAAACCGCTGCTGAGGGTGATCTCGGTGGCGACCATGTCATTGTTGATGGCGAAACACTGGGGCGGCTCCATGGCTTTCGCTTCCATGTCGACGCTACCGCTGGCGGAGAGGATTTTCGCCGCATGCGTGCCGCGGGTGAGCGGGTCTTGCGCGGTGAAATGGAAACGCGCGTCCGCGCGCTGCTCACCGCAGCAGATGAACAATTTACGCTTGATCTATCGCGCGGTTTCGGTCGCGCGAGGGCCAAATGGCGCGGGGTTGCGATCGCTGACCTTGTAAAGGGCGATGAGCTGTTGCGTCCGCGTGTCAAACTCCCCCCCGATCTGATTTTGACAAGCGAAGAGGCCAGCGCGGTGGAGCTTCGGCTGCAAAAATGGATCGACACGCGTATTGAGGAACTCCTGCGCCCGCTGATCGATATTGATGTTACATTGAAAGCGCACGCATCAGGAAAGGCTGAGGTCGCGCTATCAGGCACATCCCGCGCGGTCGCTTACCAGTTGATGGAGCACTTCGGTGTGTTGCCGCGCAAGTCGGTCGAGGCCGAGGTAAAAGCCCTTGACCAGGCCGAGCGGCGCGGCTTGCGACACTTCGGCATCCGGTTTGGATCACTCAACCTTTTTATCGCAGGGCTTTTGAAACCTGCCGCAACCGATCTCCGTCTGATGCTGTGGGCCTTGAATGAGAAGCTCGAAGACGCACCTTTGCGGCCAACGCCCGGTATGGTCTGGGTTGAAATGGCCGCCAACGCACCCCAGGCCTTTTATAGGGTTGCCGGTTTTCACCCTACCGCCCGCAAGGCCGTTCGTGTCGATATGATCGAGCGTTTGGGCGACGGTGTGCGACCACTTGGCCAGGGCAACGCAAACTTTGAGGTCAGTCCTGAGTTGATGGGCCTCGTTGGCGTTTCGGGCGAGGATTTTATCGCCGTGATGGCGGCGCTCGGCTACGGCACGCGCGAGGTGCCCGAATCCGAACGACCAACACCGCCACCGCAGCCGCATCCGCAGCCGGAGAAGCCAACGCAAAACGAGCCTGCCCCCGAAGCGGCTGAACGAGTCGAGGCCGAAGCCAGCGATGAAAAATCTGAGGAAACGCCGGCACCTGTCGAGGCAAATGCTGAAAGCGCTACCACATCGCCGATCGCCCCGCCCGAGCCGGTGGCTGTCGATGGGTCAGTCGTTGAACAGCCAAATGAGGCTGCCTCGCTTCTCGAAAAAGAACCCGAAACGAATAACCCGCCAACCGGTGAAGGCGGCACAGCGATCGAGGATCAGCCCGAAGCCGAAGCGATCTCCGATACCCCCACCGAGCCGGAAGGAACCGTCACGATCTTTTTCTGGCGTCCGCAGCGTATCGATCGGTCACGCGGCGCTCGCGGGGAGCGCGCTGAGTATCGTAAACAGGGACCCAAAGGTCAGCGCGGTCAAGCGAAGGCCGGTCCGGGGAAGGGTGGCCATTCCAAGGGCGGGGACCGTCAAAAAGGTAAATCACGCACACCAAAATATGCCGAAAAACCGATCGATCCTAACAACCCCTTTGCCGTGCTTGCCGGGTTGAAGGATACCCTGAACAAAAAATGAGCGATGCCGGTATCGATAGGCAGGAATCAATCGGCCCTGCGCCGGGGCTCAGGCTCGACAGTTGGCTCTGGTACGCGCGGTTTTTCAAAAGCCGAACCCAGGCGGCAACGGCAGTGAAAGAGGGGCGGATCCGCGTTGATGGCGCGCCCGCCAAAAAGCCCGCCGACAAGGTCTGCCCTGGCCACGTCCTCACCTTCGTGCGGGGGGAGCGCGTGATTGTTGCCCGTGTTGTGGCGCTGGGGACCCGCCGTGGTCCGGCGGCCGAAGCCCAGTTGCTCTATGAGGATTTAAGTCCGCCGGTGCCGCCGAAATCGCTTTTTCCAGCTCATGCCGAGCGTGAACGCGGCAGCGGTCGCCCCACCAAGGCCGAACGCCGCGCCATCGACCGCTTTACCCGAGATACTTAACCTTCCTAAACCAGGATGAATTGAAATGCTGAATAAACTCATGTCGCTGTTTTCCAACGACCAGGCCGAAACCGCCGATGGAGTGCCCGGTCACCCACCTGAAGCGCCTGCCGTTGCGGCGTTGATGATCGAAGCCGGCGGAATTGACGGCGAACTTGACCCCAATGAAAAGAATCGGATCATTCGGCTTTTGGCAGAACGCTTTTCGCTCGATACGGCAACGGCATCCACATTGTTTGCCCGGGCAGAGGCCGCCCATGCCGATACCGAACAGCTTTTGGGCTTTACCCGTACCATCAAGGACAAGATGAACGCTGAAGAACGCATCGAACTGATCGAACTGATGTGGGAGGTCGTTTATGCCGATGGCGAAGTCCATGACTATGAAGCACAGCTGATGCGTCGCTTGGCGGGGCTCATTTATGTTGAGGACCGTGAGAGCGGGCGCGCCCGGCAGCGTGTACTGGAGAAAATGGGCCTCGATCGC
>JBCDDR010000054.1:0-13764 GCA_039180205.1 Pseudomonadota bacterium | reverse complement strand
TGCGATTTCATCTTCGATGGTCTTGCCGTGCTTCTCTCCGCCCAGCTTCTCCATCACCTTTTCCGCGCCTTCATAGCAAAGGAAAGCGCCCCCCAGCATCAGAATCCAGATGATCAGCCACGGCATTGTATCGGGCGCATTGTTTCTTTGCGTAGGCGTGGTTTATGACCGGATGCATACCCGGATGATTGCCGATTATGGCGGACTGGTAAAACGGATGCCCAACTACGCTAAACTCGCCATGGTATTTACAATGGCATCGGTTGGCCTGCCCGGAACCAGTGGGTTTGTCGGCGAATTCCTTGTCCTTGTCGGGGCATACAAGGCCGCAAGTTGGATCGCATTTGTCGCGGCGACAGGGGTTATTCTTGGCGCTGCCTACATGCTTTATCTCTATCGCCGGGTGATTTTTGGCGATCTGGTCAAAGACTCATTGGCAGCGATTAAAGATCTCAACGCGAGAGAACTAATCACCCTCGTGCCGCTCGTTTTGATCGTTCTGTGGATGGGAATTTATCCGACGACATTTCAGGACCCGATGCGCGCCTCGGTCGCGCGACTGGTGGCACGGGTTAGTGTTGAGACACCTTCCGAAACAACGGGCGTGGCCAGTTTTGAAAGCCAAAAACAAACTGAGATAAGCAAGCTTGAAGAAGAGGGCACGGCACATGAGTGATGGTGTTGTCAATCTATCGCTGATCGCGCCTGAGCTCGCGCTCGCCATCGGCGCCATGTTGTTGCTGATGCTTGGGGTGTTTCAAACGCGCAATGCACTTGTCTCGGTTTACTGGGGGGCATTGGCGGCGTTCGCTGTTTCGGCACTCTTGATGTTGCAGGTGCCGGGCGAGACCGTTATCGGGTTTTCCGGCCTCTTTATCTCCGATGGCTTCGCAGTCGCCATGAAGCTGTTGATCCTCCTTGGGTCAGCTGTTGCCCTCATCATGAGCCGCCCTTACCTGAAGGAAACGGGGCTTGCACGGTTCGAATTTCCGGTTCTCGTGGTGATCGCAACGCTCGGCATGCTGATGATGGTGTCAGCGAACAGCTTGATGTCGCTCTATGTCGGCCTTGAGCTGCAGAGCCTTAGTCTTTATGTGCTGGCGAGTTTTCATCGCGATTCGACCCGTTCGGCCGAGGCCGGGCTTAAATATTTTGTGCTTGGTGCGCTTTCGTCTGGGCTGCTGCTTTATGGCAGCTCGCTGCTTTATGGTTATACCGGATCAACCGAGTTTGGGGTCATCAAGTCCACGCTGAGTGCACTGCAATCAAGCGGAGATTCCTTAAGCGGTGGGATTGTCTTCGGCCTCGTATTTGTTCTTGCCGGACTGATCTTCAAAATCTCCGCAGTACCATTTCATATGTGGACACCCGATGTTTACGAGGGCGCACCAACCCCGGTGACCGCTTTTTTTGCGGGTGCACCGAAGGTCGCAGCGATGGCATTGCTGATGCGCGTTCTCTATGGATCGCTGCATGACCTGCTGCCTCAATGGCAAATGATCATCATGGTGGTTTCGGTCCTTTCGATGCTCTTGGGGGCCATCGCAGCAATCGCCCAGACCAACATCAAGCGACTGATGGCCTATTCCTCAATCGGGCATGTCGGTTATGCACTGGTTGGCGTCGCGGCGGGGACACAAGCGGGTGTCGAAGGCGTTATGATCTACATGGCGCTCTATCTCGTGATGACGGTTGGGTCATTCCTCTGCATCCTCGCAATGCATCGCGCGGACGGCATGGTCGAAGATATCAGCGAGCTTTCCGGGCTTTCATCGACCCGGCCCGGTCTTGCACTCGCGCTTGCCACTTTTATGATTTCCTTGATCGGATTTCCGCCCTTTGCCGGGTTTTATGGGAAGCTTTATGTTTTCAAGGCGGCGATTGACGCCGATCTCTTCGTGCTCGCCATCATCGGTGTTGTCACAAGTGTGATCGGTGCTTTCTATTATTTGCGCATCGTGAAAATAATGTATTTCGATGAGCCCTCGGTTCCGCTCGAACCAATTCCTGATCGCTCGTCATCGCTCGCGCTGTTGGTGACAGCGGTGACCGCGTCACCGGCGGCAATATTGCTTGTGCCCATGATTGTTCCTGCCTTTGCTCGTGCGGCGGCGACGCTCTATCCGCTCGCGGGTGGATAGCTCTATTCTGCGTTATGGCAGCGCATGTCATCCGCAAGTTTGCCGTCACCGATAGCACCAATCGTCAGGCAGCGGCGCTGCTGAGGCAGGGTGCGGAGGGCGAAATATCCAACCTGCATCAGGTGTCCTGGGTTATTGCTGATCGCCAGACGGCAGGCAGGGGACGCCTTGCCCGGACATGGGTGAGCGAACCCGGAAATCTGTATGCAACGGCGATTGTGCCCGCTGATCCGAACCTGTCTGCTGCCGCCTATCCGTTGCTCAGTGGTTTGGCAGTCGCAGATACGGTGATGCATTTTTCCAATGCACCGGACATCAAGCTAAAGTGGCCCAACGATGTGTTTGCGGGCGATGCCAAGGTTTCCGGTATTCTGATTGAAACCGTAGACGACGCGCATGTTGCCTATGAACCGGGTCGTTACCTGTTGATCGGAATCGGGATCAATGTTGCATCCTCACCCAAGGTTGAGGGGCGCGCAACAACTTCAATAACGCAGATTATTCGGTATGCGGATGCTTTGAGCGGCGCCGTTGCCGTTTCGTCGGTGCTCGAAACACTCGATAAAAACCTCTCTTTTTGGCTTGGGCGAGCGGCATCGGCAGGTTTGGATCATATTGTGTCAGCCTGGAATGACCGGGCGTATGGTGTTGGTCGCGAGGCACGTTTCCAGCTTAGCAACAAAACACAATCGGGGATTTTTCTTGGAATTTCCGACGATGGGGCGGCGCGGTTCCGTCAGCCTGACGGCAAACATGTTTTGGCATACGCGGGTGATCTTGTGTTTGTCGCCGATGGCGATAGGCTGGATGAACAGCATTCTGAAGCGGAGCAAGTTGATGCTGCTGGCGATTGATTCAGGCAATACCAATACGGTTTTTTCGTGCGTCGATCCTTCGGGTCAGGCGGCACATGTGTGGCGCATTTCGACCAAAAGCGCGCGCACGGCCGATGAATACATGGTGTGGATTTCGCAGTTGCTTGATCTTGCGAAAATCAACGCGAGCGATATTGATGCCGCGATTATCGCGACCGTCGTACCGCCCACGCTGTTTCAACTGCGCACCTTGTGCCGGAGCTATTTCAAGGTCGACCCGCTTGTTGTTGGCGACACCGATGTCGATCTCGGCATTGGGATTAAGGTGCCGAACCCCCAGGAGGTTGGAGCGGATCGGCTTGTGAATGCCGTCGCAGCCTTTGATCAATTTGGCGGGCCGGCAATCATCATCGATTTCGGTACCGCCACGACATTCGATGTGATCGATGAGTATGGCGACTATTGTGGCGGGGTGATTGCGCCCGGGATTAACTTGTCGTTGGAAGCGCTGTATCAGGGCGCGGCGAAACTGCCTCGTATCGCCATTGAACGACCGAAAACGATGAAGGTGATTGGCACCTCAACGATTTCAGCAATGCAGTCGGGCGTTATGTGGGGCTATGTGGGGCTGATCGAAGGCCTGGTTGACCGGATTACCGCTGAATGGGGCAAGCCAATGAAGGTGATTGCCACAGGCGGTCTTGCCAGCATATTTGATGATCAAAGCCATATCATCGATGAGGTGGACAAGGGTTTGACGCTGCGTGGGCTGTGGCTCATCAGCTGTCGGCAGAAAGAGTGCGCGGTCGACGTATCAAAGTCCTCCTAACCCGCTTTTGCAGGTGCGACAGCTTGGTGTCGCGTCGGAGAAACACCTTGCAAGCCATTCAAAACCAGGTAGTTACCCGGTATGGAACGTGCGAGTGATAGGCCCTCGCTGGAAAAGAAAAAGAAATTTTTATGAAGAAACCTTCCTGGTTTTCTGGGGACCGCCTGTTTTTTCTACCTCTTGGCGGCTGCGGCGAAATCGGCATGAACCTGTCGCTCTATGGCTATGGAGGCAAATGGGTGATGGTTGACCTGGGAATGAGCTTTGGTGAGGATTATCTCCCGGGCATTGATCTTGTTTTTCCCGATCCGAATTTTATCGCCGATTATAAAGACGACCTCCTTGGCCTTGTTGTAACCCACGGTCACGAGGACCATATCGGCGCGATCCCCTATCTGTGGCCTGATCTTGAATGCCCGATATATGCCACCAAATTTACCGCCGGCCTGATCCGCGAAAAACTGATTGAGGCTGGACTTCTCAACCAGGTCAAGCTCATTATTGTTGATGATGGGGGATCGGTTTCGCTGGACCCTTTTCATTTCCGCTATTTGCCCCTGGCGCATTCGATCCTCGAAGGGAATGCGCTTTTGATCGACACGCCGATCGGAAAAATTTTTCATACCGGCGACTGGAAACTCGATGACCGCCCGATCCTGGGCAAGCCCACATCCGCCGAGGCGTTGACCAAGATCGGTGATGAGGGAGTTGTGGCGCTTGTTGGCGACTCGACCAATGTGTTCAATGCTGCTGCGTCAGGCTCCGAAGGCGATGTGCGCGATAGTCTGATTAAGCTGTTGGAGGGACAATCGGGGCGGATCATTGTCGCAACCTTTGCCTCCAATGCGGCGCGGCTTCATAGCCTCGCAAAAGTTGCCGAAGCGACCGGGCGACACTTTGTGACCATGGGCCGGTCGATGGACCGGATCGTCCGGATTGCCAAACAGGCGGGGTATTTCGCCGATTTGCCCGATATCCTGGATATTGCGGAGGCGAGCCACCTTCCACGGAACAAGCTTCTCGTTGCGTGTACGGGGTGTCAGGGAGAGCCGCGCGCGGCGCTTTCGCGTATCGCTTTTGGCGACCATCGCGATCTCAAACTCGATCCCGGTGACCTCGTTGTTTTTTCATCAAAAATTATCCCCGGAAATGAAAAGTCGATTGGACGGCTCTACAACCAGTTGGCAGCGGACGATATCGACGTGATTACCGAGCGGCGTGAATTTGTTCATGTATCGGGGCATCCGGGCCGCGAGGAACTTGAGAAAATGTACCGCTGGGTGCGACCAAAACTGGCCGTGCCGGTGCATGGCGAAATGCGGCATCTAAAGGCGCATGCGCGGTTTGCGAAAGCATGGGACGTCCCGAAAACCAAAGTCGTCGAGAATGGTCAGGCGATGGCCATCGACGCCGATGGAAACGCCGACATTGTCAATGAGGTTGAGAGCGGGCGCTGGGTGCTCGACGGGGACGTGATTACCACACATTTCTCGTCAGCGATTTCTGAGCGGAGGCGGATTTCCCAAGAGGGTTTTGTGGGCGTGTTTGTTGACATTGCGGATAAAGAGCTGGTCGACGATCCTGTTTTTATGTTCCAGGGGATCCCTGAAGTTGAAAACGATGACGAACTGAAATCGAATTGCGAGGATGCAGTTTCAGAGGCGATGCGTACGTTTCGCCGGGCGCGCCAGGGTCGGGCCGATGCCGGGGAGATCATTCGTATCGCCGTGAGGCGCGAAGTCCGCGATTTTTGTGGTAAGAAGCCGATCGTAAAAGTGCATGTGCGCGACGAAGTCGATGGCTGATTGCTCCCATCGAAAATGGAAGAGAGAGTAAAATATGATTGGACGACTAAATCATGTGGCGATTGCCGTTCCCGACCTCGAAGCGGCGTGTCAAACATACCGCCAAACGCTTGGAGCGAAGCTTTCAGAAGCCGTTGATCAGCCCGACCATGGCGTAACGACGGTGTTTGTTGAACTCCCGAATACGAAGATCGAGCTCCTTTATCCGCTTGGGGAGAACTCTCCTATTGCGAATTTTCTGGAGCGAAACGGGGCTGGTGGCATTCATCATCTTTGCTATGAAGTTGATGATATTCATGCTGCGCGCGATCAATTGGTCAAAGAAGGTGCGCGGATTCTCGGGTCTCCAGAACCGAAAATCGGTGCCCATGGGAAGCCGGTTCTCTTTTTGCACCCAAAGGATTTCTGCGGCACACTGGTTGAGCTAGAACAGGCGTAAAGCCGTCATGAACTGGGTCACGGGCACACTTACCTTCGTCATGATCTGGTGGATGGTTTTGTTTGTCGTTCTGCCGTTCGGCACCAAAAGCTATGCAGAGGAAGGCATAGAACCGCCGCGGGGCAGTAACGAAGCCGCGCCGGTGCGGTTAAGGCTTTGGCGCAAAATCGCCATCACAACGCTTGTAACCTTCATTGTATGGGCATGTTTCGCCCTTTTTGTGCGGGTCGGTGGCGGAACCTGGGTCATTGAAAACCTACCCGAGATTGCGTGAGACGAGCGATACCTGCAACGCAAACCGCACTCTGGCGATAAAAAAAGGGTACATCCTTCCCCTGCGAAGAATGCACCCATGAAATTTTGTTCCCACAAACCAAGTCTTATCTTTGTTTGATCGGTGTGTTTACCCTCCCTGAACCTTGGGCATTATATTTTTTTGCACACCGATGCTGTAATTTGCATACGAATTCTCGTTTGCACTGTCACGCAGGAAACCGCTCGAATGCCTCAAACCCAAGGTCTTTTGGTATCGCTGTTGCGGTCACGCAACATGGTATTTCGGCATCACTCTTTTTCCACATGTTTTGCCGTGTTTTTTATGCTGGCCGTGGGATGGCAACCCTTGGTTTTCGCCACACCGAGTGACCTCCTGATGGGCGGAAGGAGTAAAGATAGCCTTCTCAGTGGGGATGAAAGCCTGATGAGGTCCCGGTCCCAAATTCTTCAACAGCCCGTTGAGTGTTTAAGCGTTGAACTTGAATCATTCCCGAGCCTTATGCCATTGCCGGGAGGTTTGACAGGCGAACAATTCACATCGGGAATAACGCGGCTGGATGCCGACGGGATTTATGCAGTCGCAGATGGTCCGGTCGTGACGTCGTCATTTGATGCGCTGCTGCCCTCTTCACTCTTTATTCCGATCACACTCGATGTTCTCGCGCCTTCGGTGTTGGGGCTTTTGCCGTCCGAATTCGCGCCTGCTTTGTTGGCGGAAAGCGTGGTTTTTGGCGCCGATGTGTCGTTTGATGGCGACGTCCGTTTTGGTCCAGTATCGCTTGCATCGAGCGCGCTTGATGAAGAGGCCGACCCGCTCGAACATGACAAAAGCGGTGATTGTTCAGGCTCCACGGCGCGCCTCATGAAACTCAGGTAACTGCCACAGCTTTCTCTCCATAATTTCGTCGCTTTGCCCGGGTCTTTTCGATTGCACGGCGGGTTCGGTGCGTTTACCCCTCGGCACGCCATTCCGGCACGGCACAAAGCAGAGTGGGCAAGCGATTATGCGACTGAGCCAATATTATCTCCCCGTCCTGAAAGAGACACCGAACGAAGCGCAAATTGTTTCGCATCGGCTGATGCTGCGCGCCGGTATGGTGCGACAGACAAGTGCTGGTATCTATGCTTGGCTTCCGCTCGGGTTGAAGGTTCTGCGCAAGATTGAAGCCATCGTGAATGAAGAACAGCTGCGCGCCGGTGCCATCCCGATGCTGATGCCGACGATCCAATCAGCAGATTTGTGGCGCGAGTCTGGCCGTTATGACGACTATGGCAAAGAAATGCTTCGGATCGTCGACCGGCACGATCGCGACATGCTCTTTGGACCCACAAATGAAGAGATGATTGTCGATCTCTTTCGGCGCGATGTGCGATCCTACAAGGACCTTCCCAAAACGCTCTATCATATTCAATGGAAGTTCCGGGACGAAATCCGCCCGCGTTTCGGGGTGATGCGGGGTCGTGAATTTCTGATGAAAGACGCCTATTCCTTCGATGTCGATGAAGCGGGGGCACGCGCTTCCTATGATAAAATGTTTGCCGCCTACCTGCGGTCGTTCGCACGTATGGGCGTCGCCGCAGTCCCGGTGCGTGCCGATTCCGGCCCAATCGGGGGGGACTTAAGCCATGAGTTTCACATTCTCGCCGACACGGGAGAAAGCGGCCTGTTTTATGATGCCATGTTCGATGAAATAGACGCCTCGGACCTGATGGATATTATGCCTGGCGATCCTTTGATAGCCAAAATGCGCGACGCCTACGCGATGGAGGAGGGCCGACACGATCCCACATCGGTACCGATATCGGGGGATCGACTACGTGAAAGACGTGGCATTGAGGTCGGTCACATTTTTCATTTCGGCGATTATTATGCAAAGCCGTTGGGCGCTGCGGTTCAGATGCCAGATGGATCAGATCAACTCGTGCAAATGGGATCCTATGGAATCGGCGTTTCGCGCCTCGTTGGCGGCATTATTGAAGCCTCGCACGATGATAACGGAATCATCTGGCCCGCCGCCGTGGCCCCGTTTGATGTGGGTATACTGAACCTGCGCCAGGGAGATGAACTGTGCGATCAAATGGCGGACGAGCTTTATTCTGCGCTGAGCAACCAAGGACATGATGTGCTTTATGATGACCGTCCCGAGCGGGCAGGGGCAAAGTTCTCGACAATGGATCTGATCGGTATCCCGGTTCACATGGCGATTGGGCCGCGGGGTGCAAAAGCAGGCGTGTATGAGGTTAAGGATCGGGCGACGGGTGAACGTGAGGACTTAAGCCTTGCGCAAATTCTGAATCGGTTTGGCTCATGTTGAACCGGTTTGAACGGCTGGTCGCCGGGCGATATCTGAAACCGCAGAAGGCTGAGCGTATCATCACGGTGATCGCGGGGCTCTCGCTCGTGGGCATTGCGCTTGGTGTTGCGGCATTGATAATTGTTATGTCGGTCATGAACGGTTTTCGTGAGGAGCTCATCGACGGCATCCTCGGCGTTGATGGGCATGCCAAAATTGTTGGCTATGGCGGCGAACTTGCCGACTATGATGCCATTGCCGCAAAGGCACGCGCAGAAAAAGGCGTACTTTCAGCAACGCCGCTTGTTGAAGGTCAGGTCATGGCGACCCGCCAGGGCAGGGCTTTTGGTGCGCTCATCAGGGGCATTAGCCTGGATGACCTCGACCGCCTCGAAAGTGTTTCAACCAATGTTGTTTCAGGGACGCTCGATGACTTCGAAGGTAACGACAGCGTCGCCGTTGGGAAACGCCTTGCCGAAAATCTACTTCTGAATGTGGGTGACCAGCTCACAATCATTTCGCCCGAGGGGACAGCAACCCCGTTCGGGCTCGCACCGCGTCTGAGAGCCTTCACAGTCACCGCGATCTTTGAGGTCGGCATCTATTCCTATGACAATCTGTTCGTGTTCATGCCGATCGAGACTGCGCAGTCCTTTTTCAAAAAAGGCGATGAGGTAAGCGCGATTGAAATCCGGTTGGAAGACCCTGACCGGGTTCAGCAAATTGCCCCAAGGCTTCAGCTTGCTGCTGGCCGAGGTGCCTTTATCTCGACGTGGCAGGATACCAATCAGGCGCTGTTTACGGCCCTGGTGGTGGAGCGCAACGTGATGTTCTGGATCCTGACACTGATCATTCTGGTGGCTGCATTCAATATCATTTCCAGCCTGATCATGTTGGTCCGTGCCAAAAATCGCGATATTGCCATCCTCAGAACAATCGGGGCCAGCCGCATCTCGATGATGAAGATCTTCGTGCTGACCGGGGCGACGATTGGGGCGCTGGGGACGCTGATTGGTACGCTTCTCGGGGTACTTGTCACCCTCAATATCAAAACGATCCAGGGTTTCGTGCAGAATACCCTCGGGGCGGAGGTTTGGAATCCCGAGATCCGGTGGCTTGCTGAAATCCCAGCACGCATGGACCCGTTCGAGACGATCGCGGTGGTGCTCATTGCGCTTGTTCTGACGCTGTTGGCGACACTCTACCCCTCATGGAAAGCGGCATCGACCGATCCCGTTGAGGTGCTTCGCTATGAGTGATCGGGTGCACGGAAATGAAGTTGTGCTTCGTCTCGACAATGTCACCCGATCCTTTGCGCAGGGAACGGCAAAGATCAATGTGTTACGCGGTGTCGATCTAACGCTTCATGCCGGTGAGATCGTGGGTCTTATCGGTCCTTCGGGGTCTGGAAAGTCGACGCTTTTGCAGGCGACCGGGCTGCTTGAAGGGGGGTTTGGCGGAGAGATTACGATTTCCGGAACCGCCTGTTCACGCTTGAAAGAGGCACCACGAACCGTGCTGCGCGGCGAAGCGATTGGCTTTATCTATCAGTTTCATCATCTGTTGCCCGATTTTTCAGCGCTCGAAAATGCGGCGATGCCGCTTATTCTCAAGGGTAAGTCACGGACCCAGTCGCACGAGCAGGCGCACGCGTTACTTGACCGTTTGGGGCTTGCTGAACGGCTCTCCCATCGTCCGGCGAAGCTTTCGGGTGGGGAACAGCAGCGTGTTGCCATTGCCCGCGCGCTAGTCCATCGGCCCAAGCTTCTCCTTGCGGATGAGCCCACGGGTAATCTTGATCAGGCGACCGCCAATGTTGTTCTTGATGAGTTGGTGAACCTTGCCCGCGATCATCAAGTGGGTGCCTTGATCGCAACGCATAACCTTGGGCTTGCCCACCGCTTGGATCGGGTCGTGGCGCTGAAGGACGGTCGCTTGCATCCCCTTGCCGACGTGGTAGCCTGACCCTATTGCGTGTCTCAGGACGCTTTCCTGTCGCGCATATTTTTGGGGGGGAAGGAATATGCATTTCGAGGATTTTAACTTTCTGGCAATTCTAGCGGCGGCAATTGCGAATATGGCGGTTGGCGCCATCTGGTATGCGCCGCCGGTCATGGGTAACCGCTGGATGTCGCTGGCAGGCCTTAAGGAAGACGAACTCGTTGCGCCGGTCCCGGCCATGATCAAGGCGTTTCTTTCAGGACTGTTTGTAGCAACCACTCTGGCCATGCTGATTGTGTTGACCCGCCACACTGGGGTTAAGCTGGGGGCGATGTTTGGCGGTGGCCTCGCACTTTTGTGTGTCGCCCCGGCGATTTTGCCGAATTATCTGTTTGAGGGTCGTCCGACAAAACTCTGGTTGATCCATATCGGGAATACGACGCTTGCCTTTATCGCCATGGGTGCCATCATTGGCGCCTGGCACTAAGCCCGGGCCATTTCGTCTTTGAAGGCAGTCTAATACAAACATGTCGGCACGCTTTATTCATTTAAGGGTTCATAGCGCCTATTCGTTGCTTGAAGGCGCCATCCCGGTGGCAAAACTCGTTGATGCAACCATGCGGATGGACATGCCTGCGGTCGCTCTCACCGATCGGAACAATCTCTTCGGGGCGCTCGAATTTTCATTGAAAGCCGCAAGTGCGGGCGTTCAGCCGATTATCGGGGTGACGCTGGCAATGGCGCGCCCCGCCTACGCCCAAGATGAACGCCGTTTGGCAGAAGGTCGGCAGGAACATGACTGGCTCATACTGCTCGCCCAGAATGAGAGCGGCTATCAAAACCTCATCAAGCTTGTCAGCAAGGCCCATTTATCAGGTGACGGATTAACAACCCCGCATATCGATTTCGCTGATCTGGAATCGCATCATGAAGGTCTGATTCTCTTGACTGGCGGGATTGATGGAACGCTCGGCGGCTTGATTGCCGAGGGGAAAACCGATGTCGCCCATCGCTTTTTGGATGCTTTGAAAACCTTGTTCGGCGACCGCGTTTATGTTGAACTTTCGCGCCATGACCGTGCCGACGAGGATGCTGTTGAGACAGGCCTGATCGACCTTGCTTATGCGCTTAATGTCGGTTTGGTCGCCACAAATCAGGCCTATTTCCTCAATCGAAACCAATTTGATGCGCACGATGCGCTGATGTGCATAGCGGCTGGCACGGTTGTCGATAGCCAGAATCGAGAAAGACTGACACCGGATTTCCGGCTGAAATCAGCCGATGAGATGGTGGCGTTGTTTGCCGATCTCCCTGAGGCGATTGCCAATTCGGTCGAAATCGCGAAACGCTGTGCGTTCAAGGTGCAAACCCGTGATCCTATCCTTCCGAATTTTACCCAGGGGAAGGGTGTTTCCGAAACAGAAATGCTCGAGGACGAGGTCGCTAAAGGCCTCGAAGCACGGCTTGAGGCAGTTGTTTATCCACAGCATCCTGACCGCGATCTGGGCGAAGTTGCAGCGCCCTATAGGGAACGGATGGCCTATGAGCTAGGCATTATCAACCAGATGGGGTTTCCCGGCTACTTCCTGATTGTTGCCGACTTTATTCAATGGGCCAAAGACAAGGGCATTCCCGTCGGGCCTGGCCGGGGGTCGGGGGCAGGGTCAGTCGTAGCCTGGGCGCTCAAAATCACCGATCTCGATCCGCTTCGCTTCAACCTGCTGTTCGAGCGATTCCTAAACCCCGAGCGGGTTTCGATGCCTGATTTCGATGTCGATTTTTGCCAGGAGCGTCGCGACGAAGTCATCCGCTACGTGCAAGAAAAATATGGCGACGATCATGTCGCGCAGATCATCACGTTTGGGAAACTAAAGGCGCGCGCTGTTTTGCGCGATGTCGGGCGTGTGCTTAATTTGCCCTATCCGCAGGTGGATGGACTGTGCAAGCTTATCCCGGATGATCCGGCCAATCCGACCACACTTGGTAAGGCGCTCGAAAACATAAGCGAGCTTAAGCGCGAGCGTCGCAGCGATGAACGCGTTGCGCAGCTCATGGATTTATCGCTGGAACTTGAAGGGCTTTATCGTCACGCCTCAACTCATGCGGCAGGGGTTGTAATCGGCGATCGTCCGCTTGATGAGTTGATCCCGCTTTATCGTGATCCGCGTTCGACAATGCCTGTGACGCAGTTTGATATGAAGTGGGTCGAGCAAGCGGGTCTCGTTAAGTTCGATTTTCTTGGCCTCAAAACACTTTCTGTCCTGCGTATGGCGGTTGAGTTTTGTGCTGATCGGGGGTTGGAAATTGATCTTGATCACCTGCCGCTCGACGACGCAACCACCTACGCGCTATTGGCACGCGGTGATACCGCAGGCGTGTTTCAGCTGGAAAGTGAGGGTATGCGCGCCGCCCTCGCCGGGCTCAAACCGGATAAGTTTGAAGACATTATTGCGCTTGTCTCGCTCTATCGGCCCGGGCCGATGGATAATATCCCGACCTATATCAATCGCAAACACGGCCGTGAGGAGGTCGATTATCTCCACCCTTCGCTTAGAGAAGTGCTCGATGAAACCTACGGGGTGATCATCTACCAGGAGCAGGTCATGCAGATTGCGCAGATCCTCGCGGGGTATAGCCTTGGGGAAGCGGATCTCTTGCGCCGGGCGATGGGGAAGAAGAAAAAAGAAGAAATGGATGCCCAGCGCGAACGCTTCTCGGAAGGGGCCGCGCGGAAAGGCGTTGATCCCGATAAGGCAACATATATCTTCGATCTTGTCGCGAAATTTGCAGGCTATGGCTTCAACAAATCACACGCGGCGGCTTACGCCCTCGTCGCCTATCAGACTGCCTATTTGAAAGCGAATGCGCCGGTTGAATTCATGGCCGCCACGATGGCCTTCGAATTGAACAACACCGACAAACTCGCTGAATTTGTGGAAGAGGCACGACGGATGGATATTTCCGTGTTGCCGCCGAATGTAAACCGCTCACAGGTCAATTTCTCAGTCGAAACGCATGAGGGCGGCCTGGCCATCCGTTATGCGTTGGCGGCGGTCAAAAATGTCGGAAAAAGTGCGATGGAAATGCTTGTTGGCGCACGCGCAAATGCCGAGGCATGTGCCTTTTCCGACTGGTACGATTTCGCGCAGAGGCTCGATCCGCTGGCGGCGAATAAACGGCTATTGGAGAATCTTGTTCGCGCCGGCGCTCTTGATGATCTGCAC
>JBCDDR010000053.1:0-13809 GCA_039180205.1 Pseudomonadota bacterium | reverse complement strand
TCGCGTCGGGCAAGGTTCGAGCCTGTGCCGTTGTCCGAACTGATGATCGAACTCGGCGGTAGTTTTGCGCTCGGGCTCGACAGTGCCTTTTCAATTAAGGATAAAACCACCGCCCGGTTTGTGTTGTCACAGGTTCAGGGGGCTGTTGGAAGGGTTCAACGGGCATTTCGCTCGCTCACCCCCGATCCTTTCGCTGAAGCGCTCGCCTTCGAGGTACGGCTCAATGGGCCTGTTCCTGAATTTTTAACCAACCGGATCGCCGCCTTTCAAGGCGCACTTTTGCGGCTCCAATCCTTCAATCAATCTGGTGGTGGTTCCGGTGGGGCACTTTTTTGATGAGGAAAGCTGCACTTCTGCGCTTGAGAGCATGTTTATCGCTGATCTCGATGATGTTTGCACTGATGGCGATCGCGCCGCAGGCCTTCGCGGCGGGTGACAAGACGGCGGAAGCCGAAACGGTTCGGTTCTTGAAATTTGAGACCATGGTGCTTTCAGTCTTTGAAGAGCGCCAGGTCAAAGGTCTCATGCAGGTGCGTCTGGCGCTTAAAATTCTTCATGAAGAAAATGCGGCCGAGATCGAAGCTGCCCGCCTGAGGCTGCGCGATATTTACATACGCACCCTGTCAAGTTACGGCGGAACCCTGATCCGGATCGGGCATACCGCGAACATGGCTATCCTTCAGCGACGCTTGCAAAGGTTGACCGACCGCATGTTGGGTCCCGGGGAAACCGAGCTTTTCATTATCGAATTTGCGACCCGCCCGGCATAGAAATGTCTGCCGATCCCGCGTCACGGGGTGAAACTTTCTTAAGCGCGGTTTTTGGATACTCGCATTTGTTGTGACGAAAACGCCACATTGCTCAACCATTTTCGGACAAACTGACGCAAGCCCGCTTGACGCGGTTTTCACGATGACGTCTAACTCCGTGTACGAGCAAGAAAACTTGCCGCAATGCGCCAGAAAGCGGGGCTTGACGACAGGAATATCATCCGATTTTTTCATTCGCAGTTTAGGTTACTTTATGGCCCGTTCCGTGGATGAAAAAAGAAAGTGATGAGTGGGCGGTTTTGGGTCTCTCACCCTCCGCAGCTTATCGGAAAAAAAGCATAGTGCGCCTTTTCAAGCTATGCCTTCCCTGTCTCGAATGCCGAGCTTTCCTGCAATACGCATCGCAATTGGTGTCGACGATTTTCTTATCTGAATGAGACCTGTCGCCGCCGAGCTGTGTAGTGAATGAGTACCCGGGCCAAGCTTGGGTCCTAGATGGGGATGATCGCATGAAATATGCACGCCTGCTAAAGGCTACGTCGGCGCTTGTCGGCGTTTCAATTCTATTGTCGCCGGTGACGGCATTTGCCGACGATGACGACGCATCAACCGAAGAAATCGTGGTGACCGGTTCGTTCGTTCGCCGCCCTTCTCAATCTGATCTCGCATCACCGATCACGTCGATCGGACAATCGGATATCAATGCCATCGGGGCAAACTCGATCGCCGATATTACCCAGACGCTGACCATTAATACCGGGTCGCAGAACAACCCCGACGCCTTCACCCAGAACGCGACCACCGGCACCACCAACATAAACCTGCGTGGTTTGGGTGTGGCATCAACGCTGGTGCTTTTGAACGGTCGGCGTCAGGTGGTGACGGCGGTGACAACCAACGACGGGATCAGCTTCATCGATACCGCGTCAATCGTGCCAGAAATTGCGATTGAACGGCAGGACATCCTGAAGGACGGAGCTGCGGCGCTTTACGGGTCTGATGCGGTTGCGGGCGTGGTCAACTTTATCACACGCGATAATTTCGAGGGCTTTGAAGTCCAGGGTGATTCGCGTTTCGTCGTCGATTTCGGCAACAGCTCCGAATTCAAGCTTTCGGGTATTGTCGGCATCCAGGGCGACCGGGGTGGCATTGTCGCTGCGGCCGCTTATACCGATCGCAGCCCGCTCACCACGCTGGAACGGCGTTTGAGTGAGCCCGAAGACGATACGAGTGCGCTCGGCCAACCGGGTGCCTTTTTCCTGACGGCTCCGATCGCTGCAATTGACCCGGCAACGGGCGCGCCGATCGTTGGCCCCGACGGCAGCTTTGTGCCGGCGATCCCCGCGGGTACCCCGCTCATCGATCCGAGCTGTGCCGCGGTAGGCGGGATCCCCTTGGCGGCAAGCCCAACGGCGCCGCCTCCGGCAAGCGGTATCGGCTTCTGTGGCTTTGATTTCGGGGATTTCTTCAACCTCATTCCCGAAGAAACAAGACTGCAAGGCTTTGCCAAAGCGCATTATGATATTACCGATCGGATTGAGTTTAAGGCAGAGTTTGGTTTCTCCAGAAACCGGAACGAGCGGAATAACTCACCGACGTTCCCGTTCCTGCAACTTGCTTCGGCAACTGTTCCCGCAATCAACCCGGGCTTTGAAACAGGCTTTCCACTGCTCGGCGGGGCAAATCTAGGGCAGGTCCCGGTTATTCTGACGGATCCGGCAACGGGTGAAGAATCGATCTCGATAGGTCAGCCGGCGCTTACTTTCTTTGGTCGTGCCATCGGTATCGGTGGTGAACCTGCACCTAACTTCTTTGCATCAGATACATTCCGCGTATCGACGAGCTTGACCGGTGAAATCGGTGAAAGCTGGTACTGGGATGTTGCCTATACCCGGGCGATTAACGACTTTATGGTCACGACGCCTGATGTGCTGACAAGTCGCTTTCAGGCTGCGCTCAATGGGTTCGGTGGTCCCGATTGTGTGATTCCTCCGCCGGGGGCTCAACCGGGTGTTGGACCTTGCGAATTCTTCAATCCCTTTGGGCTTGCGCTAGAAAATAACTCTGAGGCGATCTTCACCGACATTATCGGCACCCAAACGCTGGATGCTGACAGTGATCTCACCGTCGTCGACGCCTTGATCTCAGGCGATACATTCGATCCGTTCGGCGCTGGCAACATTGGCGTTGCTTTGGGCTTCCAGTTCCGCAGCGAACGTCTTGCTCAGGACTTTGACTCAAACTCGAACCTCGATCTGTTCGCTTTTATCATCGGAAACGATGACTTCGACGACGATCGGCGGATTTTTGCCGGGTTTGGTGAATTGGTGATCCCGGTTCTCGAAAATCTCGAAATCAACTTTGCGCTTCGTTACGAGACCACCGAAGATATCGGTGATACGCTCGATCCAAAGGTAGCTGTCCTTTATCGTCCGACTGAATGGATTTCGCTGCGGGGGTCCTACTCAACAGGGTTCCGTGCACCTTCGATTTTCCAAACCGCAGGTACGCAAACCACTCTCTCACAGATCGAAGATCCGATCGCCGGGACAGCCTTTGTTGCGGTTCGCTCGGTGGGTGATCCCGACATCGATCCTGAAACATCGCGGGCGTTCAATGTTGGCGTCACGCTTGAGCCAATCGAAAACCTGGTCTTCAACGTCGACTATTATAACTTCGAATTTGAAGACGTTATTATTCAGGAAAGTGCCCAAGCGCTGGTCATCGCCGACCCGTTCGACCCTGCGATTACACGGGGCCCTGGTCCTGATGGTCCGGGAACCGGTCCGATCGTTACGATTGAAACCGCGTTTGTGAACGCATCCTTTGTGGAAACCTCGGGGATTGATGGGTCAGTCAGTTATCTTTACGATACCCGGTTTGGTTCATTCATTCCGACGTTCGAGGGCACATTTGTCATCAACTATGACATCTTTGATCCTTCACTTGGGGTTGAGATTGATGGCGAGGGAAATCGGAACTTTACCAACTTTGGTGCGCCAACACCGCGCTTTCGCTTTAACGCGGGCCTCAATTGGGGATTAGGTGCCCACAGCGCGAATGTTTTCGTTCGCCGGATCAGTGGTTTCACCGATGACCAAAATGGCGGCGTACCGGTTGATGCCGATACCCGGATCGACATCCAATATAACTTTGACCTCGGTTCTTTGATTGATCTTGGCGACAATCGCAATGCGGTATTCTCACTCGGTGCGATCAACGCAACGGGCGAGGAGCCGCCGGTCGTGGCCACCAACGGCGGGTTTGAAAGCCGCGTGCATGATCCTCGTGGTCGTTTGCTTTATGCCCGCTTCACGCTTGGGTTCTAGTTGACGACCCGCCCGGGTACTTAAATTGCTAAAAGACGGTCGTTTCCTGAAATGGACACGGCCGTTTTTTGTTGACGAAGTTATAGGGTTACTGAAAGACGCGGCAGCCTGAATTAGAGGCAAAAAAGCTTATCGAGCATGTACCGCAAAAACACTTATGGATACCCGACCGCGGGACCGCCTCAGCGTCATTTCCTCAGATTTTGCAACCAACGATGACTTGTAACGTTTGCGTACCATAGTCCGCTGTGCGAAGCGGTCTATATCGATCCTATTGAAAGGATTTTGATCTAAAAACGAACGGGGAGTTTCATATGAAAATGTCATTTATCGCATCAGCAGCGCTTGCTTTGGTACCGGGTCTGGCGATGGCGCAGGATTATTCGGCAAGCGGCGACAAGGCAGCGGGTGAAAGCGCGTTTCGTCAGTGTCAGACCTGTCACGTCGTCGAAACACCAGGTGGTGAGCGGCTTGCGGGGCGCGGCGCGAAAATTGGGCCAAATTTGTATGGCGTCGTGAGCCGGCAGGCAGGTTCGTATGATGGATATAACTATTCGAAATACATGGTTGCTGCGGGCGAAAAAGGCTTGAAATGGAACGAGAGCGATTTCGTTGCTTATGTGCAAAACCCCACAGGCTTTCTGCGCACATATCTCGATGATCCGAAGGCTCGCGGGAAAATGGCGTTTCGGGTGCGAAGTGAGGCAGATGCGACCAATCTTTACGCCTACCTTCTCGATCTAGGCCCGGCGCCGAAAGCAGCCGCGCCTGCGGCTGAAGAGGCAGCACCAGCACCATCTGAAGCGGCAGCGCCCGCAGCTGAAGAAGCCCCATCCGCAGCTGAACCAGAGCCAGCGTCGGAAGAAGCAGCGCCCGCACCTGAAGCGGCACCATCCGCAGCAGAACCGGAGGCAGCGCCCGCCGCGGCACCTACGAGTGCACCCGCACCCGCAGAGGCGCCTGCACCTGAAGCGACCGACACAACTGAAGCCGAGGCGGCGATTGATGCAGCCGTCGCGAGTGGGATTGAAAAAATCCAGGCCGCTGCCGCGCAGGCGATTAAAGATCTGGTCGCAGCGTCCAAATCAAACGGCAAAGCGAAAGATCAGGAATAGCCATTGGCTCTTTCCTGATCGTTAGAAACAGCTCGGGGAGAAGCCCTGCCTCTCCCTGAGCGGTTATGGTCAGCGAACGAGATCGCCGAGAAGCTTGACGGCGAACATGATAAAAATCCCCGCGGTCGCGAGATCGACGTAACGCAACAGTCCTGGTTTGCTGGTCATCAGAAGTCGCACCCGTGGGGCAAGCAATGCGATCATCCCCATGATCACCCAGCCTTGCGCCAGGAAGATGATGCCCAAAAGAATAAAACTCGCCGCCGGATTGGGGGTATCCGCAGCAATAAACTGCGGGACAAACGCCAGGATAAACAGGGCGACCTTCGGATTGAGCAGATTGGTCAGCAGCGCATCGCGAAAATGATGGGGGTTCGGCGGGACCTTCCGCACTGCCTCATTGTCTTTGGATAAGTCCTTCGCCAGCGGCCTTTTCGAGTTCAGATGACTCATGAAAATCTTCGCAGCCAGATAAAGAAGGAAAAGCACGCCGACAATCCGTATCGCGGCGAATAAGATGGGAAACTGGCTGACCAACAACGCGAGCCCGAATGCCGCTGCGAGAACGTGACAGACCCCCCCGATAACAAGGCCGAGAAGTGCGATGAGGCCGGCCCTGCGGTCAAACATCAGCGATCGGTTCAAGACCAGCATCATGTCGGCCCCTGGCGTCGCGGCGAGCAAAAAGCTTGCCCCCAGGAAGGCCGCGAAAACACCGGGCTCAGGAAGAAGACCGTTCACCATGGGAAAGCTGTACGAGCTTCGGCTTCCTCGTGTAAACATCATTTCAAACAAAGAGAAAGGGAATGCTGATGACCGGGTTTCGCAAGCTCAATTTGGCCGACGCACAGCAGGTATCCGACAGCCACGGCGACTATTTCGGGTATCAAATGTCGATGCTGTCACGCCCCTGCGGCTCAAAAGAGATTGCTGCCAATTTGACCCGCGTTTCTCCTGGCAAAACAGCCTTTCCGGCGCACCATCATTATGCGCAGGAGGAACATTTTTACATTCTCGCCGGTGAAGGCGTCGTGCGGGTTGGGGACGAGATTTACCCGGTTACGGCGCAGGATTATCTCGTTCATTTACCGGGCGGCCCCGAAACTGCGCATCAACTGATCAATACCGGACACGAAGATCTCGTTTATCTCGCAATCTCAACGACCAAAATTCCCGAAGTCGTCGGCTATCCCGACAGTGCGAAAACCGGCGTCCGCGCAGAGGACCATCCCGCCGAACGCTTTCTTCTTAAGGACATCAACAAAAACACGATCGGTTACCATGATGGCGAAAACGGTGCGGCGGTCGCGCGCATTCTAAAGTATGCCGACGAAGACGTTCAGCGGTAAATCTCTGAAGCCCGCGTGCGGATCGCCGCGATGGCATCGAGAAAGGGCTGGGGCCCAAAGCTGATCCGGGAAACACCCAGCGTGGCGAGTGTCGCGATATCCGGCTGACCTGGCGCCATCATGAGGTTCAGCGGGAGCGGCGAGGCCGCCGCAAGGTCCTTAATAAGCGGTGATGCAGTCAGGCCAGGGGCAAAAAACCCGTTGGCCCCGGCTTCCTGATAGCGTTTGGCGCGCGCAATTCCATCGGCCAAAAGGCCTGCATGTGCGTCAGCGTTATCCTGGAAGAAGAGATCGGTTCGCGCGTTGATGAAGAGATTGATGCCCTCCTCATCTGCCGCCACGCGAATGGCGTTGATCCGCTCGGCCTGCGTTTCAAGCGGATAGAGACCTTCGCCCGAGACGATCCGGTCCTCAAAATTGATACCGATCACGCCCGTCGCCAAAAGGTCACGCGTATGCTGCGCGAGTTCCGCTGGTGTATCAGCATACCCCCCTTCAAAGTCGAGACTGAACGGAAGCGATGTGGACGTGGCGATACGTTCAGCGATCTGCATCACCACCCCTCGGGGGATCTGCTCACCATCGGGATACCCCTGGGCGGCGGCAAGCGACCAACTGCCCGAGGCGAGCGCGGGCGCACCGGCTTTCGCGACAGCCTTTGCACTGGCGACATCCCAGACATTGTAAAGAATGAGCGGCGCACCCGGCGAGTGGTGGAGTGCATGAAACTGAGCCGCCCGGTCATTTTGGTCCTGGTGTGATATCATTTTCTGGTCTCATTTTGCAAAATTGTCTTATCGGCAATCGCTCGTTCGAGCGTGATCAGTTTCTGTTTGCGCCATAGCCCGCCCCCATAGCCCGTGAGTGACCCGTCATGACCGATCACCCGGTGGCAGGGTACAATAATGGCAAGCGGATTCGTGGCATTGGCGCGTGCGACCGCGCGCACCGCTTTGGGACGGCCGATTATTTGAGCAACCGCCTTATAGCTACGCACCTCTCCGGTTGGAATGTCCCGCAATGCCCTCCAGACGGTCTGGGAGAAGTCGGTTCCTACCAAATGGATTGGGGATGTGAATACGCCGCGTACGCCCGCGAAATAATCCGAAAGTTCTTCGCGCACCTGTTGGATGGGGTCTGGGGCAGCAAAGCTGATCCCACCATTCTCAGCGATCCGTTTTTGCAGTGCGGCGGGTAAGGAGGGCCGGTCCAGAAAATCCAGAATATGGAGCGCGCTCGCATCTGCAACCGCAACCATGGGTCCGATCGGCGTCTCCACCCAATCGACATACAGGCCGGTATCGGCTGTGAACTGGCGAGGTGATGCGCCCAATAGGTTCGCAAAAGCGCGACGAAAGCCACTCGCGGACTCAAACCCTGCATCAAATTGGGCTTCGATGACGCGGTCCCCCCGTGCGAGCCCATGGGCAGCCATTTGCATACGGCGAGCGCGGGCAAACTCCAGAAAGGTCATGCCATAGTGGCGACGAAAGGCGCGGCGAACCGACGAGGGGTCAAGCCCGCGTGTGCGAAGGTCGGCTTCTGACCATCGCCTTTCGGGTGCGGCGTCGAGCGCTTCCCGAAGCTGATCGACAATGGGGTCAGCCACAATTTGGTCATGCGTTGGCCGACACCGTTTACATGGGCGAAAACCCGCCGCGAGGCACGCTTCGACCGTCGGTTCAAACTCACAGTTTTCAAATTTTGGCTTGCGCGCCGGACATGTTAACCGACAAAAAATCCCGGTTGTTTTCACACAGACATAAGCCCGCCCTTCCCATACGGGGCTGCGGGCATGAAGCGCCTCGTAAAGCTCTCGGGCGGGGGGAAGAAGCGCATTCATCGATCGTGTCCTTTCTGCTCCATCATCATACGCGTAGGTTTAGCAAATTCCCGAAAGCACGTCCGCCGCATTTCGGGCGTTGATATTTTACCGTTTCTGAACCTCGCCTTCGGTGGGGTCCAACCGGCTTTTGAATTGCAGGCTAGGCGGCACGCATGCTAATCCACACTGTCAGAATTTTTGGACTTGATGAATATCCAAGACGGTAGGTTCGCTTGGGTCTTGGAACAAGGATTAGATGTATGGCTTCCGTTCGTCCGCGTCGGTCGGTTTTATACATGCCCGGTGCCAACGCCCGCGCGATCGAAAAAGCCAAGTCGCTCGCTTGCGACGCTGTTATTTTTGATCTCGAGGACGCGGTATCGCCCGACCAAAAGGCGATGGCGCGCGAACAGGTCGCAGACGCCGTCCGTGCCGGTGGCTATGGTCGTCGTGAACTTATCATTCGGATCAATGCGCTGGCGAGCCCTTGGGGGGCGGAGGATGTTGCCGCCGCTGTGGCTGCTAATCCCCATGCGGTGCTGCTGCCAAAGGTCGAAACCGCCCATGAAGTTCGTGCGCTCGACCAGGCGATGTCTGCCGCCGGGGCGTATGAGGATATGGCGATTTGGTGCATGATTGAAACGCCCAAGGGTGTGCTCAATGCGCAGGACATTGCCATCTCGGACAAGCGTGTCGGCGCCTTTGTTATGGGCACATCTGACCTCGTCAAGGACTTGCGCGCGCGTCATACTGCCGACCGCACACCCGTTCTGACAAGCCTCTCGCTCTCGTTACTCGCTGCGCGCGCTGCTGGAATTGCCTGCCTCGACGGGGTTTACCTCGATTTAGAGGACGAAGCCGGTTTCGCCGCCGCCTGTGAACAAGGGCGCGACCTGGGGTTTGACGGCAAAACGCTGATCCATCCGAAACAGATTGATGCGGCCAACCAGGCTTTCGCGCCTTCCCCCTCGGATGTTGATCATGCGCGCCAGGTGATTGCTGCGTTTGAAGCTGCGGAAGCCGAGGGGAAGGGGGTTGCGGTTCTCGATGGCAAGCTCGTGGAAGTGTTACATGTCGCCGAGGCACGCGAAACGATTACGCTCGCCGATGCCATTGCCGAACGCTCAGGCTGATGATGGTGGCGGATGAACCCACGATGCTTTTGAGCATCGCCGCAGATGATGGCGGGCTTTTGCGTTTAGGGGTATTCGCCAGTTTCCTCCTCGGATTCATGGCGCTCGAGATGATCCGGCCCCGTCGGCGGGTCGAGGCAGACCGTCGGCGCAGGTGGCCGCTCAATATTGCGTTCAGCTTGGCCATAACAACCATGTTTGCGGTTTTACCCTTACTGGCAGCGGGGGCGGCGGCATGGGCCGAGGCGCGGTCGATCGGCGTCTTCAATCTCGTCGATGGGCCATGGTGGCTTGAGGCGATCGCGGGCTTTCTGCTTCTGGATATGGTGCTTTACTGGCAGCATCGATGGTTTCACCGGGTGCCGTTTTTCTGGCGGTTTCACCGTGTGCATCATTCCGATCGTCACCTTGATACAACCTCTGGCGTGCGGTTCCATCCAGGCGAAGCGCTGGTCTCGCTCGGCATCAAGATCGTGGCAATTGTCTTGCTCGGACCTGCTGTATGGCTGGTTCTGCTATTTGAAATGATTTTGAACGCTGCCTCGCTCTTCAACCACAGCAATCTTGCCCTCGGTTCAAGCGACCGATGGTTAAGATGGTTTATCGTCACGCCCGAAATGCATCTGGTACATCACAGCCGGTTACCCGGCGAGGCGAACCATAATTTTTCGTTTTTCTTAAGCGTTTGGGACCGCTTGTTTGACAGCTATCAGGCCCGCCCGGTTTGCGGTATCGATGGTATGGAATTAGGCCTTGAAGAGGTAGGCGATACGGCGAGCCTAAGTTTCGGCGCGTTGATGGCGCTGCCCTTGCGGCATCGCCCCCACGGGCGCATGTCGCCGCTAAAAAGCGAGGCAGGCTGATGCGCATGCTGAGCTTACTGCGCCATGCAAAGTCGGACTGGGGCGAAAACGTTCGGCGTGATTTTGATCGTCCGCTCAACGCACGCGGGCGCGCCGCATCGGAACGGATGGCAAAGTTTTTCGCGGCGAACGAGTTCGACCCCGACCTCGTTCTCGTATCACCAGCGCGGCGCACGATGGAGACATTGGACATCATCAGCCGTACATGCCCATGGGCGCGCGCTGCCGTCCCCGATGACGCGCTTTACATGATTACGCTCGACGAATTGTTGGGGAAAGTGCGCGACCTTCCAAACATGCATGACCATGTATTGATCGTTGGTCATAATCCGGGGCTTGAGCAGCTTGCTGCAGAAATTGCGGCGCCGAACTCCATCTCTCATGATGATGCCGCGATGGCACGACTCAGATCAAGGTTTGCAACAGGTGCGCTTGCCGAGTTCGATTGCCATATCGACAAATGGAAAGACATGGCGCCCCGAACGGCGTCACTCAGACGCTTCACCAAACCCAAAGACCTGCGAAGTGGGCGGGGCTAGCTTTCGTTATCGGGGGGCGGGGCGAAGGGATCGTAGCTGCCAAACGCCCAGATATGACCATCTGGATCCTGGGCGACATAAACGTGGCCGCCATACTCCTGCGCTTCGAGCGTTTGTGTGATCTCGGCCCCGGCGGCTTTGGCGGTTTCGAAATGCGCTTCAATCTCGTCCCCCGGCACAACGACATAGGTGGTTGTCGTGACCACACCGCCCGCTTCAGAAGGCGTGGAAAGCTTCTTTTCGGGATCGTTTGCGTTTTTTAATGAATGCACCATGATGAGTGCGTTGCCGAACTTGAGCTGAGCATGCGCTACCTCGGCGTCGGTAGCTCCGGGTACGACCATTTGGCGCTCAAATCCGAACGCTGTTTCAAGCCAGTCGATCGCCTTTGGGCAATCCTGATATGGCAGAATTGGAATAATGTTATGACCCATGTCGCGCGTTCCCCCAGGTTTTTGATGTGCGGCCCTTTTCGGAGACCTTGTAAAATCCTAACATCCTAAGGCACGATAGCTCTATGGAAAAAGGGAATAGACCCGCGGTACTTGGTGCGTTTTGCGTCATAAGTATTATCATGGGCTCAGTCATCTGCCTCCCCCTTAAGGCAAGTGCGATGGCTGATTATGGCAATAAGAAAACCCTTCAGTTTTCCCCCGCCGAGCAACTGGAAAGGGGAACCCGTGCGCTTGAGCAGGGTAGGTTCCGAAAGGCCGTGAAGCTGCTTAAAGGGGCAGTAACGGTGGAGGATGATCCCAAACGCCTGCTTCCCGCCCATGCCAATCTATGCGTGGCGCATTATCAGCTTAAGGCCTATGAGGAAGCTGAAACCCAGTGCAATGCAGCTCTTGCGATCACGCCAGACCACTACGAAGCGCTCGTCAACCGCGGCAATATTCATTTCAAGCGCGGCGAATGGGAGGCGGCGGCAGGTGACTATGAAGCCGCTCTCAAGACCCGCCCCGGGGAGATCGCCATCGCCGCGCAATTGATCCGGGTGCGCGCGATACTGAAGCGCGCCGACTAGAAAAGGGCAGGGGTTCAACATGTGATCAACATCACAGACCTTCGGGCGTCATATTTTGCTATGATCTCGAAAACAGATCAGGACAGGGAACCGCCATGCGCACGTACGCCGATCCGGTCATCTTTATCCCAGGGATAACCGCCACCTATCTGCAGGACAAATATCCCCTTCCGCCGGACACGGTGTGGTCGGTTTTGAAAAAAAACTATGAGCGTGCGACGCTTCATCCCAACAACCTGAAATTCGAGGCAAAGCAGCCCGCGCTTGTGGAGCCCGGCCAGCTTTTTGAGATTGCCTACGAAGACCTGATTGAAGAACTGCGTGTTCAACTTGCCCCGGGTAAAGGGCGGCCCGACCACGAGTGCCCCGTTTATCCCTTTGGCTATGACTGGCGTAAACCGCTCTCAGACACGGTTGCCCAACTCGATGATTTCATCGATGGCGTTATTCAGCGAACGCGGCTGCAACGCAGTTATCATGACGATGGCTATGACGGGCGGGTCAATCTTGTCGGCCACTCCATGGGTGGCTTGATCATCGCCGGTCTCATCGCCAAAGGGGAGACGAAAGCGCGCAAGGTCAACCGCATCGTCACCATGGCGACACCCTATCAGGGCAGCTATGAGTCGGTCCTCAAGATCACGACCGGGCTCGGCGTGGTTGGTGGCGAGGAACCAAAAGCACGCGAACGATGGGCCGCACGGTTGACCCCGGCGCTTTATCATCTGCTCCCATCGTTCGAGGATGCGCTTCAGGCACCGAGTGGCTTCCCCTCTCACTTTTTCGACCGTAAGGCCTGGCAGCCGAGTGTCGAAACCACCATTGACGCCTTTATCAAGCAGGTTGCGGTGCGCCCGGTGCGGGCCCGAACCCTATTCAATAAGTTGTTGAGCTCGGCCAAGGGCTATCTCGATGCTGCGGTTCATGAGCTTGACCTCGCCTATGTGGGGTTTCACCCAGATCGCTGGCTTTGCATCTTGGGTGTTGATGCGAAAACGATGGTCCGGTTGAAGGCGTCGAAAAACGGCGATGCCATCCGTTATGATCTGACATCCAAAGACCGACTGAACAGCTGGAAACGTCGCAATACGTCGCCCGAAAAGTGGGTGAACACCGGCGATGGAACGGTACCTTATAAGGGTGCGGTGCCGCCGTTTTTAGATTTGAAGAGCATTGTTTGCATTACGCCCGACGACTATGGAACGTGGGAATTGAAGGACAAAGTCCTATCGGGAACCATCGGCGGGTTCCATGGGATTATGCCCAATATGAACATGCTGCATCGGATGATTACCTGTTTTTTGAAACCTTTCGACGGCGAAGGGCGGCCACCGTCCCCCAACTATATTTGGGGCCGACCTGCTCCCGACTTGCCCGATCGTGATACCGCCTGGGACCCGCCGTTCCAATCGCTTCGCCGGAAAAAAGACTAGGCCGTGAACTCATAAATGGAGATATTCGTGACGCTAGGAAAATTCAACATTGGCAAGGCGTTAGGAGTGGCGCGATGCCAAAGCATCGCAACCGACGACACAACGAAGTTCAGTGTTGAATTTTCCAGCGCCGCAAGGTCGGTGGCAGTCAGGTGGTCTTTGGGGGCGTCACAGCGGCTCACCGGGCCTTCAGTCCCGCTATCAACCCTGTTCCTGCCCAAAAACCACCTGACTGCCATCCCGAACGTCTCCATTTATGAGTCCACGGCCTAGGGTCAGGACCCTGGTGTCAAAGAATGGTGCGGGTGGACGTGTGCAGCGCACCGCGATAAGTCCGACGACATGCGGGTCAAACTCACGATAGAATATGACGGGCGGGGTCTTGTCGGATGGCAACGACAGGACAATGGCCCTTCGGTGCAAGCCGCG
>JBCDDR010000052.1:0-13876 GCA_039180205.1 Pseudomonadota bacterium | reverse complement strand
GTATGCCGATGCGATCCGCAAAGACCTCCAATGGCTGGGCATCGAATGGTCGCGCGAGATCAAACAGTCCGACCGTTTTGCGCTTTATGATGCCGTGGTGGAGGCGTTGAAGGCCGCCGGGCGGCTTTATCCGTGTTATGAAACGCCCGATGAGCTTGACCTGAAGCGCAAAATGCAATTGGCACAGCGAAAACCGCCCGTATACGATCGTGCGGCACTTGCGTTGACCGATACGGAAACACAAGCGTTTGAGGCCGAGGGTCGCCGACCGCATTGGCGGTTCAAGCTGATCGAAACCGAACGCGTCGAGTGGGTCGACCTTGTCCGCGGGGATATCTCGATCGATATGGCTTCGCTCTCCGACCCGATCGTTGTGCGCGAAGATGGCAGCTATCTCTATATGCTGCCGAGCGTAGTGGATGACATTGACTGTGCGATCACCCACGTTGTGCGCGGCGAGGATCATGTGGCGAACTCGGCGGTTCAGGTGCAAATGTTCGAAGCGCTCGGCGGCAGCGCACCGACGTTTGCCCATGCGGCCCTGATTACAGCGGAGGGTGGCGAAGGGCTCTCTAAACGTCTGGGCTCAGCCGGTATGGCTTATTATCGCGATGCGGGGTTTGAACCATTAGCTCTTGTCGCGCTGCTCGCGAGGCTCGGCACCGCAGACCCCATTGAAGCCGTGGCGTCACAGGCCCCGCTGGTCGAAACCTTTGATTTCGCGAGGTTCGGGCGCGCGGCAGCCAAATTTTCAGAAACCGAACTTAAGGCGATCAACGCTAGGATCGTGCATGATCTGCCGTTTCATGATGTCAAAGATCGTCTGCCTGCGGCGGTCGATGAGACGTTTTGGCTCGCCGTTCGCGGAAACCTGGAAATGGTCGGCGATGTCAAAGACTGGCTCGCGATGGTTGAAGGCCCGGTGAGTGTTGATACGCCGCCGGAGGATATTGAATATCTGGCAGCGGCCCACGATGCGCTTCCCGATGCTCCATTAACGCTGGAAAGCTGGGGCGTTTGGACAAACGCTTTGAAAACCTCAACAGGACGCAAGGGGAGGGGCCTTTTTATGCCATTGAGGCTTGCGTTGACCGGCATGTCGCACGGGCCCGAAATGGCGACGCTATTGCCACTGATTGGTCATGAGCGCGCCAAAGCGCGGTTGAAGGCGGCGAGCGCCGGGTGAGCGCGGTGACTGGCAACGCGGAACCCGTTGTGGTTTTGGTGCGCCCACAGCTGGGTGAAAATATCGGCGCCGTCGCCCGCGCTATGGGAAATTTCGCCATGTCGCGTCTCCGGCTCGTTGCGCCGCGCGATGGCTGGCCCAACCCTGACGCAGGCCCCACAGCCGCAGGTGCCGACTATATTCTGGATGGTGCCGAGGTTTTTGGGACGACTGCTGAGGCGGTGGCCGATTGTCATGACGTTTATGCCACGACAATTCGCCCGCGTGATATGGTGAAACCGGTTATCAATGCAGCCGAAGCCGCAGAGCGCGCTCACGAGTGCGCAACGTCCGGACATCAGGCTGCATACCTGTTCGGTCCCGAAAGGTCGGGGCTCGCCAACGACGACATCGTGCGCGCGGATGCGATCCTGACGATTGCCGTGAATCCCGATTTCGGGTCACTGAACCTTGCGCAAGCTGTGATCCTGTGCACTTATGAATTGTTTGGGTCGCGGGGCAGGCAAATGGAGCATGTCGCGCGGTCTGAGCCCGACACCCGCGCAACGCAACAGCAGCTCGACGGTCTCGCCGGACATCTTTGGCAAGCGCTTGATCGGCGATCTTATTTTCACCCGGAGGAACGCCGCCCTGCCTTAGAGGCGACAATGCGCAATCTGATCCAGTCTTCAAACTATACTGACCAGCAAGTCCGAACGCTGCGCGGCATTATCAAAACATTGGATGAGCGCCCGCTCAGAAAGAGCTGAGACCGCCGCAGCGGGTTTTGATTGACAGCGAAGCGCGCACGCCTATATTGCGCCGCTTATCGAACGGACTCGGCGCTGGTACCCGAGGTCCGCGGATCACCGTAAGCTTTTCGATTTCCTTTGGATTTCAGCCTTTCAAGCGCGCGTTGGTTTGGCGCAGCACCAGCACAGATGGAAATATGACGCGGTTCGAAAGGACAGAAATATGACGAAACGCATCCAAGCGAAATACAAAATCGATCGCCGTATGGGCGAAAATATCTGGGGTCGGCCCAAAAGCCCGGTGAACGCACGAGATTATGGCCCCGGTCAACATGGTCAGCGCCGTAAGGGCAAACTTTCAGACTTTGGCATTCAGTTGCGCGCCAAACAAAAGCTGAAAGGCTATTACGGCAATATCACCGAAAAGCAATTCCGCCGCACCTACAAAGAGGCCGCCAACATGAAGGGCGATACCTCCGAAAATCTGATTGGACTTCTGGAACGGCGCCTTGATGCCGTGGTGTACCGCGCGAAGTTCGTGCCAACCGTTTTTGCGTCGCGTCAGTTCATTGGTCACGGCCATGTGCGCGTGAACGGGAAAAAGGTCGATATTCCCAGCTATCGGGTGAAAGTTGGCGATGTGATCACGATGCGCGATAAATCCCGCGAAATCCCCATGGTAATGGAAGCCCTTGCCAGCAATGAGCGCGACCTTCCTGATTATCTTGAAGGTGAAGACGGCAAGGTCTCGTTCCAACGCATTCCAGCACTTGACGACGTGCCTTATGCGGTGCGGATGGAACCCAACCTGGTCGTTGAGTTTTACTCACGCTAATGCTGGTGCGCTGTGCGCCGCAATCAACTCTGAATATGGGAAAGGCGGAGACATGTTTTGCGTGTCGCCGCCTTTTCTCTGTGCCGTATACTTATGTTAAGGGCCATGGGGATGAACCCCTCCCCAGGCCGTCAATAGACAGATTGCCATGAATGAAACTATAGAATCGGCCGCTGATCAGTTTGCCAAAGAGGGCAAAGCTTTTCTGGATCAGGGCGAAAAAGACCAGGCAAAAGCGAGCTTCAGCAGGGCGCTCGCGGCAGATCCAAAACATGAATATGCGCTCAGTGCGCTCGGCACGATTGCAATCCAGGATGGTCGCGCGGATGATGCCATTCGCTATTTCACAAGGCTCGTGAACGCGAATCCTCAAAGTGCTGATATGATGATTGCCCTTGGCATGGCCTATGAAACTGCCAATGACTTCAAGACAGCATCCGACTGTTTCCACAAGGCCTTAAAACTTGATGGTAGTCAGTTGATTGCGCTTATGCTCTACGGCATGACCCAAATGGAGATGGGACAGGTTGATCACGGTGCCCAACTCATTTCGCGCGCCTTTGAGGCCGATCCTGACTTGCCGCTGATAGGGCGCTCGAAAGCAACGCCGATCATTTTGCGGGGTCGCATTCAATATGCTGAAGCGGCGTTACATAGCTATCTGACCAAGCGACATAAAAAATCAGTCAAAAAAACTGCGGAGCGTTTTGAAGGCGCTGACCTTTCAAGGATTGAAAACGCCGTTTGGCTGCATGCTTTGATCGAAAAGCTTCCCTATAAGGACTCCCGCCAACGCCCATGGCTGTTCTATCTGCCCGGGGTGAAGCCAAAGATGGTCTTTGAACGCTCGCGTTTTCGCTGGGCGCCCGAGGTTGAATTCTTAATCCCCGCACTCAGAGATGAGGTGCTTGGCGCCATCGATATTTTGCGGGATGCTCCCACCGGCGCGTCCGCGAAAATTGGTCTGGCTGCCGAAGGCGAGGGAATGGTTCGCGATAAGTGGCGTACATTGCATTTACACAGAAATGCATCGCCGATGGATGAGGTTCTTGCACAGTTTCCGGTGGCAAAAAAACTGCTTGATACGGCGGCGGTTGCCCGGCTGCGCGGGAAACCTGTCGAAGCCTATCTGTCATTGGTTCAGGCGCACGGTAGGATCCCGAAGCACTGTGCACCAGTCAACAGCCACATTACCATTCATGTGCCGATTTCGATTCCAGATGGGGCTGTACTCAGGGTGGGCGGAGATGAGCTCGCATATCATGAGAGCAAGCTTTTGGCGTTTGATGAGAGCTTTGAGCACGAGCTTGAAAACAAAAGTGACGAGGATTGCATCTATCTGGCCTTCACGGTTTGGCATCCCTCGCTGTCCGAAGCAGAGCGTGCGGCGGTGGAAGCAAGCTTTGTTGCTCGCCAGAACTGGATGGATGAGCGGGTTACCACCGTTTAAGGTCTTTCCAGGCCATTTTTTCACAAAGGGATTTGCCTCATGAACGGTGCTGAGATCATGCTTCGCTCGCTGGTATCTTCAGGAATAGACGTCTGTTTTACCAACCCGGGTACATCGGAAATGCACGCCGTGGCGGCGCTCGACCGTGTTCCTGAAATGCGGGGCGTTCTCGGGTTGTTTGAAGGTGTTGTGACAGGTGCCGCCGATGGCTATGCGCGGATCGCCGGAAAGCCCGCAGCGACCCTCCTGCATCTTGGGCCAGGCCTCGCAAATGGACTTGCGAACATTCATAATGCGCGCCGCGCAGCGAGCCCAATGGTCAATATCGTTGGTGACCACGCGCTCGAGCATCGAAAATTTGATGCGCCGCTCACTTCGGATATCGAGGCACTTGCCCGGCCCATGTCGGCGTGGGTGCGCACATCGCGCTCGGTCAATCAGATTGCGGTCGATACGGCAGAAGCGGTCCGCATTGCCCGCTCGGCCCCGGGTCGGATCGCCACACTCGTCCTGCCGGCAGATACCTCCTGGAGCCTTCCCGATGATGACACACACGAGGTTGAAACCCCATCCGAGATCGAAGGCCCGATCCCTGTTAAGGCAGACGTCGTTGAGAGCGTCGCCGCAATCCTGAAGTCCGATGGCGAAACGAGTGCCCTTATGTTGGGAGGGGCCGCCTTGCTGGAGCCTGCGCTTACCTTTGCGGGGCGAATTCAGGCGGCGACGGAGTGTCGATTGTTCAGTCCCACATTCAATGCGCGGACAACACGTGGGGCAGGTCACGTTCGGGTTGAAAAATTGCCTTATTTCGGTGAGGCGGTGGTTTCGCTGCTGCATAAAACAACCCAGCTTATTCTCGCAGGCGCGCCGTCACCTGTCTCGTTTTTTGCCTATCCGGATAAGCCATCGGACTTGGTTCCTGCGCACTGCCAGGTCTACGAAGCCGCAACGAGTTCGCACGATTTGACGAGTTTTTTAAGTGATTTGGCCGATGAACTTGATGCGCCATCTGAGCCAGGGCGGCGTGCTGGCGCTCAGCGTCCGCCTCTGATGTCAGGTGATTTGAACCCCGGTACGATCGCCGCCGCGTTGGGGCACCTTTTGCCTGAACATGCGATTGTTGTTGATGAGGGGGCAACTTCGTCGTTCGCTCTTGGCCCGATGACAGAAGGGGCACCGAGCCATGACTGGCTTGATTTGACCGGTGGGTCGATCGGTCAGGCTTTGCCAGTCTCAACGGGCGCGGCAATCGCGGCGCCTGACCGTAAAGTCGTTTGCTTATCAGGCGATGGGGGGGCGATGTACACCATTCAATCGCTCTGGACCCAAGCCCGTGAGAACCTCGATATCGTAACCGTGATCTTCGCCAACCGCGCTTATGCAATTCTGAATGTGGAGCTTGGCCGTGTCGGTGTTGAGCATGATACTTCACGGGCGAAAGAGCTTTTTTCTTTGGACCGGCCAGAACTCAACTTCGCCGAAATGGCACAGTCGATGGGCGTGCCCGCGAAACGTGTCGAAACGACCGAAGCGTTCAATGAAGTGTTTGCGGAACGGATGAAAGCACCCGGTCCTTTCCTCATTGAAGCAATGATCGATCCGATCCAGCTCGGCTAAGGCGGGCTTACGACTTTGTTTCACGCGATTTGACTTGTGCCCACGCAGCTTCCCATTCCGCAGGTGAGAAGCTATTTATATCTTTATGTCGTTTTGCAGCATTCTTTTCCAAAGTTCTGAAACGGCGAGAAAATTTTTCGTTAGCCTGGCGAAGGGCTACCTCGGCATCTAGGCCGAGGTGGCGACCCAGGCTCACGATTGTGAAAAGAACATCGCCAAACTCTTCGTTAATCGCGGGATCACCATGGGGGCGCGCCGCATCGCTCGCCTCTGCGATTGCGTCTTTCAGCTCTCCGACTTCCTCATCGAGTTTCTCAAAAACGCCCTCAGGGTTGTCCCAATCGAAGCCGACGCGTGCAGCCCGCTTTTGCAACTTTTCAGCACGCATCAGGGCTGGCAATGCCATTGGAACATCATTGAGTAACGATCTATCGCCATCGTGATTTCGTTCCGTCCGTTCGGCAGCCTTCATATCCTCCCAAGCGGCAACCTGGTCATGCGCTGAACGTCCATCAGGGGTATCAAAAACATGTGGGTGGCGACGGATCATTTTTTCCGTAATGGCGTCGGCGACGTCATCAAAGTCAAATAGCCCTTTTTCATCGGCCATCTGGGCGTGAAAAATCACCTGGAACAATAAATCTCCAAGCTCCGCTTTCAGTTCACTCCACGCTTCGCGCTGAATTGCGTCAGCGACCTCATAGGCCTCCTCGATCGTATAGGGGGCGATTGTTTCAAAGCTTTGGTTGATGTCCCAGGGACAACCGCTTTCCGGATCACGAAGGCTCTGCATTAACGCACGCAATCTGGCGATTGACGGCAGGTGGGGGGAAGGGGCCTCAGGCATGGATTTTCATCTCTATCGGCACAATATCAGAATGCCGTGAAAAGGTGGCGTCAGTTAGCGACAGGGGCAACAGATATGCCATTCATCCCGTTTTTTCACATCTTGAGCGCTCAATGAGAGTATCGTATGTGCCGTTCTGTTAAAATCTTTAACAGGTTGCAATTGAATTTCCCTAGGGCATATGATAGTTTGATATATATGTATGGGAATAAGGTCGTTGACCATTGACCTGTCCGGGGTCAACGTCTCGATTTCGGTCCGCGAAAACCTGCTGGAAACCCTGGTGGAAACTCCGCTGGAAACAAGGAGAGAGATTGTGTCATCGCGATTAGATATCCACAAGCTGATGATTTGCTGCGTGGGCACCTTCCTGTTGGTCGGATCGGTTTGGGCAATCAACCCCGATCCGGTTGGTCCCCGTGAGCAGATTGTTTGGCAGCTGTCCAATGATTCGTCCGCGCAGGCACACGCCGATCGTGGAAATCAGGCTGGTGACTGCCCCAAGGAGTTTCTTCTCGTTGCTCCCGAAGAAAAGAAGCCTGCGAAAAAGAAGTCAAAGCGTAGACTGCTCCCGACTGAACGTCTGGGGCTTACAATCCCGCTTTCAAACGCCTGACCCCCTTGTTGTAAGGGTCGCCAACTGAGCCAGATTTAGAGTTGGGCCGCGTCACACTCCGGGAGTGGACGCGGTCGGCTCCGTTGAATGGCCAGTCCCAAGATCCCAATCGCAAAGAGGCCCGCCATCGCAGGTGCCGGGATGTCAGTCGCCACGGTGCGGAAACTGACATCATCAATACCGAAATCGAGCCCGTTTGAACGGCGGTTTGGTGTCAGTCGAAGGATCACTTCGGAGAGACCTTCGTCCCGTATGAAGCCAAGATATTGGGCGCCGGACGTGTACGATCTTGGGCCAAAACTGACCGGAAAAAGCTCGTCATCCCCGGCAATCAGAGACGCTGTTCCTCCCCTGTCGCTTCCAGTCAGATACAAACCAAATGCATCGACAGGCATGCTGAAGCTAAAGATAAGCTCAGCCACGGGCTCGCCAGCTCCGGCTTCACAGAAGGATAAGTTGTTGCCCCCGCCAAGCGAAAGATTGAAGCCCAATGTACCACAAGAATCGACCCGATTGAGGCCAAGGTCCTCGGCCGAGGGGGCCAGGTCATTCGATGAAATCGTGAGGCCATCCGCCCAAAGTTGATCCGACGTAAGGGTTTGGCCGATAATATCCCCCGACTCTAACCCAGTACGTTCGAAATCAACAAGTTGCGCAGGGCCAATTGCGTTTAGAAATGCCTCTTCTGCCGCGACAGAATTCGGTGCCGTCGCGCGCGATGTGGCCGTCGGGTCATTGCCGGCAAACGTTTCCAGGAAGTCTGCCTGTGCCGGTCCGGCTGAAAATACGGCTACTGATGTCAGTGCACAAATAGACAGGTAGAATAACGGTCGGGCCATCATAAGAAACGCTCCAGTGATATGAAAATATCGGATCGTTTCTGAGTTACCGGAAAGTGCGTTCTATCGAGTTAAAATCTAAAGTTACCGAATCGAGATAAATAACGGTAAATGAACTGCGACCTCAGGCTTGTGCGGCCCGGGGTTTGCTCTTTTGATTTTGCCGCCCGCCTTTTTTGTTCGGATTATTTGATTGGCGCACATGATCAGGTTTCTTTGACTGGCCACGTCCACCCGCTGCGTTTCGTGAGGCTGATTGACCCCGCGCACCAGGGCGACGAGGCTTACGACGCACCGGTTTTTTGGAACGACGTTGGTTTGGTGCGGGAATGCCGCCTTCCAGCAGCGTGATGCCGGTTATGCGCTCAATATCACGAAGCAGGCCGAATTCCTCCGGATCACAAAGCGTTATCGCGGTGCCGGATCGGCCGGCGCGCGCCGTTCTTCCGATGCGATGCACATAAGCTTCCGGCGTCATCGGCACATCGAAGTTGAAAACGTGTGAGACGTCATCAATGTCTATTCCGCGTGCGGCGATATCGGTCGCCACGAGGGTGCTTGCTCGTCCAGACCGGAAGCTATTGAGCGCTCGCGAGCGTTGAACCTGGCTTTTGTTTCCATGGATCGCAACGGCAGTAAGCCCCGCTTTTTCAAGTTTTGTGCAGAGACGGTCGGCACCACGTTTCGTTCTGGCAAAAACGACAGATCGGGTTACCGCCGCATTCTTCAACTGGTCGATCAAAAAGCCCGACTTCTCGCCCATCGCAACTTGGACAGCGCTTTGTTCAACGAGTTCAACAGGTTGGGCCTGCGGCGCCACAGAAATTTCCAGCGGACTGTTCTGGAAATCATGCGCCAACGAGCGCAAAGGGCCAGGCATTGTGGCAGACAGCATCACTGTTTGGCGATCGCGCGGCATTTTGCTGAGGATACGCCGGATCGCCGGGAGAAAACCAAGGTCAAGCATTTGATCGGCTTCGTCAAGAACAGCCGAATGGGTATGCCCAAGGTGAATGCGGCCAGCGGCAACATGATCCTCGAGGCGTCCAGGAGTGGCGACAAGGATGTCGACGCCCCGGCTCATCGCCTTGATTTGTGGACCGGGCTTGACCCCGCCCATCACCAATGCGGTCCGTAATTTGAGGAAACGCCCGTAGGTGGAAATGCTTTCGATAATCTGCCCCGCAAGCTCACGCGTGGGTGCCAAAATCAGCGTACGACAGGTTTTGGGGCGCGGGGGCGCGGTCTCTAAGGACAGCTGATCAAGCAAGGGAAGCACAAACGCGGCGGTTTTCCCCGTGCCTGTTTGCGCAATCCCAAGAACGTCTTTTCCATCGCAAAGCACTGGGATTGCCTGGCTCTGAATGGGGGTAGGGGTGGTGTAGCCTTCCGCCGTGAGGGCGCGAAGGATGGGGTCGGCGAGGCCGAGGTCGGAAAACTGTGTCAAAATCAGACTTTCAAATTCATAAACGCCTTGCGAGCGGGCGAAAACCCACCAGCGGCGAAGTGTGTCCAGGGTCAGGACCCTAGCTATATTGGGGAAGGTTGCGCAGGTGACCCGCCGGAAAATGCGCCCCATCTTGGGCGTGTCCACCACGGCAGCCGTCTTTAACCAAACTCAGGTCTGACTGACACAGGGGATCGCTCGCCGCGAACAACCTCTTGTTGTCTACGCACGGGAGCGACCACGGTTCCAGAACATACCCAGCGCCGAATAGCAAAGATATTCGTAAATACGGGGGCGGCTCACACGAAGAGTTCATCGTATGAGCCGGAAAGGATTAGGCGACTGCCTTCTTCCTGAAAGAAGGAACAAACCCGTCGGCAGGTGTGGGCATCGGGTGCGTACCGCCCGAGGGATCCCCTGGTTTCAGGGCCGCAATAAACTCGTCTATCACACGCTGGTAGGAGGCATCGGGGAGGTCGGCCCCTTCGTTGGCTTGCCATTCGAGAAGTTGATAGCGACCGCCGCCTGTGAAGTCAGCTGATGGCGGGCCATAGACATTGACAAGCTTCTCTCCGACCTTGTCGGTGCGTATCACCGCCCCCCTTTTTTTCTTGGCCCATCCGCGGCGAATTTTGAACGCACCGATGATCTGGGTCGGTGGGATTGCATCAGCTGCCAGTTCGCGCCCGTAAATCAACTTCATGACGTCTTTTGCGCGCTGGTCGTAGATATCGGCACGCTCAGCCTGTGTCGTCCCCGCATTCTCCAAATCTTCAAGCGCAGCCAAGCCCTTGATAGCGTCCAGGACCTGGCGACCGTGTGTGTTATATCCACTTGAGATATAGACCATGTAGAGCCAGGTCTCTTTTGCTGCAATCTCGCCGGTTGCCGGGAGTGGAAAGAGAGCCGCGATATTCATGTCCGGGGTTACACAAACTGCGGTTTTCGAGTCTATGTCGCCTGGTCTGGTGATTCCCGCCATGGGCCCGACAACTTGGCCTCGGCCGCCGACATCTTTGAAACCCTTGTACTTCACCTTGGTTCCGAGAGCGCGTTTTTGAAATCCGGGCCCAAAAATCTGGCTGGGGGGGCGATCATCGCCGCGAAAGCAAAGTCGGTTGATGTTCACTTCAACCAACGTGCCACCATATGTGCCTTTCGGATACGGGCGGATCCCGCCTTTTCCCCATACCGAAACGAGCCTGTCGATGGCGGGCTTATATTTGTCTAACCGACTACTTCGGAAATTTGTACAGCGGCCGATTGCCTCGTTGGCCGTCATCTGCTGTGGGGCCGCGACGGTTTTTTCCAAGTGCTCGATCAGTCTTTTGAGACTGCTCCTTGATCGGGTGAAATCGGGATTGATAACCTTGATATCGTTGAGAAAATCATTGAGATGGTTTTGTGCCATGAAAGCTCCCCCTTTGGATATTGGCATCCAAACAAACTCTGATACGCGAAGCTACGTTTGTGTTCATAGCCCATTGTCCCCAAGCAATACATCTTGAATGTGGTAATCGCACTTACGTCCGAGGACGTGAACATGGCGGCGGCAAGCCATCACCTAGGAAACGCGGATACTCAAAATTCGCCGCCGACAATGTCTTAAAGCGAAGGTCGGTCTTTCCGTATGCCCGGAGCCCGTTCTGCAGCTATGAAATCAAACCTGAACCACCAAAGGTGATAGCAGGTTTGGGGTGGTATGAATATGTTTGTCGGGAAGAATATCGGGTTTAGAAACGCCGATGACGCGGCATTCCCATTATGGTACTGTCCCGAATTCAATGCATATGTATCTGGATGATGACATCAGATGTGTTGACCGATCAGGGGGGAAACGAAAATGCCGCCAGCAGCAAGACTGGGTGACAACCATGTCTGTCCGATGGTCAATCCCGGACCGGTGCCCCATGTGGGTGGGCCGATCACTGGTCCTGGCGTGCCAACTGTCATGATTGCAAACATTCCCGCCTCGGTCGTCGGCGATATGGCGGTATGTACCGGGCCTCCCGATACAATTGTTAAAGGATCGGCAACGGTGATGATCGGCGGCAAGCCCGCCGCACGGTTGGGCGATAGCACTGCGCATGGCGGGACAATTGTCATTGGATGTCCACAAGTGATGATTGGTGGTTGATGTAAGTCTGCGAAAGAGAGGTACAACGTCATCGCATTCCACGCGCTGATGTCGTTACTGCTATCGGTTTTATGTAAAAAAGGATGACAAGGTGGCCCTATCACAAGATGGCCGGATGATCACGATCACCACACCGCTCGGGAAAGACGTTCTTATCGTGGAGGGTTTTGCCGGTGAGGAGCAAGTCGGACGTCCATTTTTGTATAAAATCGATCTCGTTAGCGAGGATGGTGAAATTGACCCCAAAAAACTGCTGGGGCAATCGATTACCTTGACCGTGAGTTGTTCCGATGGGCGTAAACGGTATGTGCACGGGCATGTCACGTCCTTTCAAACCCATTTCGAAACCAGTTTTCGCTTTTTCCGTTATGAGCTCGAACTTCGCCCCTGGAATTGGTTTTTGAGCAAGACGACCGATTGTCAGATTTTCCAGGAAATGTCGGTTCCCGACATCATCAAAGATATTTTCCGCCAGCACGGCTTTTCGGATTTCGAAGACCAGCTGACCGAAAACTATTCAGAGATGGTGTATTGCGTTCAATATAACGAAACCGATCTCGATTTTGTTCAACGCTTAATGGAACAAGAGGGGATCTACTATTTTTATACCCATACCGCAGATAAGCATTCGCTTGTTATGTGCGACAGCCCCAACGTCCACGCAGAAACCCCGGGCTATGAAAAAATTCCCTATATTCCGCATGATCCAACGCGAAGCTCTTATCTGGAGTCCATTGGTTTTTGGGGCGTGGCTCATTCAATTACCCCCTCATCGGTCGTTTTGACCGACTATAATTTTGAAACGCCGAAGCAGGACCTGCTGAGCCCATCAGGCAAACAAACCAAATCGCATGCTCACGATGACTATGAGCAGTTTGCCTTTCCGGGTGTTCATGGAACGCCTGCGGAAGGGGAGCGGTACGCGAAGATAAGGCTTGAAGAGGCACAGGTCGAATTTGAAAAATTTGACGCGAGGGGGAATGTCGCCGGGATCACGCCCGGTGCCAAGTTTAAGTTGACGGATCACCCTGTTGCCAAAAATAACAAGAATTATCTGCTCCTTGGCGCTTCGCTTCGCTTGACAAATGGCGGCGTGATCCCTGGATCTGGCCAAGACGATCAGATCGACGTCGGGTTTATCGTGATTGATGCGACTACACCTTTTCGCCTGCCACGCTCGACGCCAAAGCCAATTGTAAAAGGACCACAAACCGCAGTCGTCACCGGTCAAAGCGGGGAAGAGATCCACCCTGACAAATATGGGCGGGTAAAGGTGAAGTTCTTCTGGGATCGATACAATCCCTATAATGAAACGTCATCCTGCTGGATCCGGGTGGCGCATCCCATCGCCGGCAAACGCTGGGGCGCGCATCATCTGCCGCGTATCGGGCAGGAGGTCATCGTCGAGTTTTTGGAAGGCAACCCCGACCGGCCCATCATAACCGGCAGTGTCTATAACGCAGAAACGATGCCGCCCTATGATCTGCCCGGCAACAAGACACGATCTGGCATCAAAACCAACTCTTCAAAGGGTGGGCAGGGATACAATGAATTCAGGATCGAAGACAAAAAGGGTGAAGAACAGATTTACATGCACGCCGAGCGTCAATTGGATATTCGTGTAAAAGAAGATCGCCTTGAGTTTATCGCTCTGAACGCCGTTTCTTGGAGTAGCAGTTGCGCACGTCGTCGACCTCGGTGCCGAAAAGCGGCGCGCAGCGATCGTCGCTCCAGACGCAGCGCTTGTCCGACGCGACGCATTCCCCGCGATCCGAGCGCTCTGCGCAGGGCACCGGATCTGCGCAACATTAAAACGAAACCCCCGTACCCAGTGCGCACGACTCTTCGCCAGTTGTCTGGATAGTGTAACCCTTGGGGCACTTGAGGGCGTCGTCGCGCATGGCGCAGCACCTGCCACCGAGCAGCGACGCAGGGTCGCACACCGCCTCAGTCTCCGCCGCGCACTCCCCAGCGTCCTTGCCGACCTCGGTCAGATACGAAGGTGTGATGCCACCGAACGCACCGTACTTCTGAACGGCCTGGAACTCAGGCATCGTCGGCAGGCCCGTCTCGCCACCCCAGCCCGCCGGCGATCGGTCGTACGCGTGGCCCGTTGCCGGCGTTCCCCCGCAGGCGACGGTGTCGGCGAGGCGCTTGATGTAGAACGGCAG
>JBCDDR010000051.1:0-13921 GCA_039180205.1 Pseudomonadota bacterium | reverse complement strand
TTTTTGGCGCGCCGATCTCTCTTCACTATGAAATCCGATTGATGCGCTGACTTCATGACCAATGAGATGGACCTGACGGCTGACAGCGACCGTAGGCTGTTCCTTTAACGCGGGATGATCCCCAGGGGCTGGCCGATTATCGCTTGTGTATACGGGAGCCATGATGTCTGACATTATTTCACTCATTTATTCGTCGCTTCTTTGATCGAGGCCATCCGAAATCGGGGTATAGACCCTGGACGCTTCTCTAAGTCGATCAGGTGACTTGTACAAGCGCGGAAACGACGCGCCGCACCGACGAAGGTCGAGGGTTTATAGGTAAGCGACGTCGCGCGCCTGGTTAATCAAACTTGTCCCACCATCCAGAATTATCACCCGACCTGTCATGGACGGGGTGTCGGTTATCATCTGCGCGGCACGAAACAGATCTTCCGGTGTTGAACTGCGTCCAAGCGGGTTCTTTTTATGCGCCGCCTCAAAGCTCGCCTGGTTCTGCTCCCCACTCACCATTGTGATTCCTGGCGCGATGCCGCAAACCCGAGCACGCGGGGCAAACGCCACCGCCATCATCCGGGTCGCGCCCAACAGCCCGAACTTCGAAATTGTGTAAGAGAAGTAATCCGGGTTCAAGCCGAAAAGCTTTGCATCGAGGATGTTAATCACAACCGGCGCACCGGGCACATCTTCGTCACCCGTTTCTTCAAGTGGTGCCACTGCCGCTGTCTCCGGAGTGCGCTTGAAAAAACTCTCTGCCAGCAAGGATGGGATATAGAGATTGACCATCGCATGAGAGGCGAGTTGCGCGTGCTGGATATCTTCGGGCCGATCAAATTCAAACACTGACGCATTATTGATCAGCGCATCGAGTTTAATTCCCGCGCGATCCACCTGGTTCAAAAGGCCTTCGGCAGCGTCGAGGTTGTCGAAGTTTTGCCCGAAGGCCCACGCAGAGCCGGGACGCTTGGCGTTCATGTCGGCGACAAGTGCGTCAGCGGCTGTGGCGGAGCTGTTGTAATGAACGACGACGCGCCATCCGGCTTCCCAAAACCGGCGCGTGAAATGAGCCCCCACCCGTTTCGCGCCGCCGGTAATTAAGATCGTCCGCCCAGGCATCTCCGCATCAGCCATGGTCAAGTCGACCGTTTGGCTTTATCAGCGGCATTTGTCGCCTGAATGGTATCGCGGATTGCCATCCAATCCGACATTTCAAGCGCGCTAAGCCCTGCAAAGGTTCCCGCCGAATTCAGATATTGCCCCCCATCAATCGGAACCACCGCGCCGTTGATATAAGCGGCGCCCGGCGCCATCAGGAAAACGGCAAGGTTCGCCAGTTCTTCGTGCTTACCCACGCGCCGCATCGGCACCGACTCCTCACCCGAAATATCGCCGACCTTTTCAGCCGCCCCCTTGGGCATGAGACGGTCCCACGCGCCCTTTGTCGGAAACGGTCCCGGCGCGATCGCATTGGCGCGAATGCCTTTCGGACCCCATTCTACCGCCAGGCTCTGGGTCATCGCCGCAACCCCCGCTTTCGACATTGCCGATGGCACCACAAATGCGCTGCCCGTCCAAACCCAGGTCGTTACGATTGAGAGGATTGAGCCCCCCTTCCCGCCACCGATCCATCGCTTCCCGACGGCGTTGGTCACATTGAAGGTGCCATGAAACACGGTTGACGCGATTGAGTTGAACGCGTTCGCGCTCAATGCCTCGGTTGGGGAAATAAAGTTGCCCGCCGCGTTGTTGACAAGCCCGGTAAATCCGCCTTTCTCAAAGCCTTCAGCAACTGCTGCATCAATTGCTTCCGCATCGCGGATATTGACCGCTTTGGTATCCACCTCGCCGCCCGTTTGTTCGCGAAGCTCGGCTGCTGTTTCCTCCAGAACCTCGCCGCGACGACCCCAGATGGTGCAATGCGCCCCGGCTTTCAAAAACCCCTCGGTCATGCTGCGGCCAAGCCCTGTACCGCCACCCGTTACCAAAATACGCTCGCCCTTGAGCACATCGCTTTGAAACATCCCCGATCTCCCCTATTTTCTTGTTGAAGTGTTCGTGTCACCCGTCGAAGGAAATGCGACACCTATGGTTGATGAGGGACATAGCATGCCAGGCTCTTGCGGCAAGCTTCATGGTGAGCGGCAATGACAAAGTTCCAGAACGCTGATCCTCTCATCGTTGATGCGAGGGGCCATCGGTGCCCGATACCGGTTTTGCGGCTTGGCAAAGCGATCCGCAGCCCTTCAAACGAGGGGCCGATCGGCTCCATTCTTATCCTCGCGACCGATCCGATGGCCGTGATCGACATTCCGCATTTTTGTCACACCGAGGGGCACACAATTGTCGAACAAAATGAGAGTTTTGATGAAGAGCGGCAATCGAAAGTCTATCAGTTTTTGATCCACATTAAAGACTTCTAGCGACGCCCACCTGCGAGTGCTTTCGCCTCTGGCAGACCGCGCAGACGCGCCATCGCAATCGCGCCCAAAAGCGGTCCGATTGCCAATATTGAAAACGCAAGCGGCCATCCACCGCGTTCAAGCAACAGCGGCACGCCCTGTATCGTCAGTATGGTCAATAAAAACCCCTGCGCGGTTTGAAGTGTGAGCATCGTCCCCGTCAGCTCGGGTGGCGATAGCTCAATCACGCTAGCGGAAAACTGCGCTGAATCCGCAATCACCGATACCCCCCAGACGAGGCCCACAGCGACCAGCAGAACGGGCGCGGCCCCGAGATTGAAGGCAAAGAAAAGCGCGCACGCCGCACTTGTGATCATCGCGCCCATGGTCAGGGCGGTGCGCCCGAACCGATCGGCGAGCCGCCCCCCGTAAACGGCTCCTAGTGCGCCGGCGGCGACAATCGCAAAGGTCGCCCATTTCGCCGAAACGACAGCGCTTTCTCCGCCGGGGTTAAGTGTGAAGCTTGCAATCAGGAAGCTGCCGATCCAGGCCCACATGGCATATAGTTCCCACATATGCCCAAGATAACCGAGATTGGCGAGGCGGAGCGGTCGATAGGTCCAGGCACGCGCCAGCGCCCCCCATTGGAGGCCCGGCGGTACGGTAGGGCCTTTATAACCCGGCCCCATGGGAAACAGGAGGATAAGCCCGGCGGCGGCCAACGCGGCCAGACTGCCAATCTGAATGGTCGTCCGCCAGGAAAGCCCCCCGAAGATATCAATCAGATGAGGTAGTGCCGATCCGAGGGTTAGCGCCCCAACGAGCAACCCCACCAAAAGCCCGGTATCGCTTTTCCCCACCGCATTTGCAGGTTTGGCCCACGCAGCGGCGAGTTTCATTCCAATCGGATAGACCCCAGCAGAAAAAGCGCCAACGGCAAAGCGCGTCAGCACCATCGCCGCAACCGAACCTGCCGCGAATAACAAAGCAAAATTTGAAAGGGCAGCACATACCGCCGCGATCGCAAACAACGCCCGAGGGTTCATCCTGTCAGCGAGCCCGGTCACCGCAACGCCCAAAGTGCCAAACACGAACCCGGCGGAAACGGCACTCGTCATGACGGCAGCCGCGGTTGGCGATAATAAAAACTCAGCCTTGAGTGCGGGCAACACTGCCGCTGCTGCAAACCAAAGCGACATACCCATCACTTCTGCCGCAACAAGCAGCATCAGTGCGCGCACTTTCAAGGCTTGTTGCTTCATTTGAGATAGGCGTCAAAAAATCCGATTGTCCGTTTCCAGGCTGTCTCGGCGTCGGTTTGGTCGTAGCGGGCGCTTGTTGGGTTCGCAAACCCGTGGTCGGCCTCGTACCAATGGGCGGTGACCTGCCGTTTTGCTTTCTCCATCTCGCTCACGAAACCGCCGACCATGTCCTCATTGATAAAGCGGTCGCGGGTGGCAAAATGCCCGAGTACCGGACCCTTGAGGCTTTTTAGTTCTTCGGCTTCTTTGGAAACGCGGCCATAGTAAACCACGGTCGCATCCATGGGCGCGGCAACGCCAAGGTTCAGCGACCACCCGCCGCCGAAACACCAGCCGACCGATCCGCGTTTTTCCGTGGTGAAGCTCTGAGCCGTTAGCCAGTTTGCCCAGCCCGTGAGCGTTTCATTCGCAAGTGCTGCATCAACCGCCTGCGTCAGCTTGCGCGCTTCACTCGCATCGGTCGCCACCTCACCGTCGTAAAGGTCAACGGCGAGCGCCACGTATCCTCGATTTGCATATTCAGCGGTCGCCGCCTTGATCTGGTCGTTTAGACCCCACCACTCATGAATAGCAACGATACCGGGGGCGGGCGTCACCTCGGGCATTGCCAACGCCGCCTTTACCACCCGGCCCCCCGGCAGCGTGAGCGATACCTCCTCAAGTGTTGAAGCGCGCGCGGCTGCCAGTGTTGGTGATGCAAGGATGTGCGCGAACGGAGCGAGTGTCGCGGCCTTAACAAGCGCGCGGCGATCCACCCGAGACAGCTCGCGAAAGGCTTCGCCCGCAGGCGCAGGGGGCTCGGTTTCTGCACAAAGCGGATCACAAATCAGCGGAGTCGATGGTTGGCTGACATTTTTCTTTTGCATATCGTTCCTTCCAGATGCGATGGCCTGATACGATGGCATTTCGGAGCCGACGCGGGCAAACTCCCAACGCAATATGGCAGACCATCCCACAATAGGCGATGAGAATTGGCTTCATTGACGGGGACGTGAAGCGCTAAGGAATGGATAGGTATGATCTGGTTTTACCGAGAGCCGTGGATCAGCTGGACGATAATCACCTGCGGTATTCTGACCGGGCTCGCGGTTACGGGTCTTGCAAAAGATGAGAGGCCGTCGCTCGCCAGTGCTGAGCCGATTGACGTGCAACTGACCCCGCTACCGATCAATCCAACCGATCCAGCGCAGACGAAAGTCGGTCTATTGCGCTATCGCGGCGGGGGCGAATTAAAGAGCGACTTTAAGGGTTTCGGCGGGATTTCCGGGATCGACCTCAGCGCAGATGGTACCCGTTTCATCGCGGTTTCCGATAGAGGCTTGTGGTTGACCGGAAGGGTCATACGGAACGAAACAGGCCGTATTTCCAGGATTGAAGATGCCCGGATGAGTTCGATCCGCGGTGAAAATGGTGCCGCTCTGGAAGGAAAGCGATCGGCGGATGCAGAGGCGGTGCGCCTGTATGCGTTCCCCGAACCGACCGTTCTGGTTAGTTTTGAACGCGAACACCGGATTTTACGTTTTTCCATCGAAAACGCGGATTTCGCGAGCGTGTTTGCGGCGTCCGGCGCGTTAGTCAGCCCTCCCGATCATCTCGACAAGCAGCGGGACAATGGCGGGCTTGAGGCGCTCGCAACAGGCGCGGACGGCACGATTATACTTATCTCCGAATCGGACGGTCCACGCAAAGGCATCGCGCGCGCTTGGAGGCGCACGGCTGCAGGCGTTTGGGAAGAGGGAAGCTACCCACCGCCGGCAGGGTATCGCGCCACCGACGCCGCCTTTGTATCGCCCACCGAACTGATCGTGATCAATCGTCGATATACCCCATTGAGCGGCGTATCCGCGATTGTGACGGCAGTTGGTGTCGGTTCGCTGTTTGATGAGGCCCCATCTGGAAACGCTCGCCCAAGTTCGGGCCCAACCGAGCTAGCGCTCTTAAAGCCGCCGCTTCAGGTCGATAACCTGGAAGCTGCCGATGTATGGATAGCACCAGACGGGAAACGAATTCTCACAATCCTCTCCGACGATAACTTTAATTCAATTCAACGCACCCTGTGGCTTGAATTTGAACTGCCGGATCGCTTCTGACTTTGACGACAGAGGCCACGAAGTCAGCCGTGCTCAGCCTTGAGAGCCATAGCGCAGACGCCCAAGAAACCGGGTCAGGTTGGGCAGTTGTGCTTGCTGTTTCAGGACCTGGGCCTTCACCTTCTCGAACTGCATAACACCAGCAATACGTCGATCGAGAAACGCCCAGGTATCGGCGTTACCCTCAGACTTATCATTCACCCAATAGAGCAGGGTTGAGCTGTAAACACCGGATAAAATCGTCCGTTTGGTATAGTGATTATAGTCGGTGGCGCGATCACCAGCCAACCGCCACATGATATCGGCGGTTTTCCATAAGCGCTTCGTTGCGAAAGAAATATTTTGCGGCAGCGAAAGAAACGTCAACGTTCGCCGAATGACGTCCCGTTCCCCTTCCGCTTGCTCCAGTCGTGAGCGCACCAAAAATGTGATCCGCGCGCGAATTTTCATACTGTCGATGTCCGCAGCGCGGGCACCTTCGATCATCCGTCGATCCTGGTATTCGAGATAATGCCCGACGAGGTCAGAAATGCCTTCAGGGAACCATAGCATGAAGGCATCCTCAGACTCTTCAAGATCGCTCGCCGCAGCCCGCACAGATGCGAGGCTCCAGCCATCAAAGCCGACATGGGGCAGGATTGCCTCAAGCCGCTTGTCGCGCTCAGCTTGCGCAACCTGCGCCGACGTCTCGCTCATTTTGACCCCCATATCGGTGCCTTTGCTCGCCATGTCTCAGTACCCCGCCGCAGTCTTGTGTGTTCTTTCCTTATCCCGGTTACATTGACCGTGTCGATGCCATTTCCAGCCCCTGCGCGAGTTTGTACCGACCGTGACCATCTTGCAGATTTACTAGGGAATTGTTATGTAAACGCGTGTAACTGTTAGAAATAGTTTAGCGATGGCGGTCAAGTCAGGCTCAACCTTTCCGCCTCTAAGGAGGGGAACGGTTACCTTTTCGTGCTTAAAGGTTTGAAATTTACGTTTGATATTGCAGTCAAACTCGACTAAGCCACGCTCTTCGCGATGAATTTGTCGAAGTTTGTCGGCACTTAGGCGGCAACCGGGTGTGCGGCCCAGACTTCGAGATGAATTTGAGAAATTAGGTTAGACGCGCCCACCAGGGCATGATGGGTTGCGCATTGATGACGAAACGAGGAATGTTTGCATGCAAGTGACTGTACGTGACAACAACGTCGACCAAGCCCTTCGCGCGCTGAAGAAAAAACTGCAGCGTGAGGGTGTGTATCGCGAGATGAAATTGCGCCGCTTTTACGAAAAACCTTCTGAGAAAAAGGCGCGTGAACAGGCCGCAGCCGTACGTCGCTCACGCAAGCTTGACCGGAAACGCGCGGAACGCGACGGTATCTTGCGCTAGCATTAGAATTTTCCCTGTGTTGAAGTGAGGTCGGGTCGCAGGATTTGTGACGCGGCCTTTTCTTTATCTTCATGATCCATACAGCTGTTTCACTCTCGCCGGGGTCGATAAAGGTAGCGTCGCATGATCATTTCAATCTCAAGATCCGTTATCTTATCGCTTGTCGCGATGATATGGACGTGCGGCGCACAGGCCCAGGAAGCCGCCCCGGATGCAAACCGAGACGCGGAAATACGTGACCGCATATTCGTGAAACGATTTGCTGAGCAACCCGATATCCGTAAGTTACCTTCGGGTATACTGGTGCGCGAGTTCGTTCGCGGTACCGGAAGCAAACCAACGATCGATGACGCGGTCCAGGTCCATTATGTCGGCAAGCTGACCAATGGCACCATTTTTGACAGCTCGCGTGCGCGCGGGCGCCCTTCCTCCTTTGATGTTGCGGGTGTCATTGAGGGGTGGACGGCAGCCCTTCTGGAGATGCCAAAAGGGGCGCGGTGGGAAATCGTCATCCCCAGCGAACTTGCCTATGGCGAACGCGGCGCTCCCCCGGATATTCCGCCTAACGCGGTCCTCGTTTTTGATGTCGAGCTGTTGGATATTGCGAAAGGCCCGCCGCCCAACCCGGTGATCAGTTCGATACTGGCGACGGAAATCCCAGCATTTTCCTGCGGTGAAGCGCCGAAAAACCCGGCGATTGAGGCGCCCAACACCGCCTGGGTCGAAGCGCATAACGCAGGTCTTACATGGCAGGATTGCGCCGCATTTTATCTGCGTGACCTCTACACCTACTTCAATACAACGGTTGAAAAGCTGAGGTTTATCGAACCTGGAAGCGTGGCACCCAGCCAGCGAATCGCTGTTAATGAATATTTTCAAAAGCTCGAAGTCAGGTTCACCAAGGCTGAACAAACACTGGCGGATTTCCCCGGAATCGCGAGCACAAAGCCAAGCGATTAAAGCCGCGTGGGCCTGGGTTCGAACCCATTCGCCTTACCTGAAACGGAGCCTGACCCTACGCGCTCAACTTTGTCGGTAGCCCGTTTTCCCGATCATCCACAGCGGTTTCGAGATTTGGATCCGGTGACCCATCGAGGTCATATTCGGCGACTTTGCGATAAAGCGTTGACCGCCCGATACCCAGTTTGCGAGCGACCTTCGACATATGACCCGCATAGTGCCGCAATGCATGGCGAATGATATCGGCTTCAAGCTCCGCCAGTTTTCGCATATCGCCGTCTTCATTGAAGAGCCCGAGACCAGCCGGGCGCGCTCTCCTCAAACCCTGCGAAAGGCCCCGCTCGTCCATACCAGGCAGAAATGAAAGCGAAGAATCGCCTGCTTCACTGGCAGATACCTGCTGGGCGATTTGGGGGAAATCAGCAACGGTCAGCTCGCCGCCGGTGCTCAAAACGAACGCGCGGAACACGGCATTTTGGAGCTGTCGCACATTTCCAGGCCAGGAAAACTGCTCCAATAGGTCCGCCGCCGCAGGGGTGAGCCTCGTTTTCGCGATATTTTCAGCGGTGCATATCCGTTCAATAAAGTGCAGTGTTAAATCGGCGATATCTTCCTGGCGGTTGCGCAGCGGTGGAATATGGATCGGAAACACATTCAGCCGATAATAGAGATCTTCGCGGAAGTTCCCTTTCGCGACCTCTTCAACCAATGACCTGTTCGTTGCCGAGATTACGCGTACGTCGACTTTAACCGGAGCACGACCGCCTACAGGATCAACCTCGCCTTCTTGGAGCGTGCGCAATAGTTTGACTTGAGTCTCAAGCGGCAGCTCCCCGATTTCATCAAGGAAAAGCGTCCCGCCATTCGCCTCGACAAACTTTCCCGCATGCTTTTCGGTGGCGCCCGTAAAGGCGCCTTTCTCATGGCCAAACAACAGACTTTCCACGAGATTACTTGGGATAGCCCCACAGTTCACAGTAATTAATGGCTTTGTCGCGCGTGGACTGGCGAGCTGGATTGCCTGGGCAAACATCTCTTTGCCGACACCGCTTTCCCCCTCAAGCAGCATTGGGATCGTTGTGGATGCGCCTTTCTTGGCCATCTCAACAGCATGGAGGAAGGCTGAGCTTTTCCCGATCAGTTCATCGAAACCCCCGGCAGACGGTAATTTCTCACTCAGCGGGCGGAGTTCGCCGCTCGAAGACCTGGTGTCGATCGCCTGTCGGATGGCGGACAGAATCCGCTCACTGCTTGCCGGTTTGACAAGAAAGTCGGTCGCCCCCGCTCGCATGGAAGCAACAACATTGCGAATTGAGGAATGGCTTGTGAGAACCAGGATCGGCAGATCAGGCAACCGTGGGCGTACCTGTTCAAGGACCGCGACACCATCCATTTCCGGCATTGATAGATCCAGGACCATTGCAGCAAAGCCCGCGCCATCGCTACGGCAGAGATCGACAGCGTCGCGACCGCTTGCCACCGTCACCGGGTGATAGCCGCCGCGTTCCAAAACCGACGCCATAATGCGAAGCTGGGTGTTTTCGTCATCGACCACAATAATCTTGGGCTTCATCACGCAACCTTTTTGCATTCCCATCGACTGAGTATGCCCGCTACCTCCGAGTTGAAACGAGCAAGCCAACGATCGACAGGCAAATTGTTTGACGATCACACTAATCGCGATTGCTTAGTGGGTGCTTAATTCGCCTGGAATTTTTCCGGATGGGAAAAAGCACGTCATGCTTTGAGCCTGGCAAACTCAAGTCGAGCCTTTGCGACATGATAGCCTTTTGAAAGTTAGCTACGCTGCTTTAAGACGGTGGGCATGACGGATTATGATGATCGAAATAAGCTTGGTGGCCGGGTCCGCCGGTATGCGCAGGTGACGTCTTCAGTCGGGGGCCTCGCCGCAAAACTTGCTGGCGAGCGGTTTCTCGGCATCAATATTGACAAGGGTGCGCATGCGGCAGAATTGAAAGCGGCACTCGGCGGGCTCAAGGGCCCGGTGATGAAAGTCGCGCAGATCCTTTCGACAATCCCCGACGCGCTGCCGCGAGAATATGCCCAAGAGCTTGCCCAGCTCCAAGCGAATGCCCCGTCGATGGGGTGGCCGTTTGTGAAACGCCGAATGAAGGGCGAGCTAGGCCCCGGCTGGCAATCGCATTTCCAGGATTTTTCGAAAGACGCCCTCGCCGCCGCGTCGCTGGGTCAGGTTCATAAGGCGATGGACCTTGAAGGAAACGCGCTCGCGGTAAAACTCCAGTATCCTGAAATGGAGTCGGCAGTCGAAGCTGATCTTAAACAGATGGCGCTCTTTTTGTCGGTCGCCAAACGGTACGACAACTCGATCGACACCAGCCTGATCAAGGAAGAGCTCGCCGAAAGGCTGTGCGAAGAACTCGATTATGGGCGCGAAGCAAAGCATATTGAGCTCTACCGCCACATGTTGCGCGATGAGCCGAACGTACACATACCCGCCGTCAGGCAAGATCTTTCAACCGATCGCCTGATAACCATGGGGTGGGTCGATGGAAAACCCATGCTCAGCTTCAAAGATGCCGACCAGGAAACACGCAATCAGCTGGCGATTAATTTGTTTCGCGCTTGGTATGTGCCCTTCCACAGGTATGGCGTGATCCATGGTGACCCGCACCTTGGCAACTATACTGTACGGGAAGACCTGAGCCTCAATCTGCTTGATTTTGGGTGTGTGCGTATTTTCTCACCGCCATTCGCGGGGGCGGTGATCGATCTTTATCGTGCGCTTAGAGATGGTGACCGCGATCTGGCCGTTGAAGCGTACAAAGTTTGGGGCTTCCCGGACCTTTCAAATGAGCTGATTGACACGCTCAACATCTGGGCGGCATTTCTTTATGGCCCGCTCATGGAAGATAAGCCTCGGCTGATCAACGCCGCTGATAATCCGGGTGAATATGGCCGCGAAACCGCGGAAAAAGTCCACCGGAAACTCAAAGAACTCGGTCCGGTGACGCCGCCGCGTGAATTTGTGTTCATGGACCGTGCAGCGATCGGACTTGGCGGCGTGTTCCTGCACCTGCGCGCTGAAGTGAACTGGTACCGCATTTTCAACGAGATCATCGACGGCTTTGATGTGCCGGCCCTCGCAAAGCGCCAGTCAGAGGCTTTGGCCATGGTCGGTCTGGCCGGTCCCTAGAGTGACAACGGCTAACCGCGGCTTTCTATTCTCAAATTAATGGATTTCAGTTTCCTCGGACTGCGGTCTTCTCAACGCTTTCGCTTTGGCGCTTTGCTTTCGGAAAAAGCATGCTATCTAACCGAAACGCGAGCCGGAGCCTGAGGGGATATATATGAAAATTGCCGTGATGAAAGAACGTCGTCAGCATGAACGACGCGTCGCTGCTTCGCCCGAAACTGTGAAGAAATTGTCGGGGCTTGGGGCCAAAATCGTTGTCGAAAGTGGCGCTGGCGCCGCATCCCACATTGCTGATGAGACATTTGCCGATGCAGGCGCTGAAATCGCCAACGATGCTTCAGCCGCACTGTCGGGCGCGGATGTGATTTTTACCGTCCAAGGACTCGACGGAGATGAATTGGCTGCGGCCCCCGCCGATGCGATCTTGCTGGGTGTCTTAAATCCGTTTCTTGAAAAGGAGCGGCTCGATGCGATCGCAAATCAGAAACTGACCGCATTCGCGATGGAATTCATGCCGCGGATCACGCGTGCGCAATCCATGGATGTGTTGTCGTCACAGTCAAACCTGTCTGGATACAAGGCGGTTCTCGAGGCATGTTCGCATTATGATCGTTCGATGCCGATGATGATGACCGCGGCTGGCACAGTTGCCCCGGCACGAGTGCTTGTTATGGGGGCCGGTGTCGCGGGTCTCCAGGCCATCGCGACGGCGAAACGGTTGGGCGCGATTGTGTCGGCGACCGACGTGCGGCTCGCCGCGAAAGAACAAGTGGAAAGCCTGGGCGGTAAATTCGTCATGGTCGATGATGACGAGGCGAAAGAAGCCGAAACCTCAGGCGGTTATGCCAAGGAAATGTCCGACGCCTACAAGGAAAAGCAAGCTGCGCTGATTGCTGAGACGATCAAAAAACAGGATATCGTTATCACGACGGCACTCATACCTGGGCGGGAAGCGCCGCAGCTTGTGAGTGAAGAGATGCTTAAGTCGATGAAACCAGGTTCGGTGATCGTTGATCTGGCGGCGGAACAGGGCGGCAACTGTGCGCTTGCGAAACCGGGCGAGGTGGTTGAGGCGCACGGTGTCAAAATTGTGGGCGCAATGAATATGCCATCGCGCCTCGCTGCGGATGCGTCGTCACTCTATGCGAAAAATCTGTTCAATTTTATCTCGCCATTGATCGACAAAGACAGCGGCGCCCTTGCCATCGACTGGGACGATGAACTGATCAAGGGTACGCTCATTACCAAGGGCGGTTCGATCGTCCATGAACGTTTGACATCATAAAATCAGGCAACGCACGGCGTTTGCTTCGGCAGGACATGTTTGAGGAAGAATAATGGAAGTCAGCCCATTCATCAGCCAACTCACAATTTTCGCGTTGGCGATTTTTGTTGGATATTATGTCGTGTGGTCGGTGACCCCCGCGCTACACACACCGCTCATGGCGGTGACCAATGCAATTTCGTCGGTCATCATCGTCGGGGCGCTGATTGCCGCCGGTCCTTCTGGCTTCAGCATTTCGAAGATATTGGGGCTAATTGCGATTGCGCTCGCCGCGATCAACATCTTTGGTGGCTTTGCCGTCACCCAGCGCATGCTCGCTATGTATAAGAAAAAGAAATAGGGGACGCGCGATGATCACGACCGTATTTGCAAGCGCGGTGAGCGCTGGGCATGGGGCCTCTGCTGCAGGCGGGTGGACCGCTGCTGCCTATCTCGTGGCCAGTATTCTGTTCATTTTGGCGCTGCGTGGACTTTCTTCTCCGGAAACCAGCCGTCAGGGCAACACCTTCGGCATTATCGGGATGGCTATCGCCATCGTGACCACGCTATTGAGCCCGGGCATTTTCTCTTACGTGGAAATCCTCGCTGCGATCGCAGTTGGCGGCGCGATTGGATATATCATTGCACAGCGTATCGCGATGACGGCTATGCCTGAACTTGTTGCCGCATTTCACAGCCTTGTGGGTCTCGCCGCTGTGTTTGTTGCCGCCGCAGCTTTCTTAAACCCGGGCGAATTTGGCATCACAAATCCAATCACGGGTGCAATTCTGGTTTCGAGCCGTATCGAAATGAGCTTGGGGGCCGCAATCGGGGCGATTACCTTTTCTGGGTCGGTCATTGCCTTTCTGAAGCTCTCGGGCCGCATGTCGGGTTCGCCCATCATTTTGCCCGCACGGCATGCCATCAATCTTGTCATCGGGCTTGGAATTATCGGGCTGATTATCGCATTTGCGCTCAGCAATGGGGCAGCATCAGGCGGCGGCAACCTGTTTTGGCTCATCCTTGCCCTCTCTTTCGTCATCGGTTTCCTTTTGATCGTGCCGATCGGCGGGGCGGATATGCCGGTGGTGGTGTCGATGCTGAACTCCTACTCCGGCTGGGCGGCGGCTGGCATCGGCTTCACCCTTGGCAACACAGCGCTCATCATCACCGGCGCCCTGGTGGGCTCCTCCGGCGCCATCCTGTCCTACATCATGTGTAAAGGCATGAACCGCTCATTCATCTCGGTGATCCTCGGCGGCTTCGGTGGGGAAAGCGCGGGCCCCGCCGGCGACATGGGCGACAAGACTGTGAAGCAGGGGTCTGCGGAGGACGCCGCGTACCTCATGAAGAACGCCGGATCGGTGATCATCGTGCCCGGCTACGGCATGGCGGTGGC
>JBCDDR010000050.1:0-14083 GCA_039180205.1 Pseudomonadota bacterium | reverse complement strand
GTCGTGGATCTCGAGCTTATTGCGGCGGATGTGTTCGGTGTTTGTTGGGTCGTGGATTTCCCCATGTTCGAGTATGATGAGCAGGGGAAAAAAATCGACTTCTCACAAAATCCCTTTTCCATGCCACAAGGGGAGCTTGAAGCGCTTGAGACAATGGATCCGCTCGATATCCTCGCCTATCAATATGATATTGTGTGCAACGGGATTGAGTTGTCTTCAGGGGCCATTCGGAACCACCGCCCGGAGATCATGTTCAAAGCCTTTGAAATCGCTGGCTATAGCCGCGATGAGGTAACAGACGCATTCCCCGGCATGATGAACGCATTTTCCTATGGCGCCCCGCCGCACGGTGGCTTGGCACCGGGTGTTGATCGTATCGTCATGCTTTTGGCGGATGAACCCAATATTCGCGAGGTGATCCTGTTCCCGATGAATCAGCGGGCAGAAGATTTGATGATGAACGCACCTTCAGATGTCACACTTCAGCAATTGCGGGAGCTTCACATTCGCACCGTTGTGCCAAAGGACTAGCAACTGTATTTGTCCAGGCATACTGAAGGGCACATGTCTGGTCCCGGACTCTCGCTGAGCGCTATTGGCCCCAGATCGGGCTATAAAAAAACCCAGCACGCACCAGTGAGGGCTGTGCCGGGTTTTTTTCGATCAAAAAGCGCGTTGCAAGCGCATCCAGATTTCAGCTTAGGCTGAACGCTCAATCACTGAGGCGGTATTCTGGTCTTTTCCAGACTTTTCCTCTGTCTTACGGGAGGCGAGCCGAAGCGGCGTGTCTGAAGACTCGAGCGGGTTGGATGAGTGACTGAACGTCCCATCGATTTGGGCGCCTGCTTCAATACTAAGCGTTTCATGGATCACATCGCCGCGGATCTTCGCTGACTTTTCCAAAACGACATTGCGACCGCGAATAGCACCATCGACCGTACCACGCACAATCACACTATCTGCGTTTACACTGCCCGAAAGTGAGCCATTTTCGCCCATGGTCAGCGCACCTGAACGCACATCGCCTTCGATGGTGCCATCAAGTTGGATTTCACCTGCGGTTTCCAAGTTACCGACGATACGAACATCGGAACCAATGATGGAGGGAGCCGAAGATACGGGTGCGCGTTGCGGACGCGCGGCCTTAGGAGGGGTCGTTGTCACGGTTGGGGTTTCTTCCTTGGATTTCGAGAACATGTTGAGTTGCCTTCAATAAAGACGTTGGGTTGATTGGCTTTCCATTGTGCCAAACCTCATAATGTAAGTGCGGACCCGTACTCCGGCCCGTTTTCCCCACTTCGCCCACTTTAACACCTTGGGTCACCCGTGCGCCCTTTTTCACGGAGACCTTACGCATATGACCATAACGGGTTTTGAAGCCGTTTCCATGATCAATTTCGACCATACGGCCATAAGCGGGCTTATAACCTGCATGGATTACAATCCCATCGTTTGCAGCGAGAACAGCAGTACCATGCCATGCCGCGAGATCAATACCGGCATGCCATGCCCATCTTTTGGTAAACGGATCACGGCGCCGGCCGAAATTGCTCGAAATATAATATTCGGGCAGCGGCTGAGCGCTGGGGATGCTGCCTGCGACTTGACGCAGTTCGTTCAGTGCCGCGATCTCGGTCATGACATCAAATAATATGTCATTTTCGGGAAGTTGCTTGGCGATCGGGTCTTCGACCAAAGGCCCACCGGTTGCCCCCGCGCGATCTGCCAGCAGGGCAACACTTTCAAATCCGGCGCGTTCAAGTGCTGTATCGACGGCCTTGCGCTGACCTTTGATGTGCGCGAGGAGGTGGCGGCTCAAGTTGAGCTGCTCAACCTCAATGCCACGAAAAATCACTTTTACCTGCGACTCGACGGCCCACGGCGTTGCGTCCGGTGTAAAATAAGATGATTGTTTCCCAATACCTGCGGGCATTCCGGCGGGCTTATCAAATTCAATCTCTGACCAGTCGACGGTTTCGTCCTTAATCAGATCCTTCAGAAGTTTTTGACGAATTTCCAAACGTTGTGCATCGCTGAGAACCTGGCGCTGCAATTCGCCCATATCTGAAAGCAACGCTTCATAGTCGCCTTGCGCGTCACTGATCGCCGAGTTCTTGTTCGCCACCACTTGCGAGTGGGTAATCACAGTCCACGTGGCGATCGAAATCCACGTGAACAAGACGAGGCCGAGCGCAAACATGCTCAGTTGAACAGGCGTCGAGAGAGTGAGAAAGCGCACCTTTCCGTTGGTACGCAGATAAATCTGATGCTCGGGGAACAACGCAACAAAGCGCTTCCAGGCTGATACTCGCTGGGTCAAAGCTCTACCTTCGCTCTTTCGTCGTTTCCAAAATTTTGAATCCTTAACCAAAACATCGGAATCATGATGACGTAGCCGAGGTCGCGAAAACGTGAAAGCAAAAAATCAGGAAAAGGCTGATGTTTTGCGATGAAACACGTCCAAGATTGCTCGTTACCCCGATGAAAACGCACAACAACCTGATAAAAACTCATCATGTTTTTACACGTCAGGATTTAACGCAAGGTCAATGATCGATAGAATTGAGGAGAAAAACCGGCTTTGGTTCGCGCTTCGTCATTAAAAGGGGGCTTGAGCCCTCCGGTGAAGTCACGGCGAACCCGGTCATGAAAAACTTGAACAGGGTCAAGCGCTTGTTCGGCACATACATGCCGAAACCATCGCACGCCGACACCGACATGACCAATTTCGTCGTGATAGATAATCGCGAGAACGTCTGCGCTTTCGTCATCTCCAAAACTGCGCAGGCGCGCAATCATTGGTGGGGACACATCAAGTCCGCGCGCCTCAAGTACCATTGGGACGATCGCGAGGCGGGCGAGAATATCATCACGCGTTTTTTCTGCCGCCTCCCACAGCCCTGCATGTGCAGGTAGGTCGCCATAATTCACATCGAAAGCTTTAAGGCGAGCGCACAAGAGGTTGAAATGCCTGGCTTCGTCGGCTGCCACGCCAATCCAGTCAGTACAAAACGCAGGCGGCATGGCGTGACCGAATCGCAAAATGATGTCGAGCGCGAGGTTTATCGCGTTGAGCTCGATGTGAGCGAGCGCGTGCAGCAGTGCTGCACGATCAGCCCGACTGCGCCCCTGTCGTCGTTTCGGCATATCTCGCGGCGCAAGAAGGCACGGCCGCGAAGGTGTTCCGGGCTCGGCATGCACAGGGGCGTCGAGATCGGTTAGATGCATACCATTTTCAGGCCACATCTCTGCGATCTCTGAGACCAGCGCACATTTTTCGGCAGGTGCAGCAGCGGAGAGTGCTGCGCCAATCATATCGATAAGTTTGGCGGACTGGCCGAGCGCTTCGACGGCCGGGCGCAAGTCTCCGCTCGCCATAGAGCCCCTTTGGGTCGTGGACACTTTTTGGTTAGCCCTTGAGCGCTTTCAGGCTTTCAAGAACGTCTTCTGCGTGGCCCGGCACTTTCACTTTGGGCCAGATTTTTCGAATGGTACCCTCGGGATCAATCAAAAGGGTCGAACGGGCAATTCCCATATAGACCTTTCCATACATCTTTTTTTCCTGCCAAACCCCGTAAGCCTCTAGCATTTCGCCGCTTTCGTCCGACAAAAGATCAACTTTCAGGCCATGCTTGTCGCGAAACTTATCATGCTTCTGCGGCGTATCCTTCGAGACCCCGGCAATCGCCGCGCCCTCAGTTGCAAACGCCTCAATATCCGCGGAGAAGGCAATCGCCTCTTTCGTACACCCCGGGGTATCGTCTTTCGGGTAAAAATAGAGAACAAGCCATTTGCCAGAATAGTCGGCGAGCGAAATGGTGCGGTCCCCATCAGCTGGAAGCGAAAACGCAGGCGCTTTGTCACCTTCGCTCAAACGGTTCGACATGAATTTTCCCCTTAATGACTGTTTTGGTGAATGAATGGCTTTGAAAGACCTGCTTATCCAAGGATCTTCCGGAGACGGTAGTCCGCCTCTTGCGCAGATCAAGGGCTTGTTTCCCGAACCTCATCATTTGCCTTGCTCCGCTTAATATCATTCGGTCGGATCGGACCAAGCTGCGCGATAAAGGTGTTTTCAATTGTTGTACATGCCTCTTCAAGTTTTTCCTGAAGCAACACGTTCCGCTGTTCTGCTGGAGCTGCCGGAACATGCATAATATCAGCAATCACAGCTGATAAGGCGGTTGGGAGCGGGGCAGTTTGATGGCTTGCGCCCAATGACAGTCGAAGTAAGTTCGTAATGTGGAACAGCATTGAAAAAACCCGGCGCAGTCGTTTGGCATCAGTAAGCTCAATTATGCCAAGCTCCTCGATATAGTGAATTGCTTCGAGGCTATCGATCCCGAGAGGCATTCCAAATTTCAATTGAAGATATTGCAGAACGAATGACAGGTCCTCAAGACCGCCGCGGCGATGTTTGAGATCCCAAATACCTGCTTCAGGAAATTCGTTCGCCAAACGATGGCGCATTTCACGAACTTCACCTTTGAGCTCGGCATCCTTTGGCAACCTGGCGCATGCAGTCGTGATGGCGGTGGTAACGAACTCGCGAAACGCCGGGGTGCTGACGATCACCCGCGCACGGGTCAATGCCATTTTTTCCCAAACCCAGGCCCGGTCCTGATGATAGGCGATAAATCCTTCCAGGGAAGTTGCAATCATCCCCTGATTTCCCGAGGGTCGCAAACGCATATCGACTTCGCTCAATTTCCCCTCACGGCTCTGCGCCGTGATGGCTGAGATGATGCGTTTTGCCAACCGCGCGTAATAAGTGGCTGTTCCTAAACGCTTCTCACCGGTCGAGATCGGCGGGTTGCCGTCATCATCGGTCGGGGCATGATAGATGAACAAGAGATCGAGGTCGCTTGTGGGAGAGATCTGGCGGATGCCATAACTGCCGAGCGCGACAAGCGCATAGGTACCCTGGGCAATGTCTCCATGGTGCAGACGGAATTCGGCCTCCACTTCCGCAGCAATGATTGAAAGCGCTCGGTCCATAGTGCGGGAAAGCCAGCGACTATATTCAATCCCGTCGATCCGACCTTCAAGAAACAGAACGCCAAACCGGAACCGATGACCGTGGTACCAACCGCGAACGGTGTCGAGTTTGTCTTCCAACCCATCGGTGACACCAAGGCGGCGCTCAAGTTCGGTCCCAAGTTCGGTATGTTCCTGCGGCGGATCAAAAAAACCAGGAGCCAGTAACTCTTCGAGAATTTCGGGACGTCGGCCAAGATAGTCTCCAAGCGCGGGAGCCAACGTCATCACCAAGGTTATGATTTTGAATAACCATGGCTGAGACTGAAATAGAAACAGGATTTGAACCCCATAGGGAATTTTTTTCAGAAATTGATCAAAGCGCGAAAGTGCCGTTTCGGGCTGATCAGCTTCGCACAGAGCATTCAAAAGCTCGGGCATCAAGCGTTCGAGGACCGCGCGGGCGCGATCCGAGCGCAGAGCGCGATACTCGCCGGAGCGCCACCGATTTAGAATTTGTCGTGTTGTCGGTCGGTCGCGAAACCGCCGCGCTTCCTCAGAATAGCCGTTGGTTGTTTCGGGTAAAAGCTGATCATACCGCGACCGCACGCCAAGATGGGTCTCCCTTAAGACCATTTCGAGGTCTCGTATGTTTCGAAAGTTACAAAAGGACGCCGCGCGCTGCAGATCGTCTTCCTGCTCGGGCAGACTATGCGTTTGTTGGTCGTCAATCATTTGCAGGCGGTGTTCAACTTTTCGGAAAAAACGGTAGGCCTGCACGAGGAATTGCGCATCGTTGATTGAGACATAGCCCGTTGTTGCCAGAGCGGCGAGCGCATCCTGGGTGCTGCTGGTTCGTAAAAGAGGTTCGCGACCGCCGTGAATCAGCTGTTGGATCTGTGCGAAAAATTCAATCTCTCGAATTCCGCCACGACCAAGTTTGACATCATACCCCGCAACCTCAAACTCGCGGTGACCATGATGCTCATGGATTTGCAGTTTGATCGACTGGATGTCTTCCAACGCCGAATAGTCGAGGCTTCGACGCCACACAAACGGGCGGATGTGTTTTAGGAAGGTTCGTCCGGCCTCAAGATCACCTGCGGCGGGGCGCGCCTTAATCATAGCGGCCCGTTCCCAGGCTTTTCCGAGGCTCTGATAATAATTTTCGGCCGCCAGAACCGATGGTACCGCCGCCATCGCCGAGGGATCGGGCCGAAGTCTCAGATCTGTCCGGAAAACATATCCCTCGTGCGTGCGTTTTTGCAGCAACTCAAGCGTCGTTCGCAGAACCCGGGCGGCATATTCAGGCGGAGTATGGCGACCTTTGGCCACAAATCTATCTGGGTCGAACAGCAAAATCAGGTCTATATCGCTTGAGTAGTTTAGCTCTCTCGCCCCCCATTTCCCCATCGCGAGACAGATGAGGCCGCATTGCTGAACGCGCTCAACTGGGGTTTCTTGGTCTGGCGGCAACAATTCTCCCCGCGCGTAGGCGCGCTCGAGTGTGACCGACAGTGCAAGGTTAACGCAGCTGTCAGCGAAATCACTCAGTACGGCAATCACGCGCTCTAGGGGAATGCTACCTGCCAAATCAGCGAGACCAACGGCGAGTGCAATCTGCTCTTTCCCCTGCCTGAGCGATCGACTTGCCTCTTTCAGCGGGTCGGCGGCTTCAAAAACGGCATCCCACCAGCCGTCGGTTACCGAAAGAATGTCGCCGATGACATCCTCAAAAGGTTCAGAAATGGAGCGAAGCGCAAGAACCGGATTGCGGGCGATGAGTCGGCTTAAAAAGGGCGAATGATGCATCGCGAAAAACAATATGCGGAAGCCGTCGTGATCATCGCTAAGTAGACCTGGATCAAACTCGGGATTGGCGGCTGCCTTTGCCTTGAGCTCTGAAACCATGTCATCAAGGGCTGCTTTGTGCCCTTCGGCATACGCATAAGGCGAGATGGCGGGAGCAACGCTTTCAAACATGGTTTTGCATCCGTCTCACTTGGCCTGATTTCACCCTAATTGGGCTATAGCATTCGCGGTAGGTATTTATCACTCATCTGTGTGGTGCATCGCATTTTGATTATGCGCTATTGCCTATGCGCGGTTGATTGCCCAGATGATATTTGTAACTCAAATTGGAAGTTCTTAAACCTGTGGTCAAACGCATCAAGTGGCTCGTGCGGATCTTCGTTGGTTGCGCCCTCATGGTTGGGCTCGCGGCCATTGGTATGGTTTTCGCGGTGCGTCAGGGTCCCGTGCCACTGGCTTTAGTAAGTTGGGCCATCGAGACTCCTTTGGAACTAGCCGTTAATCGCGCCATTCCGGGCGCGCGGTTGACCTATGAAGATGCGCGGATCTGGTGGGATGCCGGAAATGACCGCTGGCAGTTAAGTGCCAGGGAGGTCGGCATCATTCATAAAAAAGCCAAAGCCGAGGCGATCATTCGCCCGCTTGTGGTTGACTTTCGAATATCTCCCGACCGTGATTTTGAACTGATCGCCATCGCTATTGAGCGCATTGACGGGTCTGTTACCCCGGCGCCTTCGAAATCGGAACCCACTGACACCGCAGTCCCGACCATAGCCTTGCCTTTGCTTGCGGACTTTCCGACGTCTTTCGAAGGGGTCACGATCGGTGCAGTTCGCGTGGAAATTGTGGGTGATCCCTCCGGTGGGGTCGCGGTTATCGGCAAAGACGTCGGTTTCCATCGGTCAGCATCATCACTGGAAAACGATGGCCAAGCCAACCCCTTTGATATCTCCGGGCAATTTGAAATCGCTGAGATGTCCGACATATCGAGGCAAGATCCAAAAATCGGGACTGTCGGGCTATCGGGCGCCGTCGGGTCATCTTCATCAAATATGCAGCTCAAATTCGAACGCTTTGCCCTCGATCAGGTCGGGAACGCGCTGCCTCAACTTTCCCATCTGAAAGCATATGGCTTCTCCATCGACGGCAAGATGGATGCGGTTACAAGATCGGCTCCCAATCAGGATCAGGGGCGGTCCTGCCCGCGCGAAACCGAGGTATATGTTTCGCTCAGCACCGATCAGGGCGCGCTGCGTTTAGAAGGATATGGCGACACCCCGCCGCCGCTCTCACTCAACCGGGTTCGTGCGGACATAAGACTTGCGGAGGAACGCGCTGACTTCACCGAGGTTGTGATCAAAACGCCTGAAACGGTCATGAGCCTCTCGGGCAGCGTTACCTTGCTCTTCGGGGACCCCGTCATCGAGCTTGAGGGGTCGATTGACCAGTTGCGGGTTGACGGGTTGAAGACTTATTGGCCCGAGGATGGCGGTGGTGGACGATTGTGGGTCGTATCCAATCTCGATAGCGGACTTATCAAAAACGGCAAACTGCAGGTTCAACTGGCCGTTTCGGACTTCGAGAAGTCAGAGTTACCTCCTCGCGCAATCACACTTGATTTCGATTTCCAAGACCTCGTCGCGCATTATCGCAGGCCCATGCCGAAAATTGACCAAGCGTCGGGCAGGGGAGAGCTGACCGTCGATGGGCTTGACCTGTTTATCACTGAGGGAACAATCAATGGCCTGGAAATCTCCGGGTCAACGGTTGCGCTGACCGATTTTCAAAAGGCTGATCAGTTCGCTGATATCTCACTTGAGGCAAGGGGCGATGCGCGCGCACTTCTAGAGGTTCTAGATAGTGAGCCCCTCGGCTATATTTCCAGCTATGGCATCGACCCTGGTGTGGTAACTGGGACTTCTGACGCAAAAGTTTCGCTTCGGTTTCCACTGATTGACGCCCTTGGGTTTGATGAGATCGAATTCGAAGCCTCTGTAGCGGCCACAAACCTTGGGGGGCCTGAAGTTGGTCAAGACCTTCGTCTGGAAGGCGGACTGGTTACGTTTGAGATTGACCCCAACCGCATATTGGCGCGCGGTGATATCGAGATCGGAAATGTGCCGGTTCAAATCGTTTGGCGTGAAGTCATCGATGGCAGTGCGAACGATCCGACAAACCTCCATCTCGTTGGACGTGTTTCCGACGAGCGGCTCGCTTCATTGGGTGTTGATTTGGGGACCGCCCTGGCAGGTGAAGTTGATTTCGATTTGTCGCTCACCGGGTCCGGCGTCAAACTGAAAACATTGTCTGCAGACCTCAACCTTGTCGATGCTGCGGTTGAAGTCCCTGTCTTGGGGTGGGCAAAATCCCCGGGTGTTGATGGCATACTCCGGTCGAAACTTCGTTTTCTTGAGCCGGGTCAGGTTGTTATCGAACAGGCACGTTTTGCATCACCCGCCTTTCGAATTGAAGGAAATGGCAGCTACGACCCCGAAAGCGGTTTCATGATCTCTATTGAAGAGGCCGCCTCGGGTGCCAATCGCCTTTCAGGCGACGGCGCGTTTATGTCCCACCGATGGGATATCACTCTTGATGGCGACTCGTTTGATGCCCGCCCACTGCTTGCCCAGTCGCCAAGTCTTTCTGGTGGGGGGGCACAGGGTGCCGCGCTTGTCCCGATCCATGCGCGTATCCGTTTCGACCAACTCTTGCTTGAAAACGGGGTGATGGCCGAGAATGTCACTGGCGAATTGGTTCAAGATCATCTCGGTGTTCGAAGCTTGGTGATTGATGGAACGCTACCTGGCGATTCGGTTGTGTCTGGCCGGTTCGAAACCAATGAGGATCGAGAGGGCGAGGCGTCCCTTTTTGTGGACGATGCCGGTCTGTTGGTGCGTGGTCTCGATCTCTATGAAAATGCCTATGGCGGCGTTTTGACGATGGAAGCAGAAACCCGTGGCTTGGGCGAGGCCCTGGCGTTTGAAGGCGAAATGAACATCACCGACTTTCGCATCGCCAATGCCCCCGTCGCCGCCAAAATACTCGCTCTCGCCTCGCTTTCTGCAATTTCAGACCAGGTACAGGACCGGGGGCTGGTATTTCGCGAATTGGTTTTCCCGTTCCGCCTGGAGAATGGAATTATCGACGTTGACCGGGCGAGCGCCAATGGTCCCGGGCTGGGGTTTACGCTCTCGGGTCAGGTGGACCGTAAACTTGAGCGTTCCGCTTTGCGGGGGCTCATCGTCCCCGCTTATGGCTTCAACAGTACGATCGGCAAAGTGCCACTTCTCGGAAATGTATTCACAGGGGGGGATAAAGAGGGGCTTGTCGCCTTCAGCTATCAGGTTGAGGGGTCCCTAAATGAGCCCGAGGTCAACGTAAATGCGGCGACAGGGCTGTTGCCCGGCATCTTCAGGCGTATGTTCGTGCGGCGGCATGGCAAGCTTCCGGAGCCTGATGAGGGTGAAGCCAAGCCTCAGGCAAATGGGTCGGGCAAAAGCGATACAAACGAGCGGGAAAAAAAGCCTCAATAGTATCGTAGGCGATTTAGCGGACGACGATCCGAGCGTGTTTTTTCTTTCCAGATGAGAGCTTTAGCGAGCCTTTTTCACGTAAGTCATCATCTGATATCTGAAACTCGATGTCGGTGATTTTTTCATTTTCAATTCTGGCACCGCCCTGAGCAATCAATCGCCGCGCCTCGCCTTTCGACTTTGCAAACTCAGCTTTCAGGAGGAGGTCAACCAGTGTCAAACCAGCCTCAGTCTCTGCTTTCGAAAGGATGACTTCGGGAAGGTTGTCGCCCTGACCCCTTTGGGCAAAGGTCTGTTCTGCGGTTCTTGCCGCATTTGCCTGAGCTTCAGGCCCATGGCAAAGTGCCGTTGCAGCATTGGCTAAGATGATTTTGGCATCATTGATTTCCTGACCTTCGAGCGCCTCTAGCCGCTCGATTTCTTCAATCGGAAGCTCCGTAAACAGACGCAGGAAACGGCCAACATCGGCGTCCTGGGTATTCCGCCAAAACTGCCAGTAATCATAAGGGGTGAGCGCATCAGCGTTAAGCCATACCGCGCCGTCTGCGGTTTTGCCCATTTTGCCGCCATCGGCCGTTGTAATCAAAGGCGTTGTGAGGCCAAAGACCTGTTTTCCGGCATGGCGGCGGCAGAGTTCCATCCCATTGACAATATTGCCCCATTGGTCTGAGCCGCCCATTTGAAGCGAGCAGTTGGCGCGCCTTGAAAGTTCCAGAAAGTCATAGGCCTGCAGGATCATATAGTTGAATTCGATAAAGCTCAACGGTTGCTCGCGTTCCAGCCTGAGTTGAACGCTATCGAATGTCAGCATGCGGTTGACGGTGAAGTGAGGGCCAATGTCGCGCAGAAAATCGATGTAGCTCAACCCGTCAAGCCAGTCGGCATTGTTGACCAGGATGGCGTCGCTCGGGCCATCGCCAAAGCTAAGAAATCGCTCAAAAACCCTACGAATGCTCGCCATATTCGAAGCGATCGAGCCTTCGTCGAGCATTTGACGGCTTTTGTCCTTGCCTGAAGGGTCGCCAACTTTTGTCGTGCCGCCACCAAGCAGAACGATGGGACGATGCCCCGCTTTCTGAAAGTGGCGTAGCATCATAATCGAAACAAGGTTGCCGACATGAAGCGACGGAGCTGTGCAATCAAAGCCGATGTAGGCGGACTGGACGCCCGAACGCAAACAGCCATCAAGTCCTTCAGCATCAGTGATTTGATGGACGTATTGACGCTCGGTCAACGTCTTGAGAAAAGCGGACTGAAATGCGGGCCAGTCGGTTGTCATGTCTTGGATCACTTATTGGCAGCATGGCGCTGCGTTCAATCGGTCGCAGGCGCAGACGACAGGATGCGAACCGTCAACCGGTTCCTTCAGCAAACCGTTTTTTGAGATAGGCCTCTGTCGTTGCACTTAACTCATCGAGGTCGTTTTCAAAAAAGTGTCCGGCACCTTCGATCGTATGCTGATCAACGGTTATGGCCTTTTGGGTTTTGAGTTTTGCCACCAATTTCGCAACCGAATCCGGGGTCACAAGTTCATCGGCGTTTCCTTGAATGACAAGGCCCGATGACGGGCAGGGGGCCAGAAAAGAAAAATCATACATGTTGGCTGGTGGGGCCACGGAAATAAACCCACGAAGCTCGGGCCGACGCATGAGAAGCTGCATGCTGATCCACGCCCCAAAAGAAAAGCCAGCGACCCAACAGCTCGGCGCGTTTTGGTTGAATGACTGCAGCCAATCGAGCGCCGAGGCTGAATCGGCCAATTCCCCGATGCCGCTGTCAAAACTCCCCTGGCTTCGCCCGACACCGCGAAAATTAAACCGAAGCGTCGAGAAGCCCTGACGCACGAACGCATGAAACAAATGATACACGACCTTATTGTTCATCGTACCACCACCTTGAGGGTGGGGATGAAGGATCAAGGCAATGGGTGCGTTCGGGGTTTTCGAAGGCTGATAGCGGCCTTCAAGACGCCCTTCAGCGCCATTAAAGATAACGTCGGGCATTACGTTTCACTTCTTCTCAAACAAATGGACGCGTACCACATGTAAATCAGGTGACACCGGGTTGCGGAATTCAACACAGATGACCTGTGATCTGGCATGACAGCGCTGGACGATTAGTTAAGCCGCGTTCTATATCCCCATGGGACATAAAAACGCAAGCATGCTGGACTGTACTCTTGCAGGAACATGGTTCTAGGCCTTGAAATTTCGTAGCTTTTTGTGAGTGACGTTGGATGATTTATCTCGATTATAATGCAACGGCTCCGCTTCGGCCTGAGGCGAAAGACGCCATGGCGTCGGCATTGGAAATTGTTGGTAACCCCTCGTCGCCGCACCGTTTTGGCCGCGATGCGCGCGCCCTGATCGAGGATGCACGCGAAGCCGTTGCCAAAGCCGTTGGTGCTTTACCTGAACAGATCCTATTCACGAGCGGTGGGACCGAAGCGAACGCCATGGCGCTCAAAGGAGCCTCACCGCAAAATTGGCTTGTAGGCTCGGATGCTCACCCCTCGCTTGCGTTTCTTTTCGATGAGCGGGCCAATCGCCTCCCGATCGACGCGGACGGCCGGATCGATCACTCAGACATCGAACGCATTGTTCAATCGAACGCGGGTCGGGTGACGCACCTTGCGCTCGTGTGGGCGAATAATGAGACAGGGGTGATCCATCCGATCAGAGACCTTGCCAACCTTGCAACGGAATTGGGCCTGACCATGCATATTGATGGTGTGCAATGGCTCGGTAAGGGGGCCACAGACTTCGCCGAGCTTGGCGCGATGTCATTAAGCATTTCCGCGCATAAGATTGGTGGGCCGGCAGGTGTTGGCGCGTTGATCTTAAAAGATGTAAACGCAATGCCGCCGATATTCGCCGGGGGCGGGCAGGAGCGCAGGCGGCGAGGGGGTACAGAAAATCTATTGGGCATTGTCGGGTTTGGTGCCGCGGTTAAGGCGCTGGGTTCAATCGACGAAGAAGCCAGTCGTTTACAGCGTTTGAAAACCCGCCTTGAGGCCGAGCTGGAGAGCATGGGCGCTCGCATCGTTGCACAATCGTCGCCGCGGCTTGCCAATACGACGATGGTGATCACTCCGGGCATGCCAAGCCAGCTGCAATTGATGAAGCTTGACCTGGCTGGGATCGCTTGCAGCGCGGGGTCTGCCTGTTCTTCTGGAAAAGTTGAGGGAAGTGCAGTGTTATCAGCGATGGGATTTCCAGGAGAGGAAGCTCGCCGGGCACTGCGGATCAGCATGGGTCGCGAGACAACCGAAGGGGAAATTGACACCTTCTTGTTCACGTACCGGGACATGCTGAACCGGGCGGGCGCTCAGTCGGTCGCATGACATCAGTCAAAGCAAACGGAAATGTGGATGGCTAAAGGATCTGGAAGGTCTCCGATCTTTCTCGACTATCAGTCGACGACCCCGATCGATGCGGATGTACTCTCCACCATGATGCCGTTTTTAACAACGCATTTTGGCAATCCGCATTCGGCTGACCATCGCTATGGTTGGGAGGCCCAAGCCGCGATCGAGGTCGCACAAGCTGAATGTGCCGCGTTAATCGGGGCGGCACCCCAAGACATTATTTTCACCTCCGGAGCGACCGAGGCAAACAACCTCGCCATCAAGGGCGTGATGGAGGCGCTCGTGAAACGGCGATCCCGGCTCGTCACTGTGATTTCGGAGCATAGCTGTGTCCGCGAAGCGGCGCGCGCGACCCGGCGGTGGGGTGCCGACGTGATTGAGGTGAGCATCGATG
>JBCDDR010000049.1:0-14227 GCA_039180205.1 Pseudomonadota bacterium | reverse complement strand
CTCCCACGCTTCACCGAATTGCCGCGCCACCGGGCCAAGCACATCAGAAAAAATCACGGCGATATCGCATCCGGATGCAGAAACGCGTTCAAGGTGTAATCGCGCTTCGGTCGCGTCGCCTTCACAAATGGCGGCATAGACCTGATCACAGGTCTGAGTCAGAACGCGAGCACTCGGCCCCGGTCGCCCGAAATGGTGTTGCGGTCGCCGCTGGTCGCGTTCGGCAACCAGCAATCTAGGAATGACATCGGTTGCCACCGCACGTCGAAGGTCTTCTAAATAGCCTGAGGTTGGTGTGCCCGTCTGATTCACATCGTTGGGCGGGTTCGCTTCACCGTTACTCGAGTAGGTCATTTGCATCTCCCCATCCAGTACATACACCCAAACCATACATTCCAACTAGTGCTTTCTGCGTTGTCACGCCGGTGTGACATGAATTTACAAACTACAAAAACAGAATTTTGCGCGCAATATCAGCGGTATAAGGCCTAAAAAATAACTTTTATAAACTGGGACATCACAATAATTTACATCTGTCTATCCAAAATGACGTAAAACAAGATTGACAGTCATATAAATGGATTGGTACATTCCAACTACGCGATCTCTTGTGTTTGTTTGTGCCTTTTGGTGTTGGTTTTGAGGTCGGTGGGTCAGTCTTGCAGGTCCGTTTGCAAGGGTCGAATCGAGCTAAGCGCCGGTACAGGTGTGTGCGCGACTCGGCGAAAAGCCAAGACCCTGATGGTTTTCAGGATGCGCCGCGACCACTGAGAGTGAAGCGCTAAGGCTATGGCGAAGAGTCCTGGGATTTTAGAAGTCTGAGGACGGGATGAGGGCAAAACCGTAATGCGCGAGGGCTGCAACTTATATACACCGGAGCAGCGGAAGCGGCGCGATCAATCGATTTGGACGCCGATCCAAGGTGTTTTGGCGATTGCGCAGTTTGCTGTCTTTCTGGTGAGTCTTGCGCTTGTTATTCGGTTTCTGCTCAGCGGTCATGGTGAGCAGGCCGCCGCACTTTCCATCCTTGTGAAAACCGGGGTCCTCCTCACAATCATGGTGACGGGGGCAATTTGGGAACGCGTTGTTTTCGGCCAATATCTCTTCGCGCCGGCTTTTTTCTGGGAAGATGTCGTCTCGTTCGGGGTCATTGCGCTTCATGTCACCTATGTCATTGCGCTTTTCTCGGGGTGGGGCTCGCCTACGCAGCAGATGATCATCGCGCTCCTCGCTTATACGGCTTATGCGGTGAACGCGGCGCAGTTTGTTTTGAAGCTCCGGCGCGCCCGGCTAGAAGGTGTGCCCGCACAATCTAAAGCCTCAAATATTTCTGGTGTTGCTGCCACCGAATTTGTCGGGGCAGGGCAATGACACAGGCGCGCTCAGCAAGTTTTGTCGGTAATCCGGTGGTCGTTCCGACAGCATCAGATCGGCCCGTTCTTAAAGAGCGCGGTCAACGTGAAGTTTTCTGTGGGTTGACAGGAATTGTCTGGCTCCACCGGAAAATCCAGGATGCTTTCTTCCTGATTATTGGCAGTCGCACGTGCGCTCACCTCATGCAGTCGGCGGCGGGTGTGATGATCTTTGCCGAGCCGCGCTTTGGTACCGCGATTATTGATGAGCGGGATCTGGCCGGTCTCGCCGATGCTAATGAAGAGCTTGACCGTGTGGTTGAGCGGTTGCTGTCGCGTCGGCGCGATATCAAGATGCTGTTCCTTGTTGGATCGTGCCCGTCTGAGGTTATAAAGCTCGATCTTTCGCGGGCGGCGGAACGGCTGTCGCGTGAATATGCGCCCGATGTCCGTGTCCTGAACTATTCCGGCAGCGGTATCGAGACGACTTTTACTGAAGGTGAGGATGCCTGCCTTGAGGCGTTGGTTCCCGATTTGCCCGCTGCCGCAGATGATGCGCCCGCGAACCTTTTGGTTGTCGGCACGCTTGCGGATATTGTCGAGGACCAGTTCCGGCGCCTGTTCGCGGCTGCTGGGATTGATCAGGTCGATTTTTTCCCGCCCCGCCGTGCGCGCGAGTTGCCCGAAATCGGGAATCATACCCGGGTCATCCTGGCGCAACCTTTCCTCACGGCGACCGTTCGCGCGCTCGAGTCGCGCGGGGCAAGTCTTGTGCCGGCACCGATTCCCCTCGGGATTGAAGGGACAGACGCCTGGTTGCGGGCGGCGGCGGGGGCCATGGGTGCCGACTTGAATCAGTTGGAAGCCGCCATTGCACCTGCGCGCAAGCGCAGCGAGGCCGCTGTGGCTCGTATTCGGCCTGAGCTTGAAGGTAAGCGGGTCTTTTTCATGCCTGACTCGCAATTGGAAATTCCTCTGGCCCGGTTTTTGGCGCGCGAAATGGGGGTTCATCTGATTGAGGTTGGGACACCTTATCTCAACCGGCGCCTGATGGCGGAAGAGCTCGCGCTGTTGCCTGATGTGCAGCTGAGCGAAGGCCAGGATGTTGAGCGCCAACTCGACCGTGTTGAGGCGGCAAATCCCGATCTCACGATCTGCGGCATGGGGTTGGCCAATCCGCTGGAAGCGCGGGGTATGCCGACCAAATGGTCAATCGAATTCGTCTTCACCCCCATCCAGGGTTTTGACCAGGCGGGTGATCTTGCGGCGCTCTTTGCGCGTCCCCTCGGGCGGCGCGGTCGTTTAGCCTTCGGTGGCGAGGAGGCGGTCGCATGCAACTGACCGTCTGGACATATGAAGCCCCGCCGCATGTTGGGGCCATGCGTGTCGCAACTGCGATGAAGGGCGTTCACTATGTGTTGCACGCGCCGCAGGGCGATACCTACGCCGACTTGTTGTTCACGATGATTGCCCGGCAAAAAACACGCCCGCCAGTTACCTACACGACCTTTCAAGCGCGTGACCTCGGCGGGGATACCGCTGATCTTTTTCAGCAGGCGGTGAGTGACGCCTACGAACGGTTCGCGCCAGAGGCAATGTTGGTAGGCGCCTCTTGCACGGCGGAGTTGATCCAGGATGATCCCGGCGGGCTTGCCGAAGGTCTTGCATTGCCAGTTCCGGTCGTTCCGCTTGAACTCCCCGCCTATCAAAAGAAAGAAAACTGGGGCGCTGGCGAGACTTTCTATCAGATCGTTCGCAGGCTTGCAGACCGGGATATCCGGCCGAGCCCGCGGGAAGGTCGTGCGCCGCGGTGTAATATTCTCGGTCCCTGCGCGATGGGCTTTCGTCATCGTGATGATGTCACCGAAATCACCCGCCTCCTCGGGCTGATGGGGATTGAAATCAATCTTGTAGCGCCTGAAGGGGCAAGCCCGCGAGATATTGTGAGCATCGGCAACGCCGACTTTAATGTCGTGCTTTATCCTGAGATTGCGCAATCTGCCGCCAAATGGCTGGAGCGTGAGTTTAACCAGCCGATGACCACGACCGTTCCCATCGGGCATGGCGCGACCACAGATTTTCTTGAAGAGGTGGCCGGGCTCGCCAAAACAGTTGTTCCCTTGTCTTTGCGGTCTGAAGCCGCAAGCCGGATGCCGTGGTATTCGACGTCGGTTGATAGCCATTATTTGACCGGCAAGCGTGTTTTTATCTTTGGCGATGGTACCCATGTGCTGGCCGCCGAACGCATCGCTCGCGAAGAGATGGGTTTCGATGTTGTCGGCATCGGCACTTACTCGCGCGAGCTCGCCAAGCCAATCCGAAAAGCCGCCGCCGCACTTGGGATCGAACCGCTGATTAGCGATGATTATCTGGAGGTCGAAGCCGCCATTCAGGAATGCCAGCCCGAGCTTGTTCTGGGCACACAGATGGAGCGGCATATCGCGAAACGGCTTGGCATCGGCTGTGCCGTCATCTCGGCTCCCGTTCATGTTCAGGACTTCCCTGCGCGTTATTCTCCCGTGATGGGTTTTGAAGGCGCAAACGTGCTTTTTGACACGCTCGTCCACCCGCTTGTCATGGGGCTCGAGGAGCATCTGCTTGGCATGTTCCGCGAAGATTTCGAATTTAATGACACCGCCCAACCTTCGCATTTGGCCGCGCATTCACCGGCGGCGCATATGCCTGAACCGTCTGCAATTTCTGTTGGCGCACCTTCAAATGATGATGGTCCTGCCTGGGACAATGATGCCGAAAAGGAGCTGAAAAAAATCCCATTCTTTGTTCGCGGCAAGGCCCGGCGCAACACCGAGATGTTTGCCGTCGAGCATGCCATTACCACGATCACCGTTGAGACACTTTATGATGCAAAAGCCCATTACTCGCGCTGATCAAGCGCGGGCACGCACGTTGAAGGACGAGGTCATCAAGACTGCGGGCAATCCCGCAAACGACGGTGATCTGAGCGCGGCGCCGATGGTGGCGATCATTACACTCGATAGCCATCTCGAGGGGACGGTGAGCCGTGCCGAGGCGCTGTTGCGCGAAGAGATTCCTGGGGCCCGGGTGTCGCTTCACGCTGCCGTCGATTGGGCGCGTGATCCTGAGGCGTTACCCGCGTGCAAGTTGGCGATTGCGCAAGCGAATATCATCATCGTGACCATGTTGTTCATCGATGATCAGATCCAAAAGATCCTGCCCGATCTATGGGCGCGGCGTGATGAGTGCGACGCGATCATGTGTGCGGTATCCGCAGGTGAGATGATCAAGCTCACCCGCATGGGTCGCTTTTCGATGGATAAAGAGGCGACAGGCCCGATCGCGATGCTCAAGCGCTTGCGCGGGTCGAAGAAAAAAGGTCAGAGCAGTGGGGCGGGGCAGATGGCGATGCTGCGTCGCTTGCCGAAAATCCTGAAGTATATCCCCGGTACAGCGCAGGATGTGCGCGCCTATTTCCTGTGCATGCAATATTGGCTTGCGGGATCGTCGGATAATGTCGCCAACCTCATCAAGGTGATGATTGACCGCTACGCTGAAGGTGACCGGGCGAAATGGCGCGGGACGCTTAAAATTGATCCGCCACGCGAAGTGGTCGATGTTGGTCTGTATCATCCCAAAATCAAAGGCCTGTTTAGCGAAAACCTGGCTGATTTGCCGACATCGAAAGCGGCGAATGCCCGCGTCGGTATCCTTCTCATGCGCTCCTATGTGCTTGCTCAGGATTGTGCCCATTATGATAGCGTGATCGCAGCACTCGAGGCGCGCGGTATTGATGTTGTGCCAGCATTTGCGACCGGGCTCGATGCGCGCGAAGCCATCGACAAGTTTTTCCTCGATGGCAACAAGAGCCGCGTCGATGCGGTGGTTTCGCTCACCGGGTTCTCATTGGTGGGGGGGCCGGCCTATAATGATGCGCATGCCGCAGAAGCCATTCTGGCAAAGCTCGATGTGCCTTACGTCGCGGCGCACGCGGTTGAGTTTCAATCGCTTGACGATTGGCGCACATCGGAGCAGGGGCTGACCCCCTTTGAAGCCACGATGATGGTGGCCATCCCCGAACTGGATGGTGCGACCGGGCCAATGGTGTTTGGCGGCCGCGCGATGGGAGCCGATGGTACGCGCGATATGCGCCCCGACGATGAACGGGTTGATATGCTCGCGGCTCGTGTCGCCAAACTCGCGGCGCTGAAACGAGGCGCGCGTGATGAACGTAAGCTCGCGATTGTCCTCTTCAATTTCCCACCGAATGCGGGCAGCACGGGCACGGCAGCCAACCTCGCCGTGTGGCAATCGCTATTCAATACGCTCACTTCACTGTCTGAAAACGGTTATCGGGTTGAGCTTCCCGAAAACGCCGATGCACTGCGCGAAACCGTGCTCGGCGGCAATGCCAAAACCTACGGCGTCGATGCCAATGTCCATGCCCTCATCAGCGCCGACGACCATGTCGCGCGCGAACCCTGGTTAGAAGAAATCGAGGCGGTTTGGGGTCCGGCACCGGGGCGTGATTTGACCGATGGACGTTCGATTTTTGTGATGGGCGCTGAGTTCGGCAATGTCTTCGTTACCGTACAGCCGAGTTTCGGCTATGAGGGCGACCCGATGCGGCTGATGTTTGAGAATAACATGGCGCCGACCCACGCTTTCAGCGCTTACTATCGGTATCTGCGCGAGGATTATGCCGCCGACGTCGTGCTCCATTTCGGGACCCACGGTGCGCTGGAATTTATGCCCGGCAAACAATGCGGCATGACGAATGCATGCTGGCCCGATCGCTTGATCGGCGACCTGCCCAACATGTATCTGTACGCGGCGAATAACCCGTCAGAGGGCATGATCGCGAAACGTCGTTCGGCCGCAACGCTGGTCAGTTATTTGACACCCTCGGTTACCGAGGCCGGGCTCTATGCCGGTTTGAGTGACCTGAAGGCGTCGATCGAACGGTGGCGCGGGCGCGATGGTGAACATCATCAGTCTGAGGCTGATCTCGTTGAACTTATCAAGAGCCAGGCCGAACTGCTGGACCTCGTCGAGCCGAATACCGAGTGGCCTGATCCTGAGGCGGCAATTTTGACGCTGTCGAATGACATGCGCGAATGGGAAACGAGCCTTATCCCTCAGGGGCTTCATGTTCTGGGCGATGCCCCCGACCGCGAGGGACGTATTGAGCTTCTGCGCGCGATGGGCGACGCGATGCAAGCCGATGCAACGTCAACCGAGGGCGGCGTACCGGATACTGAAGCTGAAATGACCCCGGTCAATGCCGATGCGATTGCCCGATTGGTCGACGGTGCCCCGAAAATCGATGTTGAGAAGAATGGTTCGGTCGATCCGCGCCTTGCCGAGCTGTTTGATATCAACAAGGCACTGCTTGATAATCAGGAATTGTCTTCGCTCGTTCATGCACTCGACGGCGGGTTTGTGCCGCCCGCTCCCGGGGGCGATTTGATCCGCGCGCCCGAGATTCTGCCCACGGGTCGGAATGTGCATGGGTTTGATCCGTTCCGTCTGCCAAGTGTTTTTGCGATGCGCGATGGTGCCGCCCAGGCAGCGCTGCTGATTGAACGTCACCGTGAGCAGACCGGTGATGCCAGCGCCTGGCCGCGCTCGGTCGCCATGGTGCTGTGGGGCACTGACAACCTGAAAAGCGAAGGGGGACCGATTGCGCAGGTCCTATCGCTTCTCGGCGCAAAACCGCGGTTTGACAGCTATGGTCGTCTGTGTGGCGCGGTTTTGGTCCCGCTTGAAGAGCTTGGGCGTCCACGGATTGATGTGCTCGTCACCCTCTCAGGCATTTTCCGCGATTTGCTCCCACTGCAAACCAAGGTTCTGGCCGAAAGCTGTTATCTCGCGGCGATGGCGGATGAAGACCCGGCGCAAAACTATGTCCGGGCGCATGCGCTTGATTATGCCGAAAAGCATGGCTGTGATTTGGAGGCCGCCTCTCTCAGGGTCTTCTCCAATGCGGACGGGGCCTATGGTTCAAACGTCAATCTGTTGCTCGATAGCGGGCGGTGGGATGATGAATCTGAGCTCGGGGAGACCTTCACCAAACGCAAATGCTTTGCCTATGGTCGCTCAGGCGAACCCGCGCATCAGGAAGCGCTCTTCCAATCGATGCTCGCCGATGTTGATCTTGCCTACCAAAACCTGGACTCGGTTGAGCTTGGAGTCACAACGATTGACCATTATTTCGATACGCTTGGCGGCATCAGTCGCGCGGTGAAATCGGCCCGCGGCGATCAGGTGCCGGTCTATATTGGCGACCAGACCACCGGCAAGGGCAAGGTCCGCACACTTGATGAGCAAGTCGCGCTTGAGACGCGGACCCGCGTGCTTAATCCCAAATGGTATGAACGCATGCTCGACCATGGCTATGAAGGCGTGCGCCAGATCGAGGCTTCGGTGACAAACACCCTCGGTTGGTCGGCCACGACAGGTCAGGTCGCTCCCTGGGTATACAAGCACATCACCGATACTTTCGTGCTTGACGAAAAAATGCGTGAGCGGATCGCAGAACTCAATCCGGCGGCATCGGCCAAAATGGCGAACCGCCTGATCGAGGCGCACGAGCGCAGCTATTGGACAACAGATGATGAAACGCTCGAGAACCTGCGACGGGCAGGGGACGAGCTTGAAGACCGGCTCGAAGGGGTCGGCGTAGGGGCGGTTGCATGAATGTTCCGATTAGAAAAGGACTACGCGGCGACGGAGAAGGCAGTGTTCAGGTTAAGCTGGACCCGAAAGACAAAATCGACGGTGCACAGGTATTTGCCGTTTACGGCAAGGGCGGCATCGGCAAATCGACGTTTTCGTCAAATTTGTCGGCCGCGTTTTCAAAACTCGGCAAACGCGTCTTGCAGATCGGCTGTGATCCGAAGCACGACAGCACCTACACGCTGACGAAACGCCTCGTTCCCACGGTGATTGATGCGCTCGCCGATGTCGATTTCCATTCTGAAGAGCTCGAAATCGATGACTTTGTCTACAAGGGCTATAACGGCGTGATGTGTGTCGAAGCCGGTGGACCGCCGGCGGGCACGGGATGCGGCGGCTATGTCGTCGGCCAAACCGTCAAACTCCTCAAGGAACATCATCTCCTTGAAGACACCGATGTCGTCATTTTTGATGTTCTGGGTGACGTAGTATGCGGCGGGTTTGCGGCACCGCTCCAACATGCGAGCCGCGCGCTGGTTGTGACCGCAAATGATTTCGACAGTATTTTCGCGATGAACCGGATCGTACAAGCGATCCAGGCGAAGGCGAAAAACTATGAAGTTCGGGTCGCGGGTTGCATTGCCAATCGCAGCGACGCGACCGACCAGATTGATAAATTCAATGGTGCGTCGGGCATGCGTACGCTTGCCCAGTTCCCGCTGCTTGATGCCATTCGTCGCTCACGGCTCGCCAAATCCACCCTGTTCGAAATGGAAGATACCGAGCCTGAGCTCAAGCCCGTCATCGCTGAGTATATGCGGTTAGCCGAAGGTCTCGTTGCCGGGTCTGAGCCGCTTGATGCATCCTCGGTCAGGGATCGTGAAATCTTTGACTTACTTGGGTTTGAATGATGACGGAACTGACCGAAACAACAACGTATCAACGCCGAAAAGCTGAACTTGTTGATTATTTCGACGGGACGGCGAGCGACACCTGGGCGCGGCTCACCTCGGATGCGCCGGTCAGCGGGATTCGTGCCACGGTGCGCGCCGGGCGTGATGCCATGCGTGCCAACCTGCTCGATTGGTTGGGCGATGACTTGACTGGCTGTCGCATTCTCGATGCCGGTTGTGGGACAGGGGCTCTCTCGGTCGATGCGGCCGTGCGCGGCGCCGATGTTGTTGCCGTTGATATCTCCGAAAGTCTGGTCGGCGTTGCGCGGAGGCGCGCACCGATCGAGGTCGCTCACCGGATCGACTTTCGTGCAGGCGACATGCTCGATCCGAAGCTTGGCACATTCGATGCCGTCGTGGCGATGGATAGTCTGATCCATTATCAGCCGTCGGACATGATCGAAAGTCTTGCACGGCTGGCGGCACGCACGCGCGATCGGATTTTGTTCACCCACGCGCCAATGACGCCGCTGTTGCGAACGATGCATATCGTCGGGAAGGTCTTTCCGAAGGGAAATAAATCGCCCGCGATCCGCCCGGTTTCGCGTAAAGAGTTGCTCAAACGTGCGCGGGCAAATGCGCACTTGTCGGCATGGTACCCAGGACGTCACCACCGTGTGTCCAGCGGCTTCTATATCTCCGAAGCCGAGGAGTTGATGGGCAGATGACGAAGGCGCGGCTCTCATCGGGTGCAGATGCGACGGGCGGGATCGGCCGGGCAACGGCTGGTGACCGGCCGCGCGCGCACAATATCTGGCAAAAGCTTGGGCCCCATTTGCTGCCGTTTGCTGACGTTGCCACCGCTGAACTCCCGCTCAAACGACTGTTGCGCCTGGCACTATTTCAGGTCAGCGTTGGTATGGCGATGGTATTGCTCAATGCCACGCTCAACCGGGTGATGATTGTAGAGCTGGGGGTTGCCGCCAGCATTGTTGCGACCATGGTGGCGCTGCCGCTTTTGTTTGCACCGTTACGTGTCCTCATTGGCCATCGCTCTGACACGCACCGCTCGGTCCTCGGCTGGCGTCGGGTGCCCTACCTCTGGTTGGGGACGATCCTGCAATTCGGCGGTCTGGCCATCATGCCGTTCGCGCTCATTGTGCTTTCCGGCGACAGCCAGGGCCCAACCTGGCTTGGCCCCACGGGTGCCGCACTCGCCTTTTTGCTGACGGGCGCAGGTCTTCATATGACGCAGACGGCGGGGCTCGCGCTGGCGACCGACCTCGCTGACGAAAGCGCGCGTCCGCGTATCGTCGCGCTCCTTTATGTCATGTTGTTAATCGGCATGGTGGTGAGTGCGCTCCTCATCGGCTGGTTGCTTGCCGACTTTAGCCAGAAGCGGCTGATCCAGGTCATTCAGGGTGCTGCCGTCGTTACCATGCTGCTCAATTTTGTTGCGGCCTGGAAACAGGAGGCGCGCCAACCGCACCTTACCTCGCCATCGCGTCCGCGCCTTTCCTTCAAAGAGGGGTGGCAAACTTTCGCCCGGCATGAAGGGGCAACGCGCTTATTGGTCACGGTGGCGCTCGGTGCAGCGGCTTTCTCAATGCAGGATATTCTGCTTGAACCTTATGGTGCGGAAGTCCTCGGCCTCTCTGTCGGGGCAACGACCCAGCTCACGGCGATCATGGCGCTGGGTACACTCTTGGGCTTCGGCCTTGCCGCCCGGGCGCTGGGTGAGGGGCGGAATGCATGCCTGCTTGCGGCGCAGGGTGCCGCGGTTGGGCTTGTCGCCTTTCCGCTGATTATCCTGTCGGACCCGCTCGGGTCGCCGTTCATGTTTCGTATGGGGACGTTCGCGGTTGGGATTGGCCAGGGCATGTTTGCGGTTGGTACGCTGACGGCGGCAATGGCCCTTGGGAAATCAAGCCGTAGCGGTATGGCGCTCGGGGCCTGGGGTGCGGTCCAGGCGACTGCAGCCGGGCTTGCCCTCGCCGCTGGGGGAACCTTGCGCGATCTCGTTGGTGGCTTGGCGGCGGATGGCGCGCTGGGGCCGATCAATGCGGCTTCGGCTGGGTATATGTTTGTCTATCATATTGAAATTCTTTTGATTTTTGTCGCGCTTGCCGCGGTGGGGCCACTGGTAAAGTTCCGTCGGAGTACAGCAAGCGACGTCGCAAAGGCGCATCAGCGTCATGAAAAGCCGGTTCGTGGACCGGTCGGAATACCCGATTTCCCGACGTAGCGTTCGTTGGGTGAAGAGACGGGTCCATGCCGTTTTCGGTGTGGATCTCGGGAGATGAAAATTTAGCGTCAATATAATTTGGCGCATTCGCGAAAGCCGGGACGCCGGCTTCGTAAAAGCCCTCATCGGCCTTTATCGGTTGGGTGAGACACAAGTGGCCCGATCGCACGTGATGACGGCCCAAAAGGAGACGAAGATGAACGAAGTGGGTGCCATAACCGGCTATATCGATGTTGCGCAGCTCGTCCTGTATTTGTTTTGGATTTTCTTTTTCGGATTGGTCTTTTACCTCCAAAAAGAAGGGCGCCGCGAGGGCTTTCCGCTTGAGGAAGACGACGGCACGATGATCGACCAGAGTTGGGTCTGGATTCCGGAAAAGCCGAAGGTCTTTAAGGTCAAGTATGGCCCGCATAAGGAAATCGAATCCGGCCCTCGGGATACGCGGAAACTCGCATTGAAAAAGGTCTTCCCATGGGCGGGCTCACCCTTTGAGCCCACCGGCGATCCAATGGCGGACGGTGTTGGTCCGGCCTCCTATGCCGAACGCGGGGACCACCCCGACTGGTCGGTTGATGGTGAAGCCAAAATCAAGCCTTTGCGCGAAACGCCAGACTTTTTCCCGGCGGGTGAAGATAATGATCCGCGCGGTATGAAAGTCTTTGGTGCCGATGGATTGGTTGCAGGCGTCGTCAGCGACATCTGGGTCGATAAGGGCGAATATCTTGGCCGCTATGTCGAGGTCGACCTCTCGAAAGGCGAAGCTGGGGGCGAAGGTGCCGTGCTTCTGCCCTTCAACTTTATGCGTGTCAAAGGGCCGAAAAATATTTTCGCAACTTTGACCGGCATTGAGCCGATGGAACGTGATATCGGCGTTCATGTGGATGCAATCCGCGCGGATCAATTCTCAGGCGTTCCCAAGACGAAGAAGCCCAATGAAATTACGCTCCGTGAAGAGGATATGATCATGGGCTATTTCGGCGGCGGCAAGCTTTACGCCATGCCCGAACGGATGGGGCCACTGATATGAACCATCCATTGCCCCCCCGTCGCGCCGGAACGGAGATGAGATCGGCTGTGGCCGCGAAGCCCGCCGAAATCGAAGACCGTATTCCCTACGAAGACGAAGAAGAGTTCGAGCCAATTCACGGGTTGCCTGAGCTGCTGCCCGAGGGTGAGCATATTTTGTGGCAAGGCAAACCGGAAACCGCGGCACTTGCAAAACGTGTCTTTCATGTGCGTCTCGTCGGCGTTTACTTCCTGGCGCTTGCCGGGTGGGAGATGGCAACCGGCATCGCCGATGGAAATGCAGGCCGTGAAATCATCGCGTCGACCAGCTTACTGGGCGTGCTCGGTTTACTTGCCTGTGGACTCCTTTTGGGCCTGGCCTGGGCCATCTCGACGACGACGGTCTACACCTTGACCAACAAACGTCTCGTCATCCGCGCTGGCGTTGCGCTTTCAAAGGCGATTAACATTCCCTTTTCGATTGTTGGGTCCGCCGGTCATAAACAATACCGCGATGGTTCGAGTGACCTGCCGCTCATGCTGGCCGGGAAAAATCGACCGGCCTATGCGCTGATCTGGCCGCATGTGCGTCCATTCAAGTTCACATCGGTCCAGCCTATGATCCGCGGTATCAATTGTGGCGAGTCTGTCGCGCCGCTCCTCGCGTCGGCGCTGGTGGCCTATCATGGCCAGAATATGAGTGACCAGGAAGTGGCGGATGCCCTCGAAGCTGAAGCCGTCGCTCTGGTAGCTGAAGCCGACGGCGCGCAGTTGGTAGGTGCGTCATGAGTGATCCCTTTCGCAACCGCCCGTTTCCGAAACCGGTTCTTTATGGCGCCGCCGGGCTTGTCTTGATGTCGCTTGTCCTCGTGACCATCGCGAGGCTGTCGGGCTATCCGCTCAAAGATGTTCCCGATGGTCCGGTTCAATCGGCTCGTGAGCTTTTGTTTGAAGATCGGGCGGATGGTGCGGTGGTGATTATCGATGCCGAAACGATGGATCAGATCGCCGTGCTCGCTGGCGGAACCAACGGGTTTACCCGCTCGCTGATGCGCGGGTTCGCCCATGACCGTCGCCGCGTTGGCGTATCCTCGGAGATGCCATTCTCGCTCAAACTGATGGAAAGCGGGCGGCTGATCCTGATGGACCGTATGACGGGTCGGGTGACCGACCTCACGGCGTTCGGGAAAGATAACGCGCAGGCGTTTGCGCGCTTTCTTCCTGCGGTGAATGAGAACCGTGTCGCTGCTGCAGGGGGCGACGTCCGTAACCAGGATCAAGTCCGCGATGAGGAGCAATAGAATGCCACCCTATACCATGACCGGGCGTCAGATGACCGCGCGTGAGATGGCTCGGGATTTCGATATCGAGCCCGAACGACCTGATTTGCCTGCCTCTGCAGACAGCGTTCCCTGTCGTTTGCTGGCGGAGAACACCGATGAGTATCTGTTTGCCCATGTGCTGCTTGGGCACGGGGTGGAGGTCGACGCCGGGGACGAGGTGCAACTCGAAGGTCCAAGGGTCGAGCTCGCCTTTGGTGAACGCCTCTATGAACGCCGCAGCGCCAAAGTCAGACGCGCGAACCCGCTTCGCCGCTGGTGGACACGGTTCATCGCGGTTTTTGAAATCACGCATCTCTACGAGGTCAGTTTTTCGGGAAGGAAAAAACTATGAACGCAATTACCGAGGTAAAGGCGGCCGAAGAGGCAACTGACCTTCAAAAGCCCGCCTTTGATACCAATTTGATGGCGCGCACCGAAACCATTCTCTCGCCGCGTTTCTACACGACCGACTTTGAGGCGATGGACAAGCTCGACATTTCACTCGTGCGCGAAGAGTGGGATGTCTTGATGGCGGAATTCAAAGCCGATCGCAATCGTGGGCATTTCAAACGCAACGAGGCCTTTGATAACCTCGATCTCGACGCCCTGCCCGATGGATTGCGTGAGGAGTTCGTCGATTTTCTGGTCAGTTCGATCACCTCGGAATTTTCCGGATGCGTGCTCTACGCCGAAATCAAAAAGCGGGCGACAAGTGCCCATGTACGAGATCTGTTTCGTTACATGAGCCGTGATGAG
>JBCDDR010000048.1:0-14240 GCA_039180205.1 Pseudomonadota bacterium | reverse complement strand
GTCCGCTTGTCGACAAAAGCGTTCATCCCCTCGGTCTGATCTTCAAACGCAAACAATGAATGGAAAACACGTCGTTCAAACCGCAACCCTTCCGACAACCCAACTTCTTCAGCGCGGTTGACGGCTTCCTTGGCGATCATAGCGGCGGGTAGCGACAACTCGGAAACAGCTTCGGCCACCTTCATGGTTTCATCGACAAGCTCATCCGCCGGATAGACCCTTGATACTAAACCCGAGGCCAATGCCTCGTCGGCTTTCATATTGCGGCCGGTCAGGATCATGTCCATCGCCTTTGCTTTCCCCACAAGGCGGGTCAGCCGCTGCGATCCGCCAGCACCCGGGATCACGCCAAGTTTGATCTCGGGCTGGCCGAAAACCGCCTCATCGCCAGCAAAAATCATATCGCACATCATGGCAACTTCGCAGCCACCACCCAGCGCATATCCATTCACGGCAGCAATCACAGGCTTGCGCGCGCGCGAAGGTTCTTCCCAATTGCGGGTGATGAAGTCCTCCATGAAGACGTCACGATAGCTTTTCTCGCGCATCTCCTTGATATCGGCGCCCGCAGCAAATGCTTTCTTGGAACCGGTGATGACAATACAGCCGATTTCGGGGTCAGCCTCCGCCTGGCGCACAGCCCCGGTCAGGTCATCCATCAACTGATCGGCAAGGGCGTTCAGAGGCGGGTGATCCAGCGTCAGCTTCGCAACGCGCCCAACCTTATCGTAAAGCACTGTTTCAAACGCCATCACGCGATCCTTTTCTGCTCAAAAACGGCTTTTTGTTGCACCGCCAGGAGACTGGACATCGATATATCTCGCCACGCAAGGCATACGAGCCTCGCTAGCTGAGTTCAACCCTCAACCGGCCTCAACCGGCGACCGGTGACTATGCAGAAGGTATAATGAATGGAAGCGAGGGCCGTTACGGATATGCGATCAACTCCGGGGACCGAGCGGCTCTATAATGATGTCAACCTCGACCAAGGCCCCTACGAAAGGCTGTTTTCGACCTTCCTGAAGCATCAGGCTCAAGCGCTCAATGCCATTATCATGAACGCGTTGAAAGACGAGAGTTGATGCCTCGGCACATCCGTTTGGGGCACTTTCCCTGGGCGACAATTGTTCCCAGCCCAACGCGCCCAGACTGTCGCAATAAAACTGCGCGACCGCATCGACCGTATCCACACCCCGGGCTTGTAGCATAATGATACGCCCGGAGGGCTTGTCAAACGCAAGCACATCTTCTGAAAAAGTGAGCCGTGGATGCTTTGGCACGCCGTGGTCACGCGCAAGCTGGCTCGCTTCCGACACCCCGCCAAGAAAAGGAGGGGACATAATCCGCGCCACCGCGTGGCTCTCGACAGCAAGGAAAATGACCACCAAAAGACCGAAAAGCCGAATGAGGCGACCAGGAACCCCATGGGGTCCGGAAACAATACCCAAGGGCCTGGAGGGATGTTCCATCAACAGTCGCTTCCTTCTTTGGCGATTTCGTTGCTCAACACGTCGCGTACCTATCGTTGGCAGCGAGCGCAAGCAAAGCTTGATCGACCCGACTGAACAAATCGGCGAACTGTCCCGTCGCAACCCGGGCGAAGACAGGCCTCCCCTTCGCGACCATAGACCTGAAACGCATGTTGAAAATAGCCAAGTTCGCCATCTGCCTGGCGATAATCGCGCAAAGATGAGCCGCCGGCTGCGATCGCATCGACCAAAACATCGCGAATCACCTGCGCCAGCCGCTCAATCCGCCTTTGCCCGATCGCGCGTGCCTCGCGACGCGGCGAAATACCGGCACGAAACAATGCCTCACATACATAAATATTGCCGAGCCCCGCGATGATCCGTTGATCGAGGAGCGCCGCTTTGATGGGCGTTGCCTTCCCCTTTAATTTTTCCGTAAGCGCCGCTGCTGAAAACGCATTGCCAAGAGGTTCGGGCCCCAGCCCGGAAATCCACTTATGCTGATTGATTTCTTCACGGCGGCAAAGATCGACAGCACCGAATCGACGAGGATCATGAAAAACCACCCGGCATGCTGCTTTCTTTCCATCTCCTGACATCGAAAAGATCAGGTGATCATGCTTTTGCAACACCAGGGTTTCATTGTCGGTGCGCATGCGCCCTGACATGCCCATGTGAAACATCATGACATCATCGCGGTCGGTGTGAACGAGCCCGAATTTCGCCCGGCGGGTAATTGCCGTCACCTTTGCCCCTTCAAGACGCGCAGCGAGATCCAATGGCAGGGGAAAGCGCAAATCGGGCCGCCGCACGTCAACCTCAACAAACCGGCGGTTCAACATCACGGGTTCGAGCCCACGGCAAATCGTTTCGACTTCTGGGAGTTCGGGCATGAGTATGCGCTCGCCAATTCTGAGAAAGTTGCTTTCTGCGTTTAATGAGCGAGACATGATGGCGCTTGCGCCGTCCGTCAACGGTCTTTAAGCAGCGGTCCCACGGGTGACTTGTGCGTTATTCTTACACCCGCGGAGATGCAAATGGCCCCGGCTGACACCAAGACTTCCCCCGAGACACCCGCTGAAACACCTGCCGAAACGGCTTCATTCGGCTTTCAAACGGTTCCGCGCGGCGAGAAGGTAAAACTTGTGCGCGGCGTGTTCGAAAGTGTTGCTTCACGCTATGATATAATGAACGACTTGATGTCGGGCGGCCTCCACCGTTTGTGGAAAGACCATATGGTCAGTGTGCTCGACCCGCGTCCGCGTGAAGACCGAGCCTATCATCTGGTCGATGTCGCCGGCGGCACCGGGGACATCGCCTTCCGGGTGCGCAAACGCCTTGCCGACCTCAAATCAGCTGACCATGCCATACCGGTCATCTCCGTGATCGATATCAATGAGGCCATGCTGCGTGTGGGGATCGAGCGCGCAGAGAAGCGGTTCCCCTCCGCCGATCATGTCGGCAATACCGACGAGGTTCAGATGCAATGGCAGGTGGGCAATGGCGAGGCGCTGCCGGTGAATACCCGCACCGCCGACGCCTACACCATCGCGTTTGGTATCCGTAACATTACCGATATGAAAGCGGCGCTCCGGGAGGCCTATCGGATTTTACGGCCTGGCGGGCGTTTTTTGTGTCTTGAGTTTTCACCCGCCGTTTTGCCGCTCATCAAACGCGCCTACGAGAGCTATTCAGGGCGCGTCATCCCCGCCATCGGATCGCGGGTCGCGGGCGACGCAGACTCCTACCGTTACCTCGTCGAGAGCATTCAACGCTTTCCAGTCCCTGCACAATTTGAAAGCATGGTTCGTGATGCGGGGTTCAAACGGGTTCGTGCAACGCCGATGTCTGCCGGGATCGTCCGTCTGACCCAGGGTGTTCGCATATGACCTACCCAGCCAATACTCACGGCGTGTTGGATCGCTGAATGCTGCGCTCACTCTATCATTGCTGGCGGCTTTTTGCCGTCGTCCGCACCATGAGCCGCTACCGGGTGTTGCAGCCGATGCTGGCCGCCGGACGCGCACCCTTTCCACTGAAGTGGGCGATCTCGTCATTCGCCCTTTTTACCGGTAAGGCGAAAGGTGTCGATGGTCTGGCGAACGGGGAACGACTAGCCCGGGCGCTTGAGGCCCTGGGACCCGCATATGTCAAATTAGGGCAAGCGATGGCAACCCGTCCAGACATGCTGGGTGTGGACATGTCGCGCGGGCTGGCCCAGCTACAGGATAAAGTCGGGGCATTTCCAACGAGCGACGCAAAGCGGATCATCGAAGAGGACCTTGGGGAGCCTGTCACCAAACTTTTCAGAGAATTCGGCGAGCGCGCAATCGCCGCGGCCTCGATCGCGCAGGTACATCGGGCAACCACGAGTGATGGGCGCGAGGTTGCCGTCAAAGTTCTGCGACCCGGGATCAAACCGCGTTTCCGTCGTGATCTCTCAACATTCCGATGGGCCGCCGGTGTGATTGAACGCTATTTCGAAGGCGCGCGTCGACTGCGCCCCATTGCGGTGGTCGATACGCTGGCCGACTCGGTCGCATTGGAACTTGATTTACGCCTTGAAGCCGCTGGCGCCTCTGAGCTGTCAGACGCGATGTCAGGCGATCCTGATTACAAGGTACCCGAGATTGATTGGGCCAGAACGAGCGAACGGATCCTGACAACCGAGTGGATGGATGGCGTCCCGCTTACCGACACCTCTGGTCTGGAGGCTGCGGGGATCGACCGCAAACGGCTTGCCGAAATTGCGGTTGAGATTTTCCTGAAACAGGCGATGCGTGATGGCTATTTTCACGCCGATATGCATCAGGGCAACCTGATCGCGCTGCCGGATGGACGATTGGGCGCGGTAGACTTCGGGATCATGGGTCGGCTGGATCGCGATTCGCGTCGTTACCTGGCTGAGATCCTATACGGCTTTATCACCCGCGATTACCGCAAAATCGCGGATATGCACTTTGAAGCGGGATACGTACCCGCCGACCGATCGGTTGACGATTTTGCGACGGCATTGCGAGCGATTGGGGAACCGATCATGGGCCGCCCGATTTCTCAAATTTCCATCGGTCGGCTATTGGCGCAACTGCTCGCCACCACCGAAACTTTCGACATGCGCACACAACCGCATCTGATTATGTTGCAGAAGACGATGGTGATGGTGGAAGGGGTCGCCTTTTCACTCGATCGTAACGCCAATATGTGGGAAATCGCAGCCCCGGTCCTCGAAGGGTGGGCCAAGGACAATCTTTCGCCCGAGGTTCTTGTGGCCGATGAAATTCGTAAACGTGGGGCGCAGCTGATGGCGCTACCCGATGCGCTCGATCGGTCGATGGCGCTTCTCGGCCGCGCCGAACGACTGATCGACCAGGTCAACGGTCAAAGCAACCCGACGTCAACACCGGGATCGACCGCCGGATGGGTTGCTGGCGCGGGCTTGCTATTCCTGCTTGGGCTCATGATCGGCGTGCTCGCATGAGAGTTTCGGCAGACCATCCGCAGATCTTGATCGTCGCCGCGACCCGGTAGCCAGTCGGCTTTTGCTGCGCTAAACAGAATGCCACATTCCGCGAAACCCTTTCTTCGAGACGAGAGTTCCATGGTTCAGCAATTTGACTTCAGCCGTTTTGCGTCTGGTCTCCGCATCCTGTTTACCCTCCTCATGCTCACCACGGCAGCGGCCAGCAATCCCGCGAAAGCCTCCAAGGGTTACGAATACCCCCAAGGGACCCGCACGCTTGACGGGCTGATTGATGCAGCGATCACCCCCGAGGGCAGCCTGCTCTGGCGATTTGACCTTGATGAAAGTGGAAAGGATGAGATCCTTTTCTCAATGATCCATGCGGTTTTGTTGAGCGATGGCCTGGGATCCAACCCCATAGGTCTCGACCGAGCGCTGGTCGGCCCCACGCGTATTCTCAATCTCAAAAAGCTTGGCGAGCATCTGATGATCGAACAGGCGAACCCTGAGTTTCGCGCCTCAAGTGAGAATGCGGAAGAGCGTCAGGCAGTTGAACAATCCTTCGCCCGCGCGATCCTTTGGCGGGGTAAAGCGAAGGGATTTGACAACGAGGGCCGATGGGTTGTTGATGTCACCTCCTTCCTCACGCGCGATCATCTCGGTATCGCAGGCCAACTACGCGCCCGTGGTGGGGGCAATTTTCGTCTCGACCAGGCGCGCAGCTTTTTCGACCCCAACGCAAGCCTCGGTTTCCCTGACAATCATGAATATGATGCGACGCTGACCTTTACCTCCGACAAGCCGGGTCGCGAGGTGCGTGCCGTCGCCGCCGATCCCAAAATTGTGTCGCTGAAGGTACACCATAGCTTGGTCGCATTGCCCGATGACGCTTACGCGGTAAGGCACACTCACCCGCGGATGGGCGCGATCGGCCAACCGGTGATGGACTTTGGGGCACCGCTTGAAGCGAGACTTTATCGCCAGCTCGCGCGGCGCCACCGGCTGACCCGCACGGTCGCCGAGGATGGGACGATTACGGTCGAAAATCCGATCCGCTATTATGTTGACCGCGGTGCCCCGCCACAAATCCGCGATGCGCTTCTCGACGGGGCGCGCTGGTGGGCCGATGCCTTTGCCGCTGCAGGGTTCCCGGGCGGCTTTACCGTTGAGCTTTTGCCCGAAGACGCACACCCGCTCGATATCCGTTACAATGTGATCAACTGGGTACATCGTCAGACACGTGGCTGGTCCTATGGGGCGTCGGTCGTGGATCCGCGCAGTGGAGAGATTTTGAAGGGGAATGTTCTGCTGGGGAGCCAACGCGTGCGCCAGGATCGCCGTATTTTCGAAGGCCTGCTCGGCACCGCAAAAACCGGGTCAGGAGATGCCGATGATCCGATCACGCTGTCTCTGGCCCGGATCCGTCAATTGAGTGCGCATGAAGTTGGCCACACCCTTGGGCTTTTGCATAACTTCTCCGCCTCTACGCGCGACCGGGCATCCGTCATGGATTATCCGGCTCCTTTCGTGCGGGCGACCGATGCGGGCACCTTGAACGTAAGTGAAGCCTATGCAACGGGGATTGGCGAATGGGATAAGTTCGCGATCACGGCACTTTATGGCGAATTTGAAAATGAGGCAGCGCTCGCCGCCTATATCGACAAATCCTATGCCGATGGGCTCGTTTTCATTTCGGACGCCCATTCCCGGAACGTGGGCGACCCGCACCCCGCCGCAAGCCTTTGGGACAATGGTGCCGATTCGGTTGCCGAACTCCGCAACACGCTTGCGGTACGCAAGATTGCACTTGCTCAATTTGCTGAAGACCGTGTCGCCGAAGGACGACCGCTTTCCGACTTGAAGCGCGTATTCGTGCCGATTTATCTGTATCACCGCTACCAGCTGGAAGCTGCAGCCAAGCTGATTGGCGGCGTTGATTTCGATTACAAGTCGCGGGGCGACAGCGCGAAAACAGCATCCCCGGTGGCTGTTGAAAGACAACGCGAAGCATTGACCGCCATCCTCGACGCCCGATCGCCCGCCGCCCTGGTTATCGCGCCGGAGGTTTCAGCATTGATGGTGCCCACCGCGACCGGATTTTTCGGAGATCCCGATCAACGAGAGATTTTTGACACACGTGGCGGCACGACGTTTGATCCCCTCGTCGCCGCAGAGGCGGCATCCGCAATTGCCTATAAAGCGCTATTCCATCCGCGTCGGCTCGCCCGCCTCGCAGTTGCACCGGGCGAATACCAGACAAAATTTGCCCTCGGCGATTATCTCGAGACAATTGTTGATGCCACATTCGAGGCCCAGGAAAACCGGGCCGCTCAACGAATTGCAGAGCGTCAGCAGGATATGCTCGTCGATGCCTTGATCGAACTCGCGGGGCATGAGGCAACGGGTCCCTACCGGGCGGAGCTTGAGGCCGTCCTTGAGGGTTTGCGCAACACACTGACCGAAAGCCGCCAGCGCCGCACCAGCCGACCAACGGCCCGCATGCTTGCCCGTAGGATTATCCGCTTTCTCGACCGGCCCTTTGATGCTCAGAAAGATAAACCCGCCGATGCACCGATCCCTCCTGGAAGCCCGATCGGTGCGGCTTCCCCGATGTTTCTTGAAACCTGCTGGCATTGCGACGACCTCCCCGCAGCGGAACCCGGCCGTTGGTGGGTGACCACCGGTGGGCAAACGGACCTATCGAAACCGTGACCGGGGCCTCGCCGCTGCAAGAGCGGCACATCGCGGTGGTTGGTGCCGGGTTGGCCGGTGCGACGCTTGCAAACGCCTTGAGCGCGGCAGGTGCTAACGTCACCGTTTTTGAAAAAAGTCGCGGGGCGGGCGGGCGCATGTCCACGCGTCGGGCGCCCACCGATCAACCCGAATGCGGCCCCTTTGATCATGGCGCGCAATATTTCACCGCGAAGTCCGATTCATTCAAAAACGCGCTTGATCGCTGGCACGCTGAAGGCCTCGTCGCCCCCTGGCGACCCCGCCATGTGCCCGATACCGAAGCCTCTCGACGCGCAACCTGGTGGGTGCCCGTGGGCGGTATGAATGCGCTTGCGAAATCCCTACTCGCCGGTACCGAAGTCGTTACCGGAACCCGGGTCACAGCGATTGACCAAAGCGGGGGCCGCCTCGCGCTTTCTTTCACCGACGGTACGGAGACCGACAAGCAGACCCGCGACTATGACCATGTCCTGGTCACAGCGCCCGGACCGCAAGCGTTTGACCTTCTCGGCGGGATATCGTCTGCTTTTCATCCCATTGGCGACATAACCTATGCGCCTTGCTGGGCGCTCATGCTCGTCCCCGATCGCCCGCTTGAACTTCCATTCGACACGTGGCGTGGTGAAAACCACATCATTGCCTGGGCCGCGCGCAATGCCACCAAACCTAAACACGGGGCCGCGCAGTCAGGGGCAGAGCCCTGGACCGTGCATGCGGGTGGGGAGTGGTCGCGTGCCAACCTCGAGCGATCTGCCGAAAGTGTAGCCACCGACCTTCTTGAGGAATTTGAAAAGATCGCGGGTAGCCCGATCACACCGCGCTTCTTAAAGGCGCATCGATGGCGCTATGCCCTTGTCGAAACGCCACTCAAAGGCGGGGATGAAAAACCATTTATCCTCTCAGCCGACGGGCGCACTGGTTTTGCAAGCGACGGCTGCAGGGCGGGGCGCGTCGAAGCAGCGTTTGAAAGCGCCTACGGCCTCGCTGAAGACCTGATAAACCGCACTTAATGCGAAAACGGCCGGCGTTAACCCCGTCTGTTAGGCTCCCGGAAAGACAGATCGATTTAGGTTAGCGGCTTGTTTTTTGTCTTTTTGAAAGTTGACGAGCCAGCATCGTGATCTTGTCTGGCTTGCTGAATTCCGTCGCGCTGCTAGTTTAAGGGCGGGGCTTCCGTTCGCGCCAGAACATCGTTGAAAAGCAAACCCAGGGCATCGCCGTTTTATGACGACGACTGATCAGAACCAGCTACGGGATAACGCAAGCGGGCGATCCGACACAAAGTTTGCGCTGTCTCCGGCGGCGCTCAAAGCTTTGCTCCAATGGCATATGGAGGTGGGGGTTGAGACTTTCGTTGACGAGGAGCCACACCCGTTTGCCGAAGCAATCTCTCCGGGTGCGTACCTGGAAAATAGGCCACCACATTCAGGGCCGGTGGGCAGCGTTGGTGAACCATCAGCGCCGATGTCGGAACCATCGATTGAACCGCTAAAAACGGCGACTCCAGTGCCAACGGGCACCGCCATCAAAGCGCGCGCGCCAATCGACCGGAGTTTGCAGGAAAGCAACGAGCCACTGGCAAAATCGGCCGCTACGCTCGAGGCGCTCAAATCGCTGATGGCCGACGTTGAGGGATGTGCGCTTAAGCCCATGGCGACGAATATGGTGTTTGCTGACGGAAACCCGGAAGCTGATTTGATGCTGATCGGTGAAGCGCCGGGGGCTGAAGAGGACCGACAGGGCAAACCTTTCGTAGGTGCGAGTGGCCAACTTCTCGACAAGATGCTCGCCGCAGCGGGGTGGGATCGCACCAGCGTCTATATCGCGAACATTCTTCCCTGGCGGCCCCCCGGCAATCGCAAGCCAAACGACGGCGAAATCACAATGTATTTGCCGTTTGTTCGTCGCCATATCGAATTGATCAATCCGAAACTGATCGTTGCGCTTGGCGGCACATCGGCGAGCGCGCTGCTTGAAACCAGGCTCGGCATCACCAAGCTGCGGGGTCGATTCGCTGAAATTGAGGTCGCGGGTCAACGCTTTGACTTTCTGCCGACGTTCCACCCCTCATACCTTTTACGCCAGCCGCAACTCAAGGGGGACGCCTGGCAGGATTGGCTTGCTGCCCGCAATCACCTTATGCCGAAAGGTGACGCGTGATGTTGCGGTCAATGTCCGAAATCATGCGCCTTATGGCTGCTCTTTTTACGTTTTTGGTGCCATTGGGCGCGGCGGCGCAAACCACCTTCCCGGCGGCTGAGTTGGCCCCCGGTGGGGGTGTTGCGGTCAAAACGCATGATCCGCTTACCGGCCTGTCTGGTGACGATATCGCGCGCTATCAACGTATTTTCAAATTCCAGGACGCCGCGAACTGGAAAGCAGCAGACCGCGAAATCTCCGCCCTGGGCTCGGATCTTCTGATGGGACATGTCCGATACCAGCGCCTGATGCACCCCACGGGATATCGATCATCATTTTCTGAGTTGGCCGCCTGGCTTCGCGACTATCATGATCATCCAAATGCGCGCCGGGTCTATCGGCTCGCAAAACGACGTCAGGGACGTGCCGCCTCACCGGTCTCGCCAAGTGCCATTCCGAGAGCTTGCCGCGCCGCCGATTGGGGGGGAGATGTCGCTGTCGAGGCAACGTCTCAGCCGCGAACGCATCCGGCCTATACCCACCGCGCGCGAAGTCGCAGCGAGAACCGCCGTATTCGCCTTTTCCTGCGCAATGCCCGCCATAATATTCGGAATGACCGGATCACGGTGACGCTCCAAACATTCCGCGGGCTTGACCAGGGCGGGCGGCTATCTGATGCTGAAGCTGCGAAATTGTTACGCCAGGTTGCACATGGCTATTTCCGCCTGAAAATGGATGAGAAGGCGCTGCCGGTTGCTCAAGAGGCCGCAAGACGCGGTCGTGCCGTGATGGCGCTCCCCGATTGGACGGCGGGGCTGATTGCGTGGCGTCTCGAAAAATATGAAGATGCAGCCGAGCATTTTGATGCCGTGGCGACCTCCCCCCATGCAGGCGAAGACCTGGCGAGTGCAGGCGGATATTGGGCGGCGCGATCCCATTTTCGCGCTGGCGATGCGAGATCTGGCTATCGCGCGCTTCGTTTGAGTGCCGCCCATGACGACCACTTCTATGGCATGATCGCAGGCGCGAGGCTCGGTCGCCAGTACAAACGCGACGAAGGTGCGCGGACGGTCCGATCGTCGCTTTCGATTGCGCGTTCGGCGATTCGGAGCCCAGGTAATGAGGGTCCTGGCAATGAGGCTCCCAGCAAAGAGAATTCGGGCATTGAGAACCCGGCTACTCAGACTTTGGATATGGAGACTCTGGCCATTTTGCGCACAGAGCCACAGGCCCGTCGTTATGCTGCCCTTCATCAAATCGGGCGGGGAACGCTTGCAGTAGAGGAGTTTATGCGCCTCGAACGTCGCTGTGACAGAGCTCTATACCGCGCTTTGACTGGTCTTGCCGGGTATGTGGGTGATGCGCATGCGCAATATCGTTTGGCCCGCGCGCGACCGCCGGGAGAGGTTGTTCCCTTCGATGCGCAGTATCCGCTATCACACGCACTCGCCCCCCAGTCGGGTTACAAAGTCGATAAAGCGCTGATATTCGCCATCGTCCGTCAGGAATCTCTGTTCAACAATCGCGCGGTAAGCCGCGTTGGCGCACGTGGGCTCATGCAACTCATGCCGCGCACAGCCGGGTTTATTGCACGCGATCATCGTTTGATCCGCGCCCGGCGCGAACGATTGTTTGAACCCGCGTTCAATCTTGAACTCGGACAACGCTACATTGATCATCTGATGGAAAATGATGAGGCAAACAAATCATTGTTCCATCTGTTGGTGGGCTACAATGCGGGGCCGGGCAATCTGAGACGCTGGCTCAAAAAGCTCGACTATAATGATGATCCGCTGTTTATGATCGAAACGCTGCCAGCGCGCGAAACACGCCACTATGTTGAAGTGGTGATGCGCAACCTATGGCAATATCGCCGCCGGCTCGGGCAACCTGCACCAAGCCTCGTTGAAATCGCGAAAGGGAACTGGCCACGATATCACAGGCTGGAACCACAGCTTGAACAACGCCTGGCGCTCAACTAACACGTAGGCGCAGGATACTTGTTTCAGGAGCGCCGCGATGCCAATCAATGCTGATAAGCGTTTTGTCCCCGTCTCGATCGCCGTTCTTACAGTCTCGGACAGCCGCGATATCGCGAGTGACCGCTCCGGCGCGATCCTTGTTGAACGTCTTCAAAGCGCTGGACACACGCTGGCCGAAAAACGGATCGTCAAAGATGAAATCGATGCCATCCGCATGGCGCTCCACCAATGGGTGGCAGACCCGAATGTTGCCGTTGTCATCGCAACCGGTGGCACCGGGATTACCGGGCGCGATGTCACTCCCGAAGCGTTTGAAGCGCTGTATGACAAATCAATTCCGGGGTTTGGTGAGTTATTTCGCATGCTGAGCTATGAAACAATCGGCACCTCGACCATTCAATCCCGCGCAACCGGAGGTGTCGCCGGGGGGACGCTTTTGTTTGCGCTGCCGGGCTCAACCGGCGCAGTCAAAGATGGGTGGGACAAGATCTTGCGCGACCAGCTCGACAGTCGGCACGAACCCTGTAACTTTGTAGAGCTGCTCGGTCGGCTCGTCGAACGCTGAGGCGTTCGCCCCAGGCTCAGTGGCGGAAATGGCGAACGTCGGTAAACACCATGGCCAGATTGCGTTCGTCGGCGGCATCGATCACCTCCTGGTCGCGCATTGACCCACCAGGTTGGACCACCGCGGTCGCCACCTCGGCCGCCTGGATCAACCCATCGGCAAAGGGAAAAAACGCATCAGAGGCGACAACCGAGTTCTTGATCATCTCTCCTGAAATGCCGGTCTCGCTCTTGACCTCTTCACCGCGCATGCGCCCGATCAATGCACTGTCTTTCCGGTTCATCTGGCCCGCGCCAATCCCCACGGTCATCTGCTCGCGCGCATAAACAATGGCGTTCGATTTGACATGCTTGGCGACCAGAAAAGCAAACTCCAGATCGCGCCATTCGGTTTCGGTCGGTGCGCGCTTGGTGACGACGCGCATGTCAGCGCGTCTTACGCGCGCATTGTCTTCGGTCTGGATGAGCAGGCCCCCTGCGATGCTGCGCACGGCCAGCGCCTTTCCCTCTTCAGGCAACAGCGCGGAGGCATTGAGAAGCCGCAGGTTCTTCTTTTTGGCAAAGATCGCGCGCGCTTCATCCGAAATGCCAGGCGCGATGACGACTTCAGTGAAAATCTCAGCAATGAGTTCGGCGGTCGCGCCATCAAGCGCACGGTTGCACGCGATAATCCCCCCAAAGGCACTTACCGGATCGCAAGCAAGCGCGCGACGGTAGGCTGTGGTGAGGTCATCGGCCTGCGCGACGCCGCATGGGTTCGCGTGTTTGATAATGGCAATACCCGGTTTTTCACGGTCGAGGTCGCTCACCAGGGCAAAGGCGGCGTCGGCATCATTCAGATTGTTATAGCTGAGTGCTTTCCCCTGCAGCTGTTCCGCATCGGCAACCCCCGGGCGCAGATCGATCGGATCGCGATAGAAAGCAGCTTTCTGATGGGGGTTTTCGCCATAGCGCAAAAGCTCATTGCGCGCGCCACCTATCGATATCCGCTTCGGCAGGCTCTCGCCGATCTCGTCAGCAAACCAGCGGGAGATCGCGCTGTCATAAGCGGCGGTGCGCGCAAACGCGGTCATTGCGAGATCGCGTTGGAGCGTTGCCGGAACATCGCCAGACGTAAGCGCTTGGCCGACACGCTCATAATCTTCCGGGTCCACAATGACGAGCACATCATTGTGATTTTTGGCTGCCGACCGGATCATGGCAGGGCCGCCGATATCGATATTCTCAATCACTTCCTCAAACGGCGCAGCCTTTGCGACCGTGGCTTCGAACGGGTAGAGGTTGACCACCAGAATATCGATCGGCGCGATTTCGTGTTCGCGCATCGCATCAACATGATCTGAAAGATCTCGACGCCCCAGTAAACCGCCGTGGATCTTGGGGTGAAGCGTCTTGACCCTTCCATCGAGCATTTCGGGAAACCCGGTATGATCGGCAACGTCGGTAACGTCTATCCCGTGATCACGGAGTAGTTTGGCCGTCCCGCCTGTCGACAGGATTTCGACACCCTGGTTAGCGAGCATCCTGGCGAATGCTTCTATGCCGGTTTTGTCCGATACCGAAATCAATGCGCGCTTCATAACGCCTGGTCCTTCATCGCCATGAAAAGAATGGAAGTAAGAAATGAGAGTTTGAACTGAACAGAATGGGGTCTCATGACGACCCGCGATGCGAACGTCAAGTCTGCCGAAAAGGCATTACCCCATGACCTTGAGCGACCATTGAACGTCAACGCCCTCGGGCCCGGTCTCACCGCCCAGAACAATCTGCCTGGTGGGCCGCATCACCCCGTCCTGATCGATAAAAACGCTGTCTTCGAGGGAGAGCACGGCACCACGCACCCGGAAGGTCCAACAGCGTTTGTTGGCAAGCCTTAGGAACGCTCCCTGCCGG
>JBCDDR010000047.1:0-14383 GCA_039180205.1 Pseudomonadota bacterium | reverse complement strand
TTTTTTGCCAAAGTCAAAGATTTCTTTGACGATCTGACCGATTAGTCGTCGCGTGACTGTCAATCGTCCCGTTAACGTTGGCCTTTTCGGTGCAGGCGGCCGCATGGGTAAGGCGATTGAGACCCTGGTCTCAGCGTCACCCGATGCTTTTTCGCTTAAATCACGCCAGTCCGCCCAGGTTGAATCAACAGAGACGTCTGACGCCGATGCCGTTGATGTATGGGTTGATTTTACCGTTCCTGAAACTCTCGATCATCATCTGGAAATCGCGCGCAGGGATCGCGCAGCGCTCGTCATTGGCACGACCGGGCTATCCGACATTCAGCAAAAAGGCATCGATGCCGCCGCGCGGGATATCCCGATTGTCCAGAGCTACAATATGAGCGTTGGCATAAATCTGCTCCAGGCAGTCGCGCAGCAGCTCGCTGCGACATTATCCGCCGATGAGTGGGATATTGAGGTTCTCGAGCGCCACCATCGGCATAAAATCGACGCGCCCTCTGGGACCGCCTATTTACTCGCTAAGGCACTCCAAAAGGGGCGGGGAGGGGAAGAGGTGTCTCCGCTCGCACCGCCTCGATCAGGCAGCCAGACACCCCGCCAGTCCGGTGAGATCGGGATTGCAGCCCAGCGTGGCGGTTCGATCGCTGGCGACCACAGCATTCTGTTTGCCGGCCCCAATGAAACGATTGAGATTATGCATCATGCAGCGGATCGGGCGATCTTTGCCCACGGAGCGCTCCGTGCCGCCGCCTGGGCGGCCCAACAGCCGGCAGGTCGCTATACGATGCTCGATGTTCTCGGTATCGACCCAGCCGCATAGATTTCGGGCGTGTTTCGTTTTCCTCTTCATTCTTTTGTCGCGATTTGGCCCTTAAAGAGATGCCCAGGTGAATGGGAGGGGTGTATGCAGCACACAATCGTGTCCGATATTGTCAAAGGCGCCACGCGCTCATTCAACGTTCGAAGCGTTCGCCTCGTCGGGATATGCATCTGTCTCTTTGCCTTATCAGTGATGTATTCCGCCCAGGTGGGCGCAAGCCCGCAACCGCCAACGACCGAAGTCGGGAAATTGAAAGCGGAACTGGTTGAGCTGAAACGTGAACTTGCCAAGCTCGAAGTGGTTGCATCGGGGCGGTTCGGCGACCCTGTCCCGGGTATTGAGAATCGGAAATTCAAGCTGCAACGCGATATTGAGGCGCTTTCCGCAAAGATTGAGGCGCTTGGTGGCTCTGCGGAGAACAAATCGCAATCGGTACGACGTGAGGGGGTGGGTGAAATTGTACCGGTCACCTCACCAGATCCCGATGCGTCACCGCCGACCGGTGTGAACAGGCCGACACTGGCACCACCGAGTCAGCCTTTCGCACCTGCCCCGCCGCAGCCCAAGGCTGTCCAAGTCCCCGGTTCCTCTGGACTGGCCAATGGGGGGGGCACCACGCTGGATGTTCGATATGATGGGGCGCCGGTCCGTTTTCGGGGTGTTGACCCTTTCACCTACTGTCCAAAGTGGCAGGCGGACTGTGTAACAACGCTCGTTTCGGTAGCACAAGTGGGTGAATTTCGGCTTTTGCGCTTCGAACAAGCCGCACACCTTATGCTGGTCGCGCATCGCCTTCGAAGCGACCTGGTGGGAGCGGCCCGCGCGCCCGCGCCACTTACCTTGCAGATCAACGGGCAAAGGCAATCGGTAAGCCTGTTTGACTTCCAAATGGCTGTGGTGTGGCAGTCGGGACTATTGCGCCCCCGGTATGCGGTAGCGGCGGCGCAAGCAGCCAATATGCTGCCGCGCTATGATCGCCCCCTTAAAAGCGGTCTGAAGATTGAGACGTGCTTCAGCTATGATAGTGCCCCAGGCGGGTTACCTGTAGGCGGCATGGGACAGGCGGGATTAAGGCCCGATATCGGCTATCTTGAGGGGCGGTTTGCGGCCTATCTCGCGCGCGGAGGTGATCAGTGCGCTTGGGATGCCGCGATGAGCTATGCCTATGATCTGGCGCGCGGTGCTCCCTGGTCGATCAGCGAGCCTGGCAGCCTGCTCCCTATCGATTTTGATAATGACTGGCGCGGATACACGATCCACGACAAGCGCAGCTCGCGCGGGCGGATTGATGTCTTCGCCGGGGGTGGACGGGAATTCATTCGCCAGAAGGGCATCGTTGCGGAAACCAACCATATGCCGCAACCATTCTTTGGGCCGTTCGTGCTGACGGGACACCCGTTTTTCCTGATGCAGATGGGCTACCAGGGCGTCTTCGCAACGGGCTTGCAGCCTGGGCAGTTTCAAGGTCGCGGCAAATATGCCCTCGTTGAACGATATCAAGAACGAGGGGGGCCTTCATGGACCATGCGCACACTTGGTATGTTGGCGCTGATCACACCCGATAGCGCCCCCGACTGGCTGGTCCCCCGCACCACATGGAAGGCGCGTTTCGTTGCCAACCGCGATGAATTTTTGCGCATTATCAAGGTGCGCGACAAAAACCGCCCCGTGCCGATCATTCGCCAGCCAGCCAATCCCTACCAAACGCTGATCTTTCCCGATGGCAAAAAACGCGTGCTCGTGATGGCACCTTGGATGGTTGGCTATGGCCAGATGTCTATGGGTTTTTTGGTTGCTGCCGGGCTTCAAGAAGCCGAAGTTTACCGCCGCGCGCTCGTTCAACCGTTGCTCAACCAGTTTGAAAGTCCGGAATTTCCGAACGGCCTTACCGCCATGTATCGTCTCCCGCTCGGCATCGACAAAGATATCTGTAAGACGCTCAGCTGCATCGCGAAGCTGTCGCGCGAATGGGCGAAGAAGAAATATCCCAAATGGAGCGGGCGCGATAACGAGTTGCCTGCCTATGGCAATTACCAGCAGGAGCTTCACATGGTGCTTGCGGCCCAGGTCAAGGCGGGGGATACGCGTTTTGTTCCCTGGCTCAGATGGATCGAGAGCGAGCGTGCGCGGCTTGAAAAGCCCGGCGGCCGTGTCGAATACTATGGGCGGTGAGAGGACTTACGTTGAGACCGGCCTATCGACCGGTTTCGCTTGCCTCGTCAAAGATCGCGTCATCGCCGCGTAAAATACCAACGGTGCCGACATTGCCTTCTTGAACCGACCCACGGAACATGCCGTTGGTGTTAAACGTCAGCGTATAGTTGCCCCGATAGTCGACGGCGATAATTCCGCCATCGCCTTTCATTTCGACGAGCTGTTCCATGACGACCTGACGCGCGGCGTCACCCAGCGAAGCGCCGGTAAATTCCATACGCGCACAGATATCGCGGGCAACCGTCGCGCGGATGAAAAACTCACCATGGCCCGTCGCCGAAACCGCGCAGCTTTTGTTGTTGGCGTAGGTTCCCGCGCCTATGATGGGGCTGTCGCCAACGCGACCATAGCGTTTGTTGGTGAGGCCGCCCGTTGATGTGCCCGCGGCGAGATTGCCATCGCGGTCACGCGCAGCGGCACCAACAGTGCCGAACTTGGAAAGGCTCACCGCCGCCCCGCGCTCCTGCGCGCGTTTGAGCTGTTCGCGCCGGTGTTCGGTATGGAAATAACTGTTTTCCACCATTTCGAGCTGTTGCTGTTCGGCATAGATATCAGCACCGCGCCCATGCAGCATGACATGTTGCGATTTCTCCATAACGCGCCGCGCAAGGGCAATTGGGCTCTTGGTGCGTTTCACCCCTGCGACAGCGCCCGCGTTCAGGTCGCGCCCATCCATGATCGAGGCATCAAGCTCCGCTTCGCCCGCTGCATTGAAAACGGCACCGTGGCCTGCGTTAAAAAGCGGCGAGTCCTCAAGCAGCGTAATCGCGGTTGTGATGGCGTCCATTGCCGAGCCATCGTTCGCCAGAACCGCTTCGCCTGCTTTCAGCGCCGTATTGAGTGCTGACCGATAGGCTTTTTCTTCAGCCGGGGAGAATTGCCCGCTCTCAAACCCGCCAGCACCCCCATGAATGACAAGCGAATAGCTCATTTTTGTTCCTTCGGGCTTTTTGTTGGTTTTTTGATCGTCGGCATGGGACGGGAGTATCGCCGATCCTGTAAGGACGATAGCCATAAACAGGGTGCGCAGCGTGCATGAAAACGAGTGCCTCATGGATTTAGCCCTTTCGCGTGTTCGTGGGTATATGCGTGATCAATATGAGACGTATCGCATCCCACGCGATGACGCCAGCATGTCCGCGTTCACACTCGCCCGGAATGATGGTTAGACCCGTTGCGATGCCCAGATTGCGGCGCGACAGCCCAGCTTGATCAGCGATGCCATGACAGGGTAGCCGGGCGTTTTTTCGGCATCATGAGAAAGCGCCGTCTCGCGGTGTTCGGCCTCGTCGGCACGAAATTCTTCAATTGTTGCGCGCAGATCGCTTTCATCGGGATCGTTCTCTAGTTCGGCGCTTTGCTCGGCATAATGCTCGTCGATCACTTCCTCAACGGCAGCCGTACAGGCCATCGCTGCGCGCTCCCCCATCAGTGCGGTTGCCGCGCCAAGGGCAAAACCGGCCCCATGCCATAGCGGCCCGAGCAGCGTTGGGCGCACCTGGCGTTCATTCAGCAGCTCATCAAAGGTATCGAGATGTTTCTGTTCTTGCGCCTTCATTTCGCGAATGATCGGGGTAAAACGGTGGGTATCCCCGAAAACCGCAAGTTGGCCCTCATAGATCCGGGCCGCGCCAAATTCACCCGCGTGATCGACCCTGAGCATTCGGCTCAAGCGGGTTTCGCGCGGCAGATCACCCGGCAAGGGGCGGCGTGGCTTTGATTTGGTCGATGAGGATGTTGGTTTCGACATGATTTTCAAACTCTCCTGCGATTGGTCGGCAGCATGAGCATCGTTGCGCCGGTGATTGCCAAAAGGGCCAGAGCAGCGCTGATCAACGCGTTATAGGCCGCCATTGATAACCCCAGAAACGACCAGGGTACATCGGTACAACTCACAACCGTTCCCTGGCGGATCTGCGCCAGAATATCATCGGCACTCCCACCGCCCCCTTGCGGCGCGATACCGCCTGAACAACTATCAGGACCTGGCCACCAAAAATGCTCAACGCCCACATGATGTATGCCGAAATATGTATTGAGAACCGCGGCACCGGCGATGAGGCCAAATAGCGCAAGGGTAAACAGCGCCATACCGCCAGCAGGTCTTCCTTGCAGGAATATCAGGCTTAAAACCAACGACAGTGCGATAATCAAATAATACGGTGTTCTTTGCCGCAGGCAGAGGGCGCACGGCGTTAACCCGCCAAGGTGTTCAAATCCGAGAGCCGCCAAGAGCGATGCCGAGCTGATCGCAAGAATAGCGAGCGACAGGTTCCCTGGTCGGCGCACAAATGCACTCAGTTTTCCCAATGACGCCTCTTTGATCCGGATAATTTTAATCGTGGGGAATGAGATACTTCAATGCAACAAACCCAGCAATGCCCAAGAAGACCACGACCGTTGTCACAAAGGCGAGGCGTTTTTCAACAAAGGCCTGGATCGGAGCACCGAATCTCCACAAAAGCGCGGCTTCAATAAAAAAACGGGGGGCTCTGGCGGCGAGGCTGGCTGCGAGAAAAATCCCGAAATTAAGCCCGGTAACCCCGCTTGCAATGGTGATGACCTTAAAGGGAAAAAAGGTGATCCCGAATACGAAAACCAGCCAGGTGCCATAGTCGTTGAAAGATGCCTGAAATGACTCGAATTTTTCGGCATATCCATAAAACGCGAGTAAGGGCTCGCCAACGAGGTCAAACAGAAAAAAACCGAGCGCATAGCCAAATGCACCCCCAATCACAGAGGCGATTGTGCAGATGGCGGCATAGCGAAACGCGCGTTCGGGGCGCGCGAGTGCCATGGGGCCCAGCATCACATCAGGGGGGATGGGGAAAAACGAGCTTTCGATGAAGGATATGCCAGCCAACCATTTTTCTGCCTGCGGGTGGGCGACTTTCTTGAGCGTCCACTGATAAAGCGAAGTGAGCATAAAACCGCCTGTCCGATCGAGATGGGATGGCCTTTTGGCCGCGCGAAAGCAAACTGGTAACGGCCCTTTGTCGCAAAGGGAACCCTATAAGGTGAACCGAGGGGATGCGGCGGGCCTGTTCGTGGTCAACAAGTTTAATCGCCAATGTGAGGCGGCTGTTGACGCGTGCGCCCTCGTCGGGATAAGGACGAGGTCTTATCGCAGCGATAGGCCTCCGTGGCGGAACTGGTAGACGCGCCAGACTCAAAATCTGGTTCCCTTTGGGAGTGTCCGTTCGAGTCGGACCGGAGGTACCACATCTCAGTGATGTATCGATCAGCCAGCCCCGCTCGCTTTCATCGTCCGATAAAGCTCTAATCGCGATGGCATGCCTGGATTATATATCCGATCGGCCTCAATCGACACGCACTAAGATGCGTTCGTTTTCCTCGCCGCATATCCAACTCACGACGCATGGGGCACCGTCGCGAATTAATCCAGCCGATAAGCCAAGCGCCATGGGAAGCGTCGCGCAACCCACCGTGCCGATCGATGTGCTCGGCGAAACCAGGTCGGTATCCTTGATCGTTGCTGAAGAGGAGAGGATAACGCCAAGCTCTTCGGCCTTGTGGCGAGGGCCGTCGGTATCGATAACCAGCTTCGTGCCTTCGGGTACGTCACCCAGCGCCTGTAACGGTGCAACGCTTGCACGGCCCAACAAACCGCGATTGGGTTCTTCGGGGTTTTCCATTTCAGACCCAACCTGCAGGTCGGTCAATGTTTGGCCGGGCATTGTGTTGCCCGGTTTCGCAGGTCGGAAAAACAGCGCAACGCCCATTTCTCCCGGCACAGGCGTATGCGTCCTGCTGCGCGTATAGGAGAGACCATTTGCCTCTAAAATATCGAGCATGAAGGGGCTCACGAAGGTATCAGCGCATACCAGCATACAGTTTTTGGCTTCCCCGATTGATAAACTACGCGCAATCACCCGCATCAAGTTTGCTGCTGTTGATGAGCCACCGAAAACGATGTGATCCGGCTCAAAACCGAATGCACGGTCTTGGATTGCCTTTTGTGTTTCGGGATAGAGTGGGCTGCGCGGGCCAAGAAGGCTTGGCAAAAGAAGAAAACTCAATGCTGGTGATCGCCCGGCTTTTCCCAGCTTATTTTGCGCTTTTATGGCGAGATGGCTTACGCGGGCAATGGTATTTCGTTCCTTGACGCACGAAGGGACGGGGGCGCAAAGCTGCTTTAGGCCGTCAGCCCCGACAAAAACGGGATGACGTATCTTTGCTGACTGATCGGTTGCAATGGCGCGCAGCGCATCCAGCGTTTTCATATCGTGCGCTGAACAGAGCCCAAACCCCGCGATGTGAACCGGAAAATAGGAAGACTGCGTCATAGGGCAATCCGGCTGACTTGCTTCAGGCGCAATGTCGATCTGCGGATCAAATGATCGCGACCGTCACACGGTATGGAAGCGAGCCACAAAAGATCGACGGTTTCGGTATCAATGTCGATGGTAATCCGATGCAAAGCTGGTCGGCGTTCAACCCGTTCAATGCCGATTTCGGTGATCGACGTCAAAACCACCGAAGGCAGGCGCATATTGATGGCTGGTGAAGTGCCAAAGCCTGAGACTTCCAGAAGCTCATTGCCTTGAAATGGCTGTGATTGGCGCAGTGGTGGTGGGGCGCTGAAATAAAAACTGGGGTCAAAATCCTTGGGCAAACAGGGAGCCTGAGTTTCTTGCCATTCAGAATCATAGGTTCCCGCAGCTTCAAGTCGCGGCGACCAGTGGCGATGGATCGGGCCAACGGATACAGGATGGGTCGTGGGTTTCAACGCCTCCGGCCGGTCATCCGGTGCCAATATGCGGGGTAATGCCACTGGTTCTTCGTTTTCGGGGAACGTTAGCCCCGTGCCGACAGGGTTTGCTGGATGCAATTTGCCATTGGGCAAAACGCCACCAGCAGCGTTGGACCAGGTGAGGCCGAAATCAGATGAGGCAATGTCTTCGACCAAAACGCGCCGGCGAACGAGGCGCGCCTGCCGCGCGGGCCAAAGCCGTATGTGATGCTCAATGTCACCCACGGAGATGCGGGCTGATTGTCCTTCGGGGGGCAGGGGGCCGCGCACCGTGCCCCGCACAAGCACTTCGGCACCGGGCAGAAAAGGAATGATATCGGCGTCCGCGATCATTTCCTCATCGCCGAGCTGGGGCGCTAACGATATCGGGATTTGTTCATCACAAGGCATCCAAAAGCCATCATCGCGTGCTTTGAGCGTGGCACGCACCGCCAAGCATAGAACTTCGTGGCCAACTCGATCCCGTTCAAATGCCTTTCCTGCCGAAAAAGGCGTTTTGTTGATGAGGGCCCACATTGATTACCAGGGACTTCCACGGCGGGTTTCGAGGAAAGGGAGAGCCAATGCGTCGGCTGCGGTTCTTATATCCTTCGGCGCATCAGCAAAGACTTCGCTACCTCCATGAAACGGGAATCTGAGCGCCCAAGCTGTGCCGCTGCGCTCGAACACATAATCATGCATCAAGGCCCATCCGTCCTTTGCCCCCTGACGTTCCAGCATACGGACGGCGCCCAACAGCATTAGCTGTTCATGCCAGTTCTCCGCCGCGAGCAAAGCAACGATTTCGATCCGACCATCGTCGTGGCGTTCCAACAGTGATCCATCGCGACGTCCTGACCGGAACATTTCATTGAGAAGTGACCCCACCCTTACCTGGCCGACCTGCCGCCAACGTAAAAAATCGGATGCTTGCGTCTGGAGACCCTCCCAATCGTTCCATGACTCGGGCGGGAAAACCGTATCGTTCCACCACGCCTCATAACCGGATTGACCCAGTCTGACCGAAAAGCACAACGCTGACGGTTCTGACATCTCTAATCCTCGTCCGGTTCAAAGCGTTGTAGCCATTCCAGCGTTGTTTCATGTGGATCAAGCGGGTCGGGGACCTTGAGCAGATGCATGGGCTTGTCCGGATAATCAAGATAGCGGTGGGGTGCGATCAGCTTGTCCACAGCTGCGTAAGCCTCTGGCACACCATGCATATTGATATCACCCAGCTGCGGGTGGGTGCAGGCTTGAATCACCACCCCACCATCATAAGGGTGCAGGCGGCCTTCCTCGTGCAGCCCCTCGGCGATCTCATCCATGCCCCCCAGCCGATCAATCCAGGTATTGTCAAGCACGGTGAGCCAGTTCACAGCGCGAATGCCCGCATGATAATTGGGTGCGGACCAGTCCATCATTGTCGGATGGTCAAGGCCGCTGAAGCGCGACAAGTAGGGCCAGGCATCGCGGGTGCGGTTACGTTCCATTCCGGGGGCACAGACCAACCCGATGCCAAAGCTACCCTGTTCTGGTTTCAGAATACTGCACCATTGCTGGAGGTGGCTGATGAATTCAGCCCGGTTTTTCTTGAGCCAGGGCAATGGAAAATGAAATGAACACCGCCCGAATGTGGATGCTAAATCCGGATCGCTGAGATCAAAGGGCGTAAACATCTCCAGCCGGATCGGTGGAATTTTCCCGGCGGCGAAAAGGTCTATGAAAAATGAGCCATAGTCATCCTGTTGGGGATCTCTATTCTCGAAATAGGTTCGCCAATTGCCAGCTTGAATCCGAATTTCCCGGCCGTTGGCTTTGCGGAATTGGGTCACCGTTCGGTCGAACACCGAGAGGAAGGCTTCAGCCATGTCACACATTTCCGAGGACCGACTGTGATCGGTGGCGATTAGATACAATTGGCCCTTCCCCGCATAATGCATGATTGTTTTGCCGGTCTTCTGCGACGGGATCGGGATTTCGTTCAGGTTCTGGTATTCGTTTTTTTCGTCCATCGCGAATTCCGTTTATTGTGTTGCGAGGGTTGCCCCGCCGCCGATCGCGACAGCACCCGCACACACAACCGATGCGGCACACGCAGATATCGCGATCCCGGCTAGAATAGCGCCCCCGACAATCCCGGCACCGACGGCTATCTTTGTCCCCAATCCCCATTCTTCGTCAGGTTGCGGCATGGGGGCCGGAGCTTCGACGGGGACCGGATCGCCCGGTGGCCCATTCCCCCAGCAGGGACAGTCGTCTTCAACGTCGATCTGTTCATACTCCACCCCAAGATCATCCGCGGCGCGGTTATAGGCACTGTTCGGGTCGGTAGGGTTTTGGTTGGCATTAAAGCGGTCCCCCGGAAACTTCATTTCGATCATACGTGTGGGGTTTCCGGCGCTGTCCACGGTTACGATGTCCGGGCGAATCCCGCCGCGCGGCGTGATGGGGTTGGATGTTGGACCAGTGCCTGCGGTGTTTGAAATCACCTGCCACGCGCCATCGACAACCCGCATCGACACTTCGCTCCAGACCCGTGATCCTTCGCTCGGATAGTCACCGTCATACAGATGTTCTTTGACCTTTTCGGCCACGCATTGTTGAAAACGACTCACATTTGCGCATTCGCATGCGGCATCGCAAAGCCATTCATCGATTTCACTCGGCGTGAGAGGCGGTTGGTCGAGCCCGCCGAGCGACACGGTATTCCCCTTGTTCAAGAGCATCTTATCGCTCAACCGACACACGGGTTTGCTTTCCATGAAGACATCGGGTGACCAGCTCAACCACGTCGCGCGGTCAAGATTTACGCCTGATTTGACACCGCCGCCACTACCGGGCTCATCGCCAATGGAGACCGAAAACTCGGACCCCAAGTTTGCGCACATGTTCCCACCGTCGGCGGTTACCGTTGTTGTTCCCTTGGCGAGATCCTTGGAAAACGCGATGTTCGGATACGGAATGGGCGCATTGTTCGCAGGAGGCGTTTTGCATACGTCTGGTAGTGTGTTGCGCACAACACCGTCGGAAGCCTTATGACAGAGGCTTAAGCCATTGATGTTGATGGAGACCGGCATCAGTTCAGTTTGATCAAGGCACCATCGAGCGTAATACTCTCGGTCGCAGTTTGGACGACCATTTTTCCATCCAAACGAATCGATCCATTTTCATGCAGGGTGAGACGTGACTTCCCAACGCGCAGGCTTAAGCGGCCACCCGCGCTATCGATTTCGAGGGCCTGAAGCAAAAAGCGAAGTTTCGCAACGTCACCGGCATCGAGGTTGAAAAGCGCCGTTGCCTCGTCGAACGAATCAGTCAACAGCTTATTCATCGCCCATTGTATCCATACTATTGAACTCGTGAGGGAACTTGTTCGCCATTGCTAGATAAAGCGCCGGGCAGCAGTCACATCTTCTCAGCATGTTCGATATTGCGGCGAATCTGTGGTGGTGCAAGTGCCAAGCGTAAATGGTCATGCGTTGGTCATTTATCGCGCCTTTTTTCCTGTTTGGGGAAGATGGACAGGCAGATAACTTGCAGACGGAGAATTGTGCGGCTCAGCGGCGATTTGTTGACCCAATCGAATGGTTGGGCCTGGGCAGAGGGGTGCAGCGTGGCGGATGGCACAGATTATCTGCATGTATCAAAAGGCGCCGAAATGTGGTTGCTACCCGGTACTTAAACAGGTCGTTTGCTCGAAAGAAACGGCACCCGGAGATCTCCGAATGCCGCAATTTTCAACAGTGCAAAACGCCGGTGACGAAATGTCTTAGACGCCTATTTTCGGGCTTTCTGCTGTTCATAGCGGGTAAGGCGAAATTCCTTTATCGAATCATATGTCCGTTTTTCGTCCTGAACGAAGCGTAGCCAGCCTTTCACCCCACGTTTTTCGCCTTGGGTTTTGGCGAGTCGAGCGGCCTGTTCAAAAACCCGGGTTGCAGCCGAGAATTGATTGGCGTTGGTGAGCGCAAGCCCGCGGAGAATTGTCGTTCGATAAGGGCTGCGCGCCTTCCCCGTATCCAAAGCCTTTTTGAATGCATCGGCCGCCTTGGTCCATTCGCGTTCCTCTAGATAAACCTGGCCGAGGCGCTCATAAAGCTTCCCTTCATTCGCCATGTCGGCAGCTTTTGCAAACGGATCGACCGCTTTGCTGAATTCGCGCGCCTGCGTATAGGCACCGGCGAGGAATTCGAGATTGGTGCGCTTGACCTCAATGTTCCCGGCATCAAGCTCTTTCTGCATCAATCGTGAAGCTTCATAAGGTGCTCCATGATAGCTGAGGAGCTGAGCTAACCGAACATATTCGTTGCTATTTTGAAATAGTCCCTGACGGTAAGCCGCGCGATACACCGCAAGCTCTTCTTTCTCGTTCCCCAAACGACTCTGGAACGAGGAAAACTGCAGCCAGTAGAGGCGTTTCGGATAGGCGATCAAAAGCTCGCGCAACCAGCGCGCCGCGGTCACATAGTCTTCGGTTTGTTGATGCGTTACGACGAGCGCGCGATACCATTGTTCACGCACGGTCTGTTGACGAACCTTGGCCGCTTCAACCGTGTCAAGCGCAGGCTGAATGGCGTTTGCATACTGCTCCTGTTGCAAATACGCCGTCGCCAATAGGAAATAAGCGTTTGGTGCCGCGTTTTCAGCCGTCCTGAACCATTGGTTCATCAGCTCGACGGTCTTCGCGGGTTGTTCTTCAGCGAGATAAAGCTGCGCAAGTGTATAGGTTGATTGCGATCTGTCCGATTCGGGCAGGTCTTCTTCTTTGAGCATCAGGTCAAAAAAGGTGATTGCCTGCTTATAATCGCTTTTAGAGGCAAGAAGCTGGCCTTTCACCTGGTAGAACTTCGCGCGCTCGTAGCTCGAGAGACGATCAAGTCGAGGCGTCTTCTCGTCCAAAACTGCGAGCGCCTCATTATACTGTTCGGTTTCCAGAAACGCGACGGCCTCGTTCAAGGCTTTGGCGAGCTTCTCATTTTGAATGAGGAACCCTTTTCGCGCCCGACCTCTGCGTTCTTTCTCTTCTTCGCGCTTTTCCGCGCTGCTTTGTGCCGCCGCATCGGAAAGCCCGATCAGCCCATCGGGAACACCAAGACGATCGACGAGAGGAGCGGGCGCGGAAAAGGCGATCGCAACCGCGGTTCCAAATAAGAGTGAGCGTGAAAGCATAGCTATGCCTCCTCCTTTGGTCAGGATTTAACGGATGCGAATACCGTAGCTTCGATCAGGCATCCTCGATCAAACGTTCATGCAGTTTTCATTTTGCAGCATCGCACGCAGATTTCAATAGAGGATTGGAGACCTCTAACAATCAAGTGTACAAAGTCTAGCGCGATATTGAGACCATTTTTTGCCGAAAAACCTGCGCCGCTCCATCGCACAAACAATGAGTCTTTCGAACACGCTATCGTAGTCAAATGGGCCAAAATTTTATGTGAATACATCCGATCAAAGTCATGAAAAAGGCCCAAGCCCAAAAGAGCCTGAGCCTTGTTTATCCGCTGAAAACCGCGCTCAATTTGCGAGCTGAAATGTCAGAAGCGTTCTGATCCCAAATTGATCAACCGGTTTTCCGTTTTCGATCTTGGGCTTGTATTTCCATTTCCGCACGGCGCGAATAGCCGCGCGATTGAACACACTCGATGGTTCCGACTCGATCACCTCGATCGACTCAGGATCAACGGCTCCCGATGCGAGCACGGTAAACTCCATCATTACGAACCCCTCTAATCCACGCGAGGCGGCGCGCGTCGGATAAACCGGTTCCACCCGCACGATCGGCAGAACTTCGCGGTCGGCTGCGGTCTCGAAGCTGATCCCGCCCTCCAGATTCGTATCTCCAGCGAAATCAAACTTCAGGTTCGTCCCGCCCGAGTCAGGTTTTACATTGTTCGCCTGATCAATTTCAGGCGGCTCGGGAGGTTCTTCCAGATCCTCTGGTTTTGGTGGCTTGCGTTCTTTCCGGACCACATCGGTTTCTTCCGGCGGAATACGTGTATCCACGAGGCGAAACTCATTTGCCCCTTCGGTCGCATCTTTGCCCGATGTAATCAGCAGTTGCATGCCAAAGAAAAGCCCGAGCGTGACTGTAATCGCGACGGCAAGAGCAATTGGATAACGCAAGATCGTTCCAACAAGCGAAGCACCACCGGCGCTTAGCTCACCGGCTGGTGAATAGTCTGTCGTTGTGTCAGCCATTCAAATCTCCATGACGCGAAATATAGTTTCAATCGAATGTGCAGAACTCATAGAATAAATCATCCGTCTCGGTTGCCAAAATCAATTTTCAGATGCGGCGGCGTGAGGGTCATAAAAGACCCATCGGCACTCTCCGCACCGCGAAGATCGCCGGCATCACTTGGAAGCCAAAACGATGTTTTTCGCACCAGCCAGTTTGGCGGCATCATGGATGCGGGTATATACGTCGATTGTTGCGCCGTCTTCGGTTTGCACAACCACGCTTGCATCAGGATTGTCTGCGAGCTCGCGTTCGATATTCGCGCGTGCGGCGGCGACATCAATGGGCAGGCGATTGAAAAATACCCGGTTTGTGCTGCTAACCGAAATCAGGATATTTTTCTTTTCATTAT
>JBCDDR010000046.1:0-14445 GCA_039180205.1 Pseudomonadota bacterium | reverse complement strand
CGCAAATCCGATCCCGAACAAGCCGCAGAATATAAACCCAAGCAACATAAAGAGCGCCGCAAAAATCCGCTTACGGGGGGCGGCGTTCGGATCTGCGATTATGAGCGCACGTGGGCGATCATCTACCCCGGGGCGAAGCAGCGCCTTGTTTTTCGGCAATGGCGTTTGTTCTGACGGGTCACTCATTTCTCTAATCCTGCATCATCGATCAGGCGCTGGATCAGCGCGTCGAACGAAATCCCCGTGTAGGCCGCAATCTCGGGAACGAGCGACAATTCCGTCATCCCCGGCTGGGTATTGGTTTCGAGAAGGATCAGCCCTTCGACACCCTTTGCTGGCTCAAACCGAAAATCACTCCTGCTAACGCCGCGGCAGCCCAGGCATTCATGCGCCACCCGGGCCACTTCCATCGCGCGCGCAGTCACTTCGTCATCCAGTTCAGCGGGCATGATGTGGTCGGTCATGCCGGAGGTATATTTGCGGGTGTAGTCGTAAAAGCCATCACGCGGACAAAGCTCGATCACCCCGAGCGGTTCGTCATCGAGCACCGCAACTGAAAGCTCACGCCCCGGTATATAGCGTTCGCACATAAGCGCATCATGATCGTCCCAGGGGCCAGAAGTTTCCGGGCCGATCGCGCCCATATACCCACCTTCAACACCGACGAGCATCACACCGACGCTTGACCCTTCGCGGACGGGTTTAAGCACGTAAGGGCGCGGCATCGGATCATTCGCAAAGAGGGCTTCGCGCGTCACGATTTCGTCTTCGGCAACAGGCAGGCCAGTCGCGGCAAAAACCTCTTTCGCGGAAAGTTTATCCATGGCGAGCGCCGAAGCCGCAACGCCCGAGTGGGTGTAGGCAATCCCCAAGACCTCGAGCAAGCCCTGAACGCAGCCATCTTCACCAAATCGGCCATGAAGCGCATTGAATACGACATCTGGCGCCGTTTTTTTGAGATCGGCGGCGACATTCCGCGTCATATCAATCGCATCGGCTTGATAGCCCAGCCGTTCAAGCGAAGCCATAACCGCAGCACCGGTATCAAGTGAAACTTCGCGCTCTGCCGACCAACCGCCCATAAGGACGGCAACATGATTTTGCCTACCCATCCGCGCCTCCGCCGACAGGAGGGATATCCGCATCACGCCCAATTCGGCGAATTTCCCATTCGAGCACAACACCCGTTTGCTGAAGCACACGAGCGCGCACGTCTTCGCCAAGCTTTTCAAGGTCGCGGGCGGTTGCATCACCAAGATTAAGCAGGAAATTACAGTGTTTTTCTGAAACCTGCGCATTGCCGACACGCGCGCCGCGCATCCCGGCGGCATCAATCAGTTGCCATGCCTTGCGCCCGTTGCTTGTTTGCGGGTCGGGGTTTTTGAAGGTGCTGCCACCGGTCCGGGTGCGCAGCGGTTGCGAGGCCTCGCGTTCATCGCCAATTTCACGCATACGCGCAGCAATTTCGTTGGGGTCCGCCCTTCTGCCGCGCAAGGACGCGCGTGTGATGAGGTGGTCGGGCTGCAGGTTTGCTTGTCGATAGGCAAACTCAAACGCATCAGGGCCGAGCGTGTAGTGCTCCCCCGAACGCAAATCAACGACCTCGGCCTCGACCAAACAGTCGGCGATTTCTTGGCCATAACATCCGGCATTCATGGCGAGCGCCCCACCGATGCTGCCCGGGATGCCGCGCAGGAATTCGAGCCCAGTCAAACCGGCCTCAAGCGCTTTGGTCGCGATCGCAATATCGGGAGCCGCGGCCCCGGCGACGATCAATTCATCCGTGACCTCGATCCCCGCGAATGCTTTCCCAAGGCGAAGCACAACACCGGCAACACCCCCATCGCGGATCAAAAGATTGGACCCGACACCTAGAATTGTAATCGGCATGTCTTGTGGGCAGCAGGCGATAAACGCGTCAAGGTCACCGGCCGCCTTCGGCCTGAACAAATAATCTGCCGGGCCACCCGTGCGGAACCAGCTGTAGCGGGCCAGCGGCGCATTGGACTCAATGCGTTCACCAAGGTCTGCAAAGACATCGCCCGCTGAAGGGGTTTTGACCGCCATCATTGTACGCCCCCTTGCGGATCTGCGGGTGACAAATGCTGCGCCAGATTGTCCGCGAGATATTGTGCCCAGTGGGTTATGTCGCCTGCCCCCAGACAAATCACCAAATCACCGGGCTCAGCCTCTGCAGCGATTAGGGCGGGAAGTGTGGTCTTCTCTCCCACCGAAAGCGCATGACGATGTCCATGAGCCTTGAGGCCCGCAACCAATTCCGCCTGACTGGCGCCTTCAATCGGTTCCTCGCCTGCAGCGAATACCGGGGTTACAAACACCTTGTCGGCCTGGTCGAAACAGGTGCAGAACCCTTCAAACAATTCAGCAAGCCGGCTGTAGCGATGTGGCTGCGCAACGGCGATGACGCGAGCCTCGGTATTGGCGCGCGCCGCAGACAGCACAGCTTTGATCTCTACCGGATGATGCGCATAGTCGTCGATGACGGTGATACCGCCGATTTCGCCGACATGCGTGAAGCGCCGTTTGACGCCGCGAAAAGCGGCAAACGCCGCGCGGATCTCATCGGGTTCAATTCCCAAGACGAGCCCAACAGTGACAGCGGACACCGCATTCTGCACATTATGATGACCCGGCATGGGGAGGTGCAAGTCTTCAATCCGCCCGCTCGCGGTGTCGAGGCGATATTCAACGGCAAACGTTAGACCGCCGCGTTCATCAGTCAGATCGACCGCGCGCACGTCGGCCTGGGGTGTCAAGCCGTAGGTAATGACACGGCGATCGGTTGTTCGCGAAACAAGCGCCCGCACCTCATCATGATCGGCGCACATAACCGCTGCGCCATAAAAGGGAATTCGCTGAATAAATAGATGAAACGCGTCGCGCAGCTTGTCGAAATCACCATGAAAATCGAGATGCTCAGGATCAATATTCGTGACGATGGCGATCGTCGCGGGGATCTTGACGAAGGTGCCATCACTCTCATCGGCTTCAACGACCATCCATTCGCCGCCGCCGAGACGCGCGTTGGTGCCATAGGCGTTGATAATGCCACCATTGATCACGGTGGGGTCGAAATCCGCCTGATCAAGCACAGCCGCCACCATCGATGTAGTTGTGGTTTTGCCGTGCGTCCCCGCGATTGCCACGCACGACTTGAGGCGCATCAATTCGGCAAGCATCTCTGACCGACGTACCACCGGAACTTTTGCCTCGCGCGCAGCGATCACCTCGGGATTATCTTGCCTGACGGCACTTGAGGTGACAACGACCCGCGCATCGCCAAGGTTTTCGGCGTTATGGCCGAGATGAACCTTGAGCCCCATGCCTTCAAGCCGGCGGACGTTCGGGCTGTGCGAGATATCCGAACCCTGCACCTGGTAGCCGAGATTATGCATCACCTCGGCGATGCCGCTCATGCCGATGCCGCCGATACCGACAAAATGGATCATCCCGATCTGTTGGGGTGCTGCTTTCATTCGGCTGCCTTCCCCGCGCTGGTAAATTCTCCAAGGGATTTAGCTGCGACGGTTTGAACGAGATCCGCAAGCGCTGCGGCGGCATTGGGCCGGGCCGTTAACCGCGCTGCCTGGGCAGCGTTGGTGAGCCGTTTCGGATCATTCCCAAGTTTCTGGATCGCTTTTGCAAGGCTGGTGGCTGAGAAATCGCTTTCGGCGATCACAACGGCAGCGTCCGCCTGTTTCAAGGCTCTCGCATTCGCAGTCTGATGATCATCGGTTGCCGCGGCAAACGGAATCAAAATCGAGGGGCGACCGGCACTTGCGATTTCCGCCACTGACGATGCCCCCGCGCGGGAGATCACCAGATGCGTACTCGCGAGTTCGTGCGCCATATCCTGGATATAAGTTGAAAGCTCAGCGGGAATTTTTTCCTTGGTATAGACCTCGCGGACCGACTTGATATCGTCTTCGCGGCATTGCTGCGTCACATGCAGCCGATGCTTCAGCCCCGGCGGCAACATCCGCAGCGCATTTGGCACCACCTCGGACAGGATACGCGCCCCCTGACTGCCTCCAATTACCAGAAGCCTGAGCACCTGATCCGCGTCATAGACGGGGTAGCCTTGCTGGTTGAGCACTGCGATCTCGTTTCGCACCGGATTGCCAATAACGTGTGCTTTGGCTTTTGCCGCGCGGGGCAGTTTGAGCGTATTGGGCAAGCTGAGCGCAATCGCACTTGCCCTGCCAGCAAGCCTGCGGTTGACCCGACCCAACACCGCATTTTGTTCGTGGAGGATAAGCGGTACCTTTGAGGAAATGGCCACACGACCCGCTGGATAGGTGGGATATCCGCCGAACCCGACGATCGCTGCCGGTTTTGAACGGTGAACCGCCTGACGAACGAGGGCTTCCGCCTTTCGAAGCGCAATTGCAAACTTGAGCGCGCCAACACCGGCACCAAACCGCGGCGGCCGCGTTTCCATAATGTGTGTAGGAACCCCGTCAAAAAGGCCCGGAAACCTGAGACCACGCTCATCAGAGGCAAGTTCAACAGCAAATCCGCGCTCTTGAAGTGCCTCAGACAGTGCATGTGCGGGCACCATATGTCCGCCCGTGCCCCCTGCGGCGATGAGAATGGTTGGGGCCGCCTTCATGAGCTACCCCCATGATAACCGCGCGGCGATTGGAGGAGGTACCGGTTCTGCCTTGTCAGCGCGAGCACCATCCCCATACTGAGGCTCAATGCCAACAGTGAAGAGCCGCCATAGCTGATGAAAGGAAGCGTCATGCCCTTCGATGGCATCATATCGAGATTGACCGACATGTTGATCACAGCCTGCGCACCAAAACTGGCCAGCAGTCCCGCGGTGGCGAGGAATACGAAAAGATCGGTCTCTTTCAGCAACCGCAGGAAACCACGAATGAGAATGATCGCAAAAACGCTCGCGAGAATGATGCAAGCCGCGGCGCCGAACTCCTCACCCAGAACCGCGAAGATGTAATCTCCCTGCGCTTCGGGCAGTTTGAGCTTCGCGACACCTTCATTGGGTCCTCGACCGAACAGACCGCCATTGCGAAACCCTTCGGTCGCGACATCCATCTGACCCGATTCATGGTTCTCACGATCCCAGAATTGAAGGATACGGCCGCGCACGTGATCGAAATGGATGAAAGCAGCGACGGCGCCCGCCGATGCCAAAACCGACAAAACGGCAAACCAGTAAAGCGGATAGCCCGCCAGAAACAGCTGTAAAACCCAGACACCGAGGATGAGTGCGGTCTGGCCGAAATCAGGCTGTTTGACGAGCATCGCGCATGTGATGATCAGGAGAGCCGTCGCAGTCATCAGCGCGATTCCAGTGCGGTTTTGCGGTTCTTTCGGCCCGGCATGCAAAACCGTGCCGCCCTGTTGCGAAGCCAGCAGCCAGGCCGTTACGACTGCAAAACACGGCTTTACAAATTCAGAGGGTTGGATTGTAAATCCAGGGAACTGAAGCCAACGCTGCGACCCATTATACACCGGCGCAAAAACCAGGCAGCAAGCAATAGCGACCAGAACACACGGGTAAGCGATGATCGCAAATCGCCATACCGTACGCGGCGTTGCAAATGAGAAGGCAAACATTGTCGCCATCCCCAGGAAGGCAAAAACGACCTGTTTTCTAAAAAAGTGAAACGTCGGGGCACCGATCTTTTCGGCAACCGCAGGCGACGCAGCAAACACAATCAAGACGCCGACGACGCAAAGCACAAGCAAGGTCCCAAGCATCCAGCGGTCAACTGTCCACCACCAGCGTGCCATGATTGAGTTGTCTGCGCGTGAAAACGGCGACATCAGCGCGCCTCCATCGAGGTATGGAGTGCCCGCAAGGCAGTACGATTGCGCATGGGAGACGCCCTTTTCTGGTCTTTCTCACCATGCACAATCGCGAGGCCTGAGCTCTGAAATCTGTTTCTCGTCATTCGCATTATCGTAGTTTCAATGTAGCAAGACCAACGAGCGCGAGGATCACGGCAATGATCCAGAAGCGGATCACGATCGTGGGCTCTGCCCAGCCTTTTTGTTCAAAATGATGGTGTAATGGCGCCATGCGGAAAATGCGCCGCCCGGTCAGCTTGAAAGATGCGACCTGGACGATGACCGAGACGGCCTCCAACACGAAGAGCCCGCCGATGATGACGAGGACGAGCTCATGCCGCGTCACAACCGCAACCGAGCCAAGCGCACCGCCAAGCGACAGTGACCCCGTGTCCCCCATAAACACCATGGCGGGGGGTGCGTTAAACCAGAGGAAGCCGAGACCGGCGCCGATAATTGCCGCGCAAAAGACGGCGAGTTCACCCGCGCCAGGCACAGGACGAATTTGCAGATAATCAGCGAAAACGGCGTTCCCAACGGCATACGAGATCAGCGCGAACGCGGCGCAGGCGATGATCACCGGCATGATCGCCAAGCCATCAAGCCCGTCAGTCAGATTGACCGCATTTGAGGTGCCCACGATAACTAGAGCGGCAAAAGCGACATAGACGACGCCGAGCTCGATCGCGAAATCCTTGAAAAACGGGACGCCGACGGCATCACCAGCGATCTGCATCGCGGCGTATCCAACGACACCGGCAATGGCGAACTCGATCAACAAGCGCACACGACCGGAAACCCCAGCGGTGGTTCGTTTGGTGACTTTGGCAAAATCATCGAGAAACCCGATCATGCCGAAGCTCAGCGTGACCAGAATACACATCCAGACATAGGGATTGGTCAAATCCGTCCACAAAAGGATCGAGACCAGGAAGGAAACGAGGATCAAGAGCCCACCCATGGTCGGCGTCCCTTGTTTGGTCAGCAGATGGCTTGCAGGTCCATCTTCGCGGATCGGTTGGCCTTTCTTCTGTTTTACCTTCAACGAACGGATCAGCATCGGCCCGAACGCGAGCGCAATAATCAGCGCGGTAATCATCGCTGAAATCGTGCGAAACGTGAGATAGCGAAACACATTGAAAAAGCCAAAATCATCGGCCAAGGGAACGAGAAGATGGTAAAGCATTAGCGTCCCCCCTCCATTTGATGAGAGGCGTCTATCCCGAACCGGTTGACCAGATCACGCACCACCTGGCTGACGCCGGACGCATTCGATCCTTTGACCAATACGATATCTCCGGGGCGCAAAGCATTGACCACTTCGCCAATAACCGCATTATCGGCCTGTTCGCCCCGGATCACCGTACATTTAGACTGCATTTCGTCGGCGAGCGCCTGAACATCATCGCCGATGGCAATCAACAGCTCGCATTCGGCCTTAATGAGCGCCGGGGCGAGGTCGGCATGATCCTGGCGCGCTGTCGGGCCTAGTTCTTTCATATCGCCCAAAACCACAACGCGGCGACCACCGCCACGCGGCTCCATTCGCGAAAGCGTGGCAAAGGACGCGCGCATTGATGCGGGGTTTGCGTTGTAGCTGTCGTTGATGAGTGAGAGCCCATGGGACCCAAACGCAAGGTCGATGCGATTTCCGCGACCCTCGGGCGTTTCGATTTCTGCTAGCGCCAGCGCTATACGGCCAAGGTCAGCGTGCGCGGCGGACCCTACGCACAAAATTGCCAGAGCATTTTGCACCCAATGATGACCGGGGATGCCGACCTTAAAGATCATTTTCTGACCAAAAACATCAGCGGAAACACAGCTGCAGTCGGCATGAAGTTTTATGCGCAATCCTTGGACCGTTGCCTGCTGATCGGTAGGTTTTGGGTCGGCCGCGAACGTATGTATCGCAGATGCTCCCAGCCGCTCGGCATGAGCTTTCAAGCGTTCAAAGTGACGATTGTCTGCGGGTAGAATTGCGATTTTTGGTCCATCTAACGCTTCAAAGATTTCCGCCTTGGCGTCGGCAATGCCTTCTTCGCTTGCGAAGTTTTCCTTATGCGCGCCCGCCACCGTCGTAATAAGTGCAATATGAGGACGGACCTGAGCCGTGAGCGCCGAGATCTCGCCAGCATGGTTCATCCCCATTTCAAAAATGGCAACTTCGGTGTCCTTGTGGAGCCGTGCCAGGGTCAACGGCACACCCAGATGATTATTGTAGCTTTTGACGCTCCATTGGGTTGGGCACAGCTGTGAAAACGCATAGCCGAGTGTATCCTTAACCCCGGTTTTTCCGGCACTTCCCGTTACGCCGATAATCGTCGCGGCTGAACGATTGCGCGCCGCCTTACCCAGTTCGACAAGCGCCAAAAAAGGATCGGCCACCCGGATCAAGGCGCCGGCATCGACGCCCGGCGGACAGGAATAATCCTCCGATACCATGGCCGCTACAGCACCCGCGGCAAATGCCGCTTCGACAAATTTATGCCCATCGACCTGTTCCCCGGGCAACGCAACAAACAAGTCGCCCGGTTCAAGGCTGCGCGTATCGATCGAAATGCCATCGACCGAAATCTTTTCATCGACAGCGATGTTGAGCGCGTCGGCGATCTCCCGTCCGGTCCACAACGGAATGCGGCCTACTTTATCCATTGATCCCGGTCGTCCCGTCATGCCACCACCCCGGTCGGTTTGAGGAACGCAGCAACAATCTCGACGTCAGAAAACGGAAGGATTTCGCCGCCAATGTGCTGCCCGGTTTCATGCCCTTTTCCGGCAACTAAAACGGTATCGCCCGCCTGCGCCTTGCGGATTGCCGTTTCAATGGCATCAGCACGGTCGGCAATCTCGCGCGCATTCGGGGCACCCGCCATCGCAGCACTACGGATCTGCGCCGGGTCCTCGCCTCGCGGATTATCATCGGTAATGATTACATGGTCGGCATGGTGAGCAGCCGCTTCCCCCATCAAGGGACGCTTGCCGGTATCGCGATCACCGCCACACCCAAAGACAACATGAAGTTTGTTTTTGGTATGGGGCCGCAATGCCTGGAGGGCGGCACGCAACGCATCGGGTGTATGAGAATAATCGACAATAACCTGCGCGCCCGCAGGCGTTTCGCCAACGCGTTCAAGCCGACCAGGCACGGGTTTGAGCACCTCAAGCGCAGAAAGCGTCGTCTCTGGATCACCACTTGTGGCGATCACAAGTCCTGCCGCGAGCAAAGCATTTTCCAGCTGAAACCCACCAATCAAAGGGAAAGCGATCTGGTACCGCGCCGCGCCCGCCGCGATCTCAACCTCAATCCCATCCGCAACGGCATCGGCGCGGATAACCTCGAGATCGCGACCGGCAACCCCGGTTGTCATGGCCTTTAATCCGCGCGCCCAACAGAGATCGTCAACCTCTTCACCGAAGCGGGTATCGGCATGAATAACGGCGGTTGCGCCCGGCGCCAGCACCTCACCAAACAGGCGCAGTTTTGCCATGAAGTAAGCGTCGAGCGAACCATGATAGTCGATATGATCGCGCGTGAGGTTGGTAAAGCCTGCGGCACTTAACGGAACACCATCAAGCCGATATTGAGCGAGGCCGTGGCTTGATGCCTCGATCGCCACATGATCCACACCGTCCCTGGCAAGTTCCGAAAGCATTTGATGGAGGCCGATCACATCGGGTGTTGTGAGCCCACCCCCAGCCCCTTCAGTAAGCTCTCCATTCGACTGCACCCGCGCGCCCAGTGTTCCTACGCTTGCCGCGGTTTTTCCCTGAAAAGCCCATATCTGGCGCACGAAATCAACGACCGAACTTTTTCCATTCGTGCCAGTAGCAGCTACGATTTTTTTCGGCATCGGCTGATAAAACCGACCTGCCAGGCGTGCAAGCTCCAGCCTTGGATTGGCAACCTTGATGACCGGCACATTGTTTGCGTTGCCCGCCCCCAAAAATCCGTCATCGACAACGGTAAGAACGGCAACGGCACCGCGCTGTACTGCGTCGGCAATGTAACGACGGCCATCAAACTGTTCACCTGGCACCGCAACGAACAAGTCGCCCGGTTCAACCAGGCGACTATCGAGAGACAGCCCTGAGATAGAAATATCCGGCCAATCGGACCGCCTCGCCAAGTCACGTAACGACACGACAGGCTTATCGCGAAGGGGGGATTGCCGCACCGCCATCATGGCGCCCCCTCCTGGCTTGCCTTGTAGAGATAGCCTTGAGGTTTCTCGCGGTTACCGCCGCTATTTCTGGCGAGTTTTGCCCGAACACGTCTGACAAGCGGCGTTTCCGGCCGAACATTGATCGGGGGCTCTGAAGAGATTCGTTGCCATCCGGGAATCGAGATTTCTTCGTCCTGCGATAGCTTGGGCATAATTCCAAGGATGGGGGCCACGCGGGTCGCAACATTTTTGAAAACCTGTGCCGCGTTCCACCCGGCACCACGAAACCCGAAGGTTTCAGCAGTACCTTGTGGCTTATCAAGCATAACGATCATCACCACTTCGGGCTTCTCGATGGGGAATGCGCCGGCGAAATTCGTGAGAACGCTACCACTTTGGTATCCGCGCGTCCCGTCGGTATTCACCCGCTCAGCGGTTCCCGTTTTCCCGCCAATCCGAAGCCCCTCGACCCGGGCGTTCTTTCCGGTTCCCTCTTCGACCACAAGACGGAGAAGCCGGCGCATTAATGCACTTGTTTCTTCTGAAATGACGCGCGGCCCCGGCGCTTGTGCATAGGTTTCATCTTGCTTGAGCAATGTGACGTTTACACGGCGGCCACCGTTGACAAGGGTTGCATAGGCAGTTGCCAGATGCGCGACTGAGATGGAAAACCCATGACCATAGGATGCTGTCATGGTGAGCGCCCCGCGGAACGGCGAGGGTAGTTCGGGCGTTTCAACCTCATCGATCTCAAAATTAAGCGGCTGATCGAACCCGTAAGCGGCATAATGGTCGCGGAGCCGGTCGCCTCCCACCAAATGAGCGATGTATGAGGCTCCCTTGTTCGACGAATGCGTAAGTATTTCAGGCACGCTCAGCACATAGTTTTCAACATGGTCGTCCTCAATTGGGAAACCATCAACGACGAGCACCGGGCGTGTATCAAAACGATCATTCAAACGTACGACACCCTGATCAAGCGCATACGCAATGGAGAGCGGTTTCAACGTTGAACCGAGTTCATAATTACGAAAAGTGACCTGGTTTACCTCCCCGTCTTTCACCGTGTTCAGGTCGTTCGGGTTGAAGTCGGGAAGCGATGCGAGCGCCAAGATCTCGCCAGTATCCACTTTCAGCAAAATGCCTGCCGCTCCTGTCGCGCGAAACCGCCTCAGCCCGCGCCACAGCTCATCGACCAGGATATGCTGCAAACGAACGTCAATCGATGTCACCAGGGGATCATTCAGGGTCGACTTGCGGTTCAAACGAACGTTGAATGATTTTTCGAGGCCGATCTGGCCTTTCCCATCCACGTTTGTGTAACCCACGACATGCGCAGCCGTTCGCCCAACCGGATAAAACCGATCAAATTCGTCCCGAAACTCAAGCCCCGGCTCGCCCAACAAAAGTACCGCTTTTTTTTGCGCAGGCGTCAGTTTGCGCCTCACCCACCTGAAACGGCCCGGGGTTGTTAGGAGTTCGTGGAGACGCTCCACCCGATATTCCGGGAAAATCTGATTAAGACCGCGCGCCGCCCGTTCGGCATTGAAGATCTTATCCGGCCTGACCCCTAGCGACACAACAGGGTAGCTTGTTGCCAATAACTCGTGATTTCGATCGCGAATTTCAGCGCGCTCAATATGGGGAGGCTCATCTTCGGTACCAACGAAAGTGTCTTTCACGGGGTTGGCTTCAATGACACCCAGTTGCAGCAGGCGGCCAGTCAAAGCGATGAAGGCAAACGCGAAAATGACCATGACGACCTTCAGCCGTTCGCGCATACCAAGGACAACTTCTTTGCGCTGGCCGTTAATTTGATATCGTGTGCGCGTCATGATCCGCCTCCCCGCTCAGCCGAGCGATTAGCAACCCGTTCCACCAGGTCACGGGCGCGCTTGCGCCAAGCGATCGAGCGCAAATGATCCGCCCGCGTTGCCGGGGCTGCACGCGGCCGCATCACAGGACGCGCAACCGGCTGCTTCAATGGGTCACCGCCTGCAATCGCCAGACGCGCCCGCTTAACGACTTGCGGAACATCAACCGCCCCTTCTGCAGGTGCTGTAGCGAGGGGAGAGGCGGCAGGCTCAGGCTTTGTCGCCTCATTCGGGCCCGGCATGGGATCAAGCCCCTGCGACAACCGTAAAACGGCAGCAAGATCACCCGGCTTACCAAACAGCTGCCCAAATCGGGGGGCACGCATATCAAGATGACGATCGACAATTTCTTGCAGGCGCTCAGGTTGGGTCAGATGCGCAAGCTCGATTTCCAAAACCTTGATGGCTCTGCGGTCCGCTTCAATCTGCGCGCCAAGGTCCTTCAGTGCGGTACGCCGCTCCTCAACATACAAGCTGAAGCCGAAAGAACCCGCTGCCATGATGGCGACAGCCCCGTAGCTGATCAAAAGCGGGATACGCATTAGACACCCCCCACATCGGCAGTGGCCGGATGTGCCGTGCGAATGCCGCACCGTAGCTTGGCGGACCGTGCCCGCGGGTTGCGCGCGCATTCGTCTTCGGTTGGCTTGACCGCGCCGCGCGGACGCGCCTCAAATGGCAAAGCAAGCTCTCCTATGGGCCCACCTCGCGGCATATGTCTAGACACCGAAGGCCCGCGCGAAAGCCGCCCCGAAAATACATCCTTCACGATACGATCTTCGAGCGAATGAAACGTGACAACGACGAGCCGCCCACCTTTTTTCAATAGGCGCGCCGCCGCTGCGATGGCCTGCTTCAGCTCATCGAGCTCTTGATTGACCGCAATACGCAAGGCCTGAAATGTCTTGGTCGCTGGATGCGTACGCCCACGCCGACCGCGGAGCGCGCGCGCAACAATCTCCGCAAGCTCAGTCGTGGTTTGAATTGGCGCCTCTGCTCGCGCGCGCACAATGGCGGACGCAACGCGGCGTGATTTATGCTCTTCACCAAATTGATAAATGATATTCGCGAGATGGTCTTCGGCATATTCATTCACGATATCGCCGGCAGTTTCCCCCGACCTCGACATACGCATATCGAGCGCCGCTTCCTGTTGAAACGAAAAGCCCCGCTCGGCCTGATCAAGCTGCATCGAAGAGACGCCTATATCGAGGAGAATACCATCGAAAAGCGCACCCATGCCCAGCGCCTCAATCGAAACTGTTTCCATTTCTGAAAACCGGGCTTCAAAGATCGAGAAACGGCCTGGCTGTTCCGCCTCCAGCACCCGTCCGAGCGCGACCGCCTCGGGATCGCGGTCGATTGCGATTACACGAGCGGCCCCCGCAGCCAAGAGCGCGCGGCTATACCCACCGGTTCCAAATGTCCCATCGAGAAAGGCACCCCCCTGAACCGGGGCGGAATAGGCAACAACTTCATCTTTCATGACCGGAATGTGCAGAGGATGGCTCATTCGCATAGCTCCTCGTCGAGAATGCCACCACTTGCGATGTAAGCCTCGGGATTCCAAATCTGGAAATAATACCCGCACCCGGAAAACACAGCGCGGTCATTGATGTTTGCGAATTCACGAAATTTGGCCGGAATGATGATCCGACCGTTGGGATCGAACTGAAGATCGGCGATATCGCGAAACCATTTTGGGGTGAAAGGGCCCGGACCGGATGTCTTATCGAATGTCGCGTTTTTCAATGTCTCGATACTCTGTTGGATGTAGGCCATGTCATACCCGACGATGCATTGCTCTTCGTCTGAGCGGGACAGCACAACCCCCTTGAAAGGATTATCCAAGGCCTCAATCCGGCTCCGGTAAATCGCAGGGACGGAAACGCGACCTTTTTTGTCAACGCGGTTGACTTTGGTGTTCATGTACAGCGACATGGGCTGTCCCCAGGGTGGGCATTCGGCACCCTCATGTGCCGCTCGCCCCGAATGTGTTCAGCTCTTCTTCGTGCCCTTGCCTGTTTCGGCACTTAGAACGAAGCAACGCATCATGTGAGACAGTCGATGGGGATGACCGGATAACGTCACCGGCAGTCCCTTTATCCCTGTTGACCTCACGTCAGCATCACAGTTTCGAGATACATTGGTGTAACGTGGAACTTGACTATCGGTCAATGCCCTCGTGTAGGATTTCATGCCTACAGATGGGAAATTAAGAAAGAATTAACAGGTGCCGACACTGATCGGAGCGATCAATTGCCCTTCTTTTTTGAACATTGCCGACCGATTTTTTGCCAATCCGGCGAACAAAACACTCTAATTTCTTGTTTTGTTCTTGTCATGACTATGAATGTTCTGTTCGAGCACTGTAACCTGGGCCTCGTGTTGCGTGGGATGATGCCACTTGGGAAAAAATGGTACCCGGCAAAAATCCCACCCATGATTTATGGGTTTTTATGCCACTGAGATCCATTCGATGGATTTTATCCGCTTACAGGCCATGTGGTGCGCGAGCTCTTCTTCGCGAAGCCCCGTAAGAGGATAAAATCCATCGAATGGATCTCAGT
>JBCDDR010000045.1:0-14686 GCA_039180205.1 Pseudomonadota bacterium | reverse complement strand
TGACTCAACCGAGTCAGCCATCGCTTGAATTGCGGTATGCAGCGATTCGATTTCGCGCTCCAGTTTCGCGGTCTGCTCGCCATCGGTCGTCAGTGCCGACCTCGAAGCCAGTTCTCGCCTCAGGCCGTCAAGCTGATCCTCTAACTCGACAATCTTTTCTTGAGCGGCAGCGTTCGCTGATTCTTGCTCTCCAACATACGCCTCGAGAGCTCTCGCGAGGGCCTCAGGATCGGACGACGTCGAACTGGGAACGTCAATCGTCTGACTTAACTGATGGAACGCTACAAGGTCAGCCACTCTCCCGTTGAAGGTTCTGAAGAAAAACACGAAACCCGCCACCGCGATCATCGCAGAGGTCAACGCAGTTGCCGATTGCCCGCCTGAGGACATGCCAAGTCCCTCGAAGGGATGAGTTGTGGTCGCGATACCGAGCACAAGGCAGCTCGCCGCAATTGCTGCTGCAAATGCCAACGACCTGATCGAGAAAATAGATTCGGTGAGAGATTTGTGTTTCATGTTCAAAAAGGCCAGGTTTTTTTCTGTAATACAGAGTGTTAGACCGGTTTATTTATGCCTTACTTAAGGGCGCAAAGGGTGCGCGCTTAGGCCGCATCCTTGGCAATGGCGATCGCTGTCGCTGTATTGTTCAGCTTGCCTGTCCATTGGGTTAAGACCTTCTCAGCGTCTGCAATCATATCCATAACTGTTTGTGACTTTCCGGCCGCTTCGGGCGCTGCGAGTGCTGCTGCGGCAAGTCCCGTCAGCTCCTCTTCAATTGCATCCATTGCAGCCATAGTTTGAGCCAGCCGCTCGCCGATCGAGAGGGCCGTGGTGTCGAGCGGTTCAATCGCTGTTTCGCTTGCCTGGTCCGGGTTTTCGATGGCTGGGGATGTAAACAAATCTTGCATGGCGTCTTTAATGTCAGCAAACCCCTCTTCGATGGTCGGCAGCACAAGCTTGAGTGTCTCTTCTGGCATCTGCCGCACGCGTGATTTTAATGACTGGAGATGCTGGCTGCGGAGTTCCTTCAAGGTGCCGCGCATCTCCTCACCCTGTTGCCCTACTTGTTGCCCCAGTTGGCGGATTTGTTGGCGCAGTGCGGACGTCGCCGCTGGACCCTTCGAACTCGCTTCCGCTACGATTTCAAGCCGGTTTGCCAGCCCTTCCAGACGCTCATCCAGCCGCTCGGAAAGGGCGTCGATCTCGGGGGAACGATCATTTGCGATATCGCCCAGCGTCGCCACTTGTGTTTTCAGCTCGCCAATCCCTTGTTCAAGGGGTGCGATGGATTTTGTCAGCTCTTCTCCGACAGCAGGTGCGGATTGAATGATGCTCAGCTGTTCGGACAGGCGTTCAATAGACGTGCGAACCCAATTTGTTTGCGCTTCAAATTCATCGCGCAGGCTCTGACCGATTTCATTGGTTTGCCCTGCCATTTCGTCAGTCTTCACCTTGAGGTTTTGAAGTGCCGCCTCAAGCGTATCGGTTTCGACCGACGCCAATGCGCTGGTTTGCTCACCGATGACATGACTTGCCTCGGATAAGGCTTCCATCGCTTCTTTCTGCGCGCGGATTTGCCCGTCGAAACTTTGCTGTGCTCGCTCGGCATAGTCTGCCGTTTCTTCCACCAGCGTCGTTACCGTTGATGCGGCTTTGCGGACGTCCGCCAGCAATTGAGTATTCGCACCAAGGGCCTCAAGCTCTCCGGCGATACTTTGACTGTAGGTGTCGCATGTTTCTTTCAGTGCCTGGGTCGCGGCAATCGCTGCCTCACGCGCCTCGGGACCGAACCCATCGAGCGTGCCGGTCAACATTTCGCCGATCGCAGAAACCTGTGCTTCGAGACGCGCCGCGAGGTCGGAAATGACTTCGTTGGTTGTGCTTTGAAGCTCTGAGGTTAGCTTTGAAATACCGCCTCCAACCGATGCTTCGATCTTTTGAAATGCGGTCGATGCCGATTGTTCCAGCGCCGCGCCCGACTTCGCCATCTGGGCGTCGGCTGCCTGGCGCACGTCATCACTCACCTTGGCCAGTTCACTTTTTGTAAGCGCGCCCAGCCCTTGAACCTCGTTTTCAAACGCAGTGATGGCTTGCGCTGCGGCCTTTGCTTGCCCTTCAGTAAGGCTCGCGGTCTCGTCAATGCTATTTTCCATCCGCGCCGTCGCTGACGTCATTTTTTGAGCGGCATCGCCAATGGCGCGGGCAAAGGTTACAAAGCTCGCAACCTCATCCTCAAGTGAGCTTTTGCCAGCCTCCGCCAGCGCGCTCAGGTTCGCCGACGCTTCCTGCAGCGATTTTGATATCGCATCTGCTTGTTCAGCCACGGCTTCGATATCGGTGGTTGCGGCGGCAACCTTTTCAGTGCATTGCGCCGCGCTACCCTCAATTTCCGCTGCGGCGGCATTTGTCTTGTTTAGCGCTTCACGATGCGCGTCTGCTGTATCCCCAAGATCGGAAGCCGACTGCTCAACTTGCGTCTGTGCGGCGGCCATACGCTCCGCCAGCGCCATGATTGCCTCAGGGTCGAGCTTCTTGAATGTTTTCTCGTGCTGTTGTAGTGACTGCAAAACCCTCGGCACTTCGGCCAGTTGGCCTTTGAACGCCTGATGCTGCGCCGTTTGAACGGCGGTCAATCGTTCGACCCCTTCAACCGAAGCCACGCATTTCTGGGCCAGTTGTTCGTGCATTTTGAGGACGGAGCCATGGTTTTCCTTCAACCAGTCGTCCATCCGCGCCAGTCGCATATCGATTTTGCCAACCGCAGCCGACATTTTTGACTTTTCTTCAAGCGCACGTCGTTCCTCGTCGCTTTCCCTGACGGCAGTCTCTAGATCAATAAATTGATCGGCAATCTCGCCTGAGGCTTGCGCCAGCGCACCTTCAAGTCCAGCAGTCGTCGCCGGGATCGCCACATCTTGAGGCGTTTCAAGGATCTGATCGAGTGTATTCAGGTGGCGTCGGATTGGCCGGATCACTGCGAATTCGAGCCAGACCAGAACGATAAGCCCCATCAGGAACGGCATCGCACCAAATGCAAAAAGAACGGGTATGGGTTGGGCATTGGCCATTTGCCCGGCCATCAACCAAGCCAGCAAAGGCCCGGTGATCATCGCAAGGATGCACAATAGCTGAATGGGTAAGGCCCATCGCGCGTTGGTTTGACTCATTGTCGTCGATTCCCAGCAACTCAATCTGGAGCGGGTTATCGCACGTTTTGGTTAAGGAACCTTAAGCGGTTGTTATCACGAATGATCTTTGTCGGGTGTTGGTGGCTAAAGGATCGATCCAAGTGCCCCCAGGTCGATGTTGAACTGATCATCGGGAATACCGAAAGCCTTGCGCATTTCGTCAATCTTGGCTTTGGCGCGATAGAGCCCGTCGCTCAGGGCATCAATTTGCTCTTCGCTCAATGTGCCCCGATCCATGCGCGCCAGTGCTTGATGCTCCATCAGACGCCGCAGGAGTTCGACAACCACCAGCACGAGCTTGGCAAGGTCGCGTTCAACATTTTCGGGATCTATCTGGATCCGGCCCTGATCGTCCGCCACAGCGGTCTTGGCTTGCGAGAGAACATCATCGAGGCCAATGCCGAAGGCATTCAGGTCCAGTAGGTTATCTACATTCACAGTCATTGAGCAGCCTCTCTCGAGACGGAATTGAGGAAGCCAAAGGGCGGCAGAGGACCGATAAGCGCACACTGAATGTTGTCAGGGCGATGGAGACCCCAGTATTCCAGACTGTCTTGAATGGTATCGCGCGCCATGAGCAGGTCGATGGCGACTTTGTTTTGACCACAAGCAAACGGTGCGCCAACCGATGCACCTTGATCGCGCGCCCAAGCCAAAAAAGGCTGAGCCGGCGAAATGGCCTTGTCAAGCGACTGCCGAACATCCTGAATATATTGATGTTTTTCGCGAAGACTGTGACATTCGTCAAACGGGGCAGGGAGTTCAGCTTCACTGACAAGCGATAGCTGTCGTTTTGTTCCCAAAGAGGCAAGCTGACCTTTGATCGCTTCTGCCTTTTGACCGACGAGAGTGGACAGGGTGGTGATATCATTCAAGGCCTGCCCCATTCGCGCCGGGATAATGCGTGCCGTTTCACCAGCGGCGAGCAGGCGCGCGCAAAAATCTGCGTGGCTACCTTGTGTTTCACCAGAATAGATCAGAGCATGGAAGTCTCCGACAGGGATCGCAAGGTGCCCTCCGGCAGTTGCCGCTTGATCGGCAAATGCCTCAATCCACCCCAGTCGCACGGTCTCTGACATTGCACCCAGTTTGGCGATCATGGCGCTACGAAGGCTCCGGCAGCAGGCCGAGGGCGGCGCGGGCAGGGGGGGCATCCGCGGAGCAGATAACGGCTTTCAACCCGACATAGACAAGATCAATTCCAGCCAGGCTTAGCGTCACGTCGGCCTGAAGAACGACGCCGGTTTCGATTAGGCCGCCCAGCAGATCGGCGAGGGACTCATCACCGAACGCGCGATCGGTCGCCATCACAGATACCGGTTGAGGATATGTGGCAGAGCGCTCAAGCTGCATCGTTTTGGCTTTCTATTCGGGCAAACGCAAAAGGCGCTTCAGGGCCGATCACGCTGGCATCGACCCCCGCTTCACCTTCGATAATTGCCGAAAGTTTGGCGAGGAACGCCTGATCAGTCGATCTTTGGACTAGCAATTTGATTGTGGCAAAAACACCTTGGGCGGCGCTTTCCTTCGATACCGTGTCGCACCACGCTTCGGCCACGCCTAGATCGTGTGGCACAAGGAGCTTGTTCACAAGATCGACGCGGCCCTTTTCGGCCTCGAGCTTCGCTTTCTTCGCCAATTGACGCGCGCGCAGATAGTCTTTCGGGTCGGCGGCGGACGGGGCCTCGTCCCTCGTGTTTTCGCTCAACAGAATTGTCCATTCCTGGTGGCCCCGGACCCTGGAAATCTGAGATTTCAAATCATCAAGATTCGTTTCAAGATGACGGGCGATAGCGTCACCGTCTGGAAACGCTGTGCCAAACCGAACAGGGAGCAGATCGACATGTGCGCTTAGCTCATTCAGCAGCGTGTGATAGTCGATGACGAGGTCTTTGATCTGGTCTTCGTTTTCTTTCCCAAGGACTTCGGTTAGCGCCGAGGCCTCATGCCAACTCACAATCGCGTTCAACCCACCCCCGGTGACAATTTCAAGTTTCATACCGAAAAGCCCGGTGTTCACGGTATTCAGCTGCGTGCCTTCGGCGATGATTGCGTAAAGCAAAGCGGCTTGATTTTGCTTGGATTGATTGCTCATACGCGTCTCCCCTTTTGTGCCAACGCTGTTTCAAAGTCTGCGTTGGTGATCCGAAGGTCGGTGGGCGCGACAAGCGTATCGTCGTCGAGTGAGCGCGCGAGGCAGGCCTGACGCGCAGCCCGTACTAGCTCCGCCATATCGGCACCTGAAAACCCGTCGGAACGTTCCGCAATTGCGTCGAGGTCCAGGTGTTCAGAAGGGGTCGAACTCAGATAGAACTTCAAAAGGGCAGTCCGGTCGCTCCGGTCGGGTAGATCGACGAGTATTTTCAGATCAAATCGCCCAGGGCGCTGAATCGCCGGGTCAATATCTTCCAATCGGTTTGTTGCGCCGAGGATAAAGATCCCTGCGCGTGAGCTCAGCCCGTCCATTTCAGTCAACAGCTGGGCCACAACCCGCGAGGTGGTTTCGCTCAGTTGGTTCGACCGCTTAGGCGCGAGTGCATCGATTTCGTCAAAAAATAAAACCGTTGGGGCGCTTGACCGCGCACGAGCAAAAACCTCGCGAATGGCGCGCTCCGATTGGCCAAGATACATCGAGAGGAGCTCGCCTGCGTTCATTGCGATGAAATTGGCCTCAGCGGCATGGGCGAGCGCTTTTCCCAGCAACGTCTTTCCTGTCCCCGGGGGACCATAAAGAAGAATGCCGCGCGGTGCCGCAAGCTTCAACGCATCGAAATGATCCGCATACCGGAGCGGCCATTCTATAGCCTGGCGCATCGCAGCCTTTGCGTCTTCGACGCCCACAATATCGGCCCAAGATGTCGTCGGCACTTCAACAGCAAAACTGCGCAGCGCCGAGGGGCGAACTTCGTCAAAGGCCCGGTTGAAATCATCTGCCGAAACATGCAGTTCCTGGAGCGATTGATTGGCCGCTCGGCGCAGGGCCGACATCCCGGCTTCGCGCACGAGACTTGCGAGATCAGCACCAACGAACCCATGGGCACGGTTGGCGATGGCTGAAAGGTTTACGTTTTTTGCAAGTGGCATTGAGCGGGTATGTATCGCCAAGATTTCTGCTCGTCCGACAGCGTCGGGGGCGCTCAGCACAATTTCTCGGTCGAACCGGCCGGGACGTCTTAGCGCCGGGTCGATCAGGTCAGGCAGGTTTGTCGCGGCAAGGATAACGACATCGCCGCGTTCATCCAGTCCGTCCATAAGCGTGAGGAGCTGTGCAACAAGGCGCATTTCGGCCTGGCGATCGCCAGAAAGGGTTTCGCGTCTCGGCGCAATCGACTCAATCTCATCAATGAACAAGATCGCGGGTGCATGAGCGCGTGCGGCTTCAAAAACTTCGCGCAGACGTGCCTCGGATTCCCCGAAGTGTTTGTCGGCGATTTCGGGCCCTGCAATATCGAAAAAGGCGACGTTGGTCTCCGCGGCGAGCGCCCGGGCAATCAATGTTTTCCCAGAACCGGGCGGGCCCGACATCAAAACCCCGCGCGGTGGCGCGATGCCCAGATGCTGAAACAGGTCCGGCCGGACAAGCGGCAACTCGACCATCTCACGCAATCGTCCAAGTTCAGGGCCCAATCCGCCGATATCGTCGAACCGGATCGATTGGTCATTTTTGGGGTGAGTCGTCCCGAGATCGAAGCTGGGTCTCGCGTGGGCGGGCGCTTGGGAAATTTCAACCGTTTCATTTTCGCGGCAATGGAGGTGTCTTTCAAGGGCGTGGGGTATTCCGATACATCCTTCTTCGAGCGCGCTTGAGGGAACGACAGGCACCACGCCATCATCTCCAAACGAGACGAGATCACCCGGGGCAAGCCCGAGGCGGATCATATCGCGCATCGCGAGGCGTACCGGCGGCGTCATGCCTGAGAAAGCGGCGTCATCGACGATGCGGACGGTAAAAACGCTCCCGCTTAGCGCTGGTGCGGCCTGGGCGGACTTCATTGCGCACCCTCTGCTTTTGCCTTTTGGTAGGCTTCGATTTCATCGAGGCGATCGAGCAACTGCTCTTCCAGTTCCTCAAAAACCTCTTCGCTGATTTCACCATTGTCGAGCCGGTCGCCCAGAACGACCAGTTCCGCGCGTACGGCTTCGGCGTTGTAATATTGCGCCTCCGCCGTCTCATGCAGCTTCATGACAAGACCCTTGATCCCGGCGACAGGCACCGAAACCGGAAACGTCAGCAGTTTTGAAACTAATCCCATTGGGTGATCACGCGGGTTCAGGGGTGGCGTTGACCGGATCGATCTTAAGCTCAACAAACGAAAAGGGCGGCATTGGCCCCACATAACGGAAGGAAAGCCGTTCGCAATGGACTTCGTCCAAAAGATTGACGGTTTCGTCGAGCTTTGCCTCCTGTTCGGCATCAACGAGGAACGAGAAATTGGCGATCATGACATCATCATTGATCGGCCCCTCAGCGAACTTCTTGCAGATATGCTGTATGCGAAACTTCAGATCGTCGGCTTCCTTTGCCCGTTTGGCGGCGATTTGCGCTTCAACTTTTTTGCCGAACTCTATGCGCTCATAGTGGCTTTGCGCGGGGTCTTTTTTTGCAAGATTGTCACGCAACGTGCGAAGCTCTTCGGATTCCTCCATGATCTCTCGAAAAGCCACCCCGTCCTTCCAAAATACCTTAAGCGAAAGCTCACGGTGACCCTCAACGTCTTCAAATGCTTTCTGAAATTCTTGCTTGTGGGCATTCAAAATGGCTTCGCCCTCGTCCTCCGCGGGTAGCACTGTCCCAAACCGCATCGGCAGCACGTCATGTTGGGTCATCACATGCTCAAGCACGCGCGTATGGGCCAGCATGTTTTTGCGGCTTGGGCGAATTTTCTCGCCATCAAAAGGCGTGGTGATCATCGCCAGGCCATCGCCAATTGGGATCGATTCAGGTTTCGGTGTGCCGCTGCCCAGCCCTTCAACATCGAAGCCAACAATTTCTCGGGTCCGGATAATTCCATATACATAACGTTGCATGGGGGTTCCTATCTTTCTTTATCAATCAGGTGTGCCGGTTTCGGCAGAAGCTCTGGAAATCTGAAACGTCAAATACCCGGGACGTTCAATGCGTTCGATATCGCCGACGCTATCCCAGGGTAGAGGGACCGTCTGCTGCCATCCCACTGATCTGATGTGAATTTTTCCATTTTCCGAGGTCGCCCGAACACCGGCACCATTGGCATCCCCTAGCGTGATCACGATCAATATCATGTCATCAGCTTCATGCGTTTCAACGCCGAGGGGAACGGCCGGTGATGGCTGCTTTTGCGCACGCCGGTCTGTTTTGGGCGTCGGACGGGGACGGGCCGTTGCCGATCGCGCCGCCGCGGCGCTCGCAGATTGTTGACGACGTTGAATCACATCGTCGAGCGAGCGGACGCGCATATCAAAATCTGTTGTGAAGCCGGCTTTGCTTTCGCTTGTGCCGCTTCGTTTGGCTTCGCCGTTTTTCACGGCCTCATCCAACAGACCCGAAACTGTGTCAAACAAGCTGCCAAGCCCATCGCCGATGCCCTTCAAGCGTGCGCGTGCAGCTTCGAAATCCAGGTTTTCATTCGGTCGTTTAGGGTCGCGCCCGCTCATTGCTTTGCTCTCGGGGTTGAGGCGCTCGTTTCGCCTGTGATGTGGCTCAGATCATGCGGTCGCATAACCTTCCCGCCTACCTGTTCGAGTTTGAGAGCGCTTTCGAGTTTTTCGATCCGCTCAAGGAGCTCGGTTTTCTCAAGCTCAAGCGATTTCGCTTTTGCGTTCAGAAATGGATCCGTTTCCCACCAGGAAATGCCCATTTCGCGCGCCTTATCGACCGACGACACAAGCAAACGTAAGCGGATGGTCAAAAGCTCTACCCCAACAAGGGAAATCGATACGTCGCCAGCGACCACGATTCCCTTATCGAGAACGCGGTCGAGTACGTCCGCCAAGGTCGATGCCTGGCTATGATGAACCACTTGTCCCATCGGTCAGGCCCTTTTCTTTTTCATGGTGAGGTTTGGTCCGCAGTGCGCGTTGATGAGTCCAAATAGTGCGGATTTGAGCTTGTCCTGACCGTCGCGTTCAGCAGGGCGGATGCCTTTGGAGAGGAGAACATCGAAGACGAGATCGACAAAGGCTTGGTCGTCAGCCGACACCGGTAAGTCATTGTGCGCAGCGATTTGAGCGATCAGCAGGCTCGCCCGCATTGATGGGGACTGGGTGAATGCGCCCGAGCGGCGAAAATCCCTTACAAGCGATACAATTTTCAGCGCTTCATCTGGATGAAGTTCGGTCCGATGGATCACAATCGCAACCTCGGTTTCGGCCGAAAGGTCGTCGAGGTCAAGTGTGATCATTCGATCAATCAGCGCGTCCTGTGCTGCTTGAACACCGGCGTATTCAGCACTGTTTGAGGTGAATATAATCCGGAAGTCAGGATGAACCTGTGCAAAACTGCCTTTGCCTGCCGAAGCTGGCAAAACGATAATACCTTCTTCCAGAACCGAAAGTAGCGCATTGTTGGCTTCTGCGGGGGATCGGGTAAATTCATCATAGATCAGCGTTCCGCCGCCGAGGGCCGCTTTTGTGAGCACATCGGCCTGCCAGTTGATGCTGGTTTCATGCTCGAGTTTTTGGACCGAATGGACGTAACGATCGATCACCTGACGGGTTTTGACCCCGGTTTCACGGCCGATCAAATTGTCGGTCGTGCGTGTTGCGTCGCCATTCAAAAAATAAACGGTTCGCCCGATTTCATTTCCAAGAAAAAGCGCAAGTGCGGTCTTGCCACAACCTGCGAGGCCGCGAAAATGAACGGGAATGTTTGCGTTTAAGTAGCGTAGAGCGCGCGTCGATAAGGCTTCCAGCTCGGGGGTCAGAACAAAGTCCTTCCCGAAGCTGCGGCACCCTAAATCGATGCCGCCATCTATGGTCTCCGGGGCCAGTTTCCCGGGCGCTGCAGCGGTTTCGAGACTTTCCGTCAGGCTTGCTTTCTGCAATGTCATCGTTGCCCTTCCAAGACACATGCGTCAATTTTCGGCGCGTTATGATAAAAGAGATTGCAACGGTTTTGGTTAACGCCCCGTTACGGAATTAACCAATTGGGTTAGATACTTCGCGACGATGATTTGGCGCCGCGCGAACGTGGCGAACCGGCTTGATAAAAAAGCGGGAGTCAGCCTTTACCGAGGCGTTCGCGGGCCTGCTGCTGCCATCCGGCAACGTTGGCAAGTGCGCTCACCGGGCCAAGACGAGCTTGGATGTCATCCACCGAAAGTGCGATCAAATCAGACATCGTATGGATGCCTGCCTGGGCGAGCCGGTGGCTCATGGCTTCGCCAATTCCTTTGAGTTCGGTTAGTGGAGGCTGAGACGTTTTTGGTGTTTTCGGGCGCGATGAACGCACACCGGAGGGACGGCTGGACATGATCGATCTGGTTGCCGAACCCGCGCTTGCGGCGGAACGGCGGCGTCCATCCGTTTTCGATTGTATATTCGATTGTGATGCGTTTGCCTTTATCTCGGCGCGGGCTTTGGCCTGGGCCTTTCGGGCTTCAGCGGCATTCGCGCGGTGTTTTGCAGCCGCCGCGCGCTGGGTCAGGCGGGCTTCTCGAATGGCTTGCTGTGATGCATGATTGGCTGCGCGCGATGACACACGGTCACGTCGCAGGGTTTGGATCTGCTTTCCGCGAACCTGAGCTGTTGGCTTTGTCTTCGCAACCGATGTTTTGCCCGGCGCAGGCGACTTTGAGCTGCGCGACGCGGTGTCAGCATCCTGTTTTTTTGCTTTACTTCTCGTGGTCGTTTTCGCGGCGGGGCTCGCGTCAGATGCGGCAGCGCGATTACGCTTTTTTCTGGATTCCTTTTTCCGGGGCGCCTTTTGCGGGGCGGGGCCTTCAGGAAGCTCTCCCTTCAGCGCATCAGCGGAAATCGTCTCTTCGGGCAAACCTGCCAGTGTTCTTAACTCGGCAATCGCATCATCGCGCAAAAGTTCGTCGGCGTTGCTGGTACCTGTTTCTGCGTTGCTCACGCGCACACCGCGTTTTCCAACCGACATAGGGTCAGGCGAGACCGCCCGGGCTGTTTTTTGATCGCCGTCTGGCGCGCCTGTTGTTCCGCTATCACTCTCTATGGTGCCGGTTTGGGCCTCGTCCGCGATCTTGGCACCCCGATTTGCCAGTCGCTCAGCCCGTAGCTGCGCCAGATAGGAACGCGCCGACGATCTTACAGAGGCAACGGAAGCAGCTGGATTGGATGTCGATGACATTTACCGATCACCTTTCGTATACGTGTCGTAAACCGGGGCGCATTTCCGCGCGGCGCTCTGTACTCGTAGCGGAGACAGCGACTTGGGCTGGGGTAGGGTGTTGCCGGCAGATGGCGCGGTATCTGAAAGATAAAATCCACCATCTGCCAGCAACAGGTTTTTTGCCGAATTAGGCAGCAACAGTGACCGGATCTGTCGTCAGGCCAACAGCTTCGGCGTAACGAAGATAGGTATCGACGCTGGCTACAATCGCGCGAACTTCGATGGAAACGAGCTCGATTCCGACGAGCGAAACGCGAACGAACGCGTCAACAACGACACCTTTGTCAAGAACGCGGTCAACAACTTCAGCAAGGCTCGACGACGCGACGGTTTTTTCTACAGCCATGGGAGATCTCCTTAAAAATGGCTCTTCACTAGAGATCCAAGAAGAGGATGCAGAGAAATCTTCACTTGGATCTGATCCCGGTGACGACGAAAATGCCGCCAGCCGGTATCTGTCACTCGATGTGGCGCTAACAGATACTGTCTGTATAAATACTGAGCCTTAAAAACGCCCTAAGGCATCCTTTACGAATTGTATATTTTCGAGAGCTTCAGAGGTTTTTTCGCGATTTTTCAGGATTTGACTGAGATTTTCGATGTCATGGCTCAGCGGCCGGTCATCGTCGAGAAAGGGTGATATCTCTCGAACCATCGCTCTCACCCCTAATGTAGCGCTGCTGAATTGAGCGCCTTCCTGCTCACGCAGGTCGATCGCCTGCGCCATGCAAAGCGAATGGATGGCGGCGACACGCGATACATCGGCGAGGATTTCGTTCGCCCGGCGCGCTGCGATCGTTCCCATCGTGACGATATCCTGATTATTTCCGTTCGTTGGGATCGACTGGATTGAGGCGGGTGCGGCTTTTGTGCGCATTTCAGCGACAAGCGCGGTCGCTGTCACCTGTGCGCCCATGAAGCCGCTGTTGAGCCCGGTCTGGTTTCCCTGCAAAAAGGCAGGCAGCCCCTCATTCTGGCGCACATCGGTAATGCGGGCGATTTGTCGTTCCAGCATCACCGCCACCATAATCGCCGCGTTGGTCAGGCTATCTGATGCAAAGGAGACATGCTGGCCGAAGAAATTTCCGGCGTGGATCAGCGTTTCCTCATCGGCAAAAAGAAGTGGGTTGTCGGTAACGGCCGAGATTTCACGCGAGACAATCGCATCATGATGTTCAAGCATATCGAGACACGCGCCCAGCAGTTGGGGTACGCACCTGATTGAATATGGGTCTTGGGGTAAGAGTTGGTCATGACGAACATCACCCGACCCCTCGATTGGCTTTGGTGTTGGATCATGCGGCTGCATTTTCGCATCGGCCTGCAACAGCGACCACAATACATCATGGATGATTTGCTGACCTGGTTGCCCCCGGGCTGCCCCAACAAGCGGGTGCCAGGCTGAGCGGTGCCCGTTAAAAACTTCCGCATTTGCAAGCGAAAGCAGGCAGCTCCATTTGATCAGGCGGCGCAGAAGCGCGCCATTAAGCGCGGCAATGCCGGTCATTGCTGATGTGCCGTTGACGAGTGCCAGCCCCTCTTTCGGACCCAACTGTAGAGGAGCGAAGCCAAGACGCGCAAAGGCCGTCGCGTTATCGACCTCTCCATATTGATCAATCCATCCCCCTTCACCCATCAAGGCGAGTGCCATATGCGAAAGCGGGGTCAGGTCGCCACTTGCCCCCACGGTTCCTTTTTCAGGAATGACAGGGGCAAGACCAGAATTCAAAACCGCGGCCAACATGTTAGGAACGGTTTGAGAAACAGCGGAAAGGCCCTGAGACAGAGCCTGAAGGCGACACGCGACAACGGCTCGCGCACTTTGCCAGAGCAATGGCTCGCCAACGCCACTGGCCAGATGATAGACGAGATTTCGTTGCAATTGGTCGCTGCATCGCGGATCGATATGATTGTCCGCCAAGGGCCCGTAACCGGTTGTCACGCCATAGATGCAAAGATTTTGTGCGACGAGACTGTCAAGATACTCAGCTGATTTCGCCATCTTTTTGGACGCCGCATCGGCGATTTGAACGGGCTGAATTCCACACGATATGGTCTCAATATCTTCGAGGCTGAGAGGACAATCGGCTCCGACTGTAACCACCGAAGGTTTTGCGACCGAGGGCGACCCCTCATCTGATTCTAATTCCGGGAAGTAGTCAGGGGTGTGCCTCGTATCGGCGGCATCGAGATGGTCTGTCATGGACTGAACCTACGCTGATTATTCTCAAGGTCCTTTGATGACCAAAACTTGGTTAAGGAAACGTAATCTACTGATTAGAAAAAATTAAAGTAATCAATAGCTGAGTAAAATATTCCCTGCTGCCCAAAAGAAAAAGACTGGTCCTTTTTCGTGGGGTTTTCCTTTTTTTAATATAGCTCGTGTAACCCGATCCTAGCGTTGAACGGTTTCGTTTCGGCGTTGAGTGGGGTGACGTGAAGAGCAAAAGCGCCGCCTGCTGAGAAACCGATGGAGCGGGCTGGCTTCCGCACATGGAAAAATTGGAGACCAAATAATGGAAATGGTTAAGTTTGGATCGGGTGATGTTGCAAACTTGCTCGCGACTGATCCTGAACGCGTTGAGCGTTTGCCGTTCGGCGCGATTTTGCTGGATCAGCAGGGCAATGTGATTCGATACAATCACGTCGAGTCAGGCATCAGCGGTCGGTCAACTGACCAGGTGATGGGCAAGAACTTCTTCAACGATGTCGCTCCCTGTGCAAAAGGGCATGCATTTTTCAAGAATTTCTTTCAGGCCGTCGCAAAGGGCTCGATCAATACGGTATTCGATTATGAATTCGACTATAAAATGGCGCCTACCAAAGTGCGTATTCATATGAAATCTAGCGATGCCTCAAAAGGTATCTGGGTGTTCATCAAGCGGGTCTAATCGCCGCTTCTTGTCTAGGAGAATTAATCATGACAGAGGCGCAAAGCGATATGGATTTTGACGAAGATTTCTTCTCGCCAGAAGAATTGGCGATGATGAATGGATCAGACGGCGAAACCGAGAATTTATTCGTTTCCCCGACTGTTCAGGAACTGCAGGCGCAACTGCAACAAATGGCACAATTGGTTGATGAAGGCTGCGAACGTGAACCCTCAGGGTTCTCTCCAGGTGGTAAGCCGCTGAGGTCTCCCACGGACGCTCCTGGACCTCATACG
>JBCDDR010000044.1:0-14803 GCA_039180205.1 Pseudomonadota bacterium | reverse complement strand
TTTCCTCAGTTTTGTTGGCGCACGACCTGTGCGATCGCGGGAAAAGGTAACTTCTTTGGATGCCCTGACAGTGCTGTTACTGGTTATCGCTGGCTATGTCGCCATTGGCTTTCTGTTCGCGATCGCATTCGTTTTGCGCGGCTGCCGGATTGTCGATCCAACGGCGCATGGCGGCAGTTTTGGGTTCAAGTGCCTCATTTTCCCGGGGTCAGTTGCACTCTGGCCCCTCCTGCTCGTGAAATGGTTTCGCGCCGACAAGCCGATATCACAGGGGCCCGTATCCCAGGGGGAAACGTCATGAAGCGAGGACACATGGCAGCCCACCGTTTGATATGGCTAATCTGGCCGGTCATCGTGGGGGCCATTCTGTATTTTGTATTTACCGCGCCCCACCCCATCGCCCTTGAAGACACCTTTCCCGGTATCCGCGAAGAAGAGCGTTTTTAGGTATGGGCCATCAATATATCTCCGTTCAATGGAACCGGAACAAGTGGCGGTATGATCTGGCGCTGTTGATCGCGGTGATTGGCTTTGTCGTCATGTTCAATGTGGTTGCCAGTGCAACCCATTCCGGACCAAACGCCTTAAGCCCCGAAATTGTTATGATCCGTGCCCTGGGTGCCTGTGCCTTTGTGATGTTGACGATTGTGCTGTGTATTGGCCCCGCTGCGCGGCTTTCCGGCGTATTTCTGCCGCTTCTCTATAATCGCCGACATTTCGGTGTGTTCACATTCGTTGTCGCATTGGCGCACGGCCTCTTTTCGCTTGCCTGGTATCATGGATTTGGCGTGATCGACCCGATCTCGTCGCTTTTCGGCATCAACCCAGCCTATGGAAGTTTCAGCCGCTTTCCCTTTCAAACGCTGGGTGCGGGTGCCTTGATCATTCTGTTTTTACTCGCGGCCACGAGCCATGATTATTGGAACACCAACTTGGGCGCCCCTTTCTGGAAAACCCTCCACATGCTGGTTTACCTCGCCTATGGGCTGATCGTTGTGCATGTGGCCATGGGGGCGGCGGCTGGCGCGTTTTCGGGCTTTCGCCCCACCATGGTGATAGCCGGTGCGGCGTTGGTTTCTTTGTTTCACCTTGCTGCGATGGCGAAAAGCCTCTCAGCGAGAAAGGTTGACGGCGATTGGCTGAATGCCGGCCCCTGGGCGGAGATTGCCGACGGAACGGCCGTTATCCTCACCCCGCCGTCGGGCGACCGCATCGCGGTTTTCCGCTACGACGGTAACAAGATCGCTGCGGTTGCGAACGCGTGCAAGCACCAGAACGGACCGCTTGGCGAGGGCCGCGTCATTGATGGCTGCATCACCTGCCCCTGGCATGGCTTTCAGTACAGACCCGAAGACGGGGCGTCCCCCGCCCCCTATACCGAGAAGATTGCGACGTATCATGCGCGATTGAACGGTGACCGGGTAGAGGTTGACCCCAACCCGCTACCGCCAGGCACGCCGAGGGCCGTGCTTTCACTGCCCCAGGCCGCACTTGTCCCCAGCCCCACTGAACCCGGTGACGCCGGTGAGGTGACGTCATGAGCCGATCGCCAAAACCATATTTCATCGGTTTTTTGCCGATGCCGACGCGGCTCAAATGGCTGACTGCGCCGATTGTGGTACTCGTGTTTGTCTTGAGCTTTGGTGCCGGACTGATGATCGCCTCGGGAATGCGCGACGCGGGAACCGGGCGCTGGGAGTACGGCATCGATACCACGCTCACGGGGCGACTGATTACCTCGCCCTATCCCATGCTGGAAACGGCGGGGCCGATGCCTGAAACGGTATTACTCGTTGGTGTCGGCAAAGTAGGTGCCCAGGACTGGGTTGAGCCCCTGGCCGGGCAAATCGTATCGGCAAAGGGCTACCTCATCGAACGCGGCCCCTGGCGCATGCTCGAATTACAATCGGCTGACGACATTATGGCGGAGCCAAGGGAGACAGCGGTTGCGCCGCCGTTCGAAACCGTCGCGGTGGGACCTGCGAAACTCAAGGGCGAAATTATCGATTCCAAATGTTTCCTTGGTGTCATGAAGCCAGGCGAAGGCCGGGTGCATAAATCCTGTGCCATGCTGTGCGTTTTAGGGGGTATGCCGCCCATGTTGATGGTACGCGACGCGGCTGGCGCGCGTGCGGCCTACCTTCTGACCGACGAGAGCGGTCAACCGGTTAAAAACGGGGTGATTCCCTATATCGCCGACCCGATCGAGCTTTTGGGCGTTGTGCAGCGTCGCGGTGATATAGCGGTTTTCGCCGCAAACATCGCTTCGCTACGGCGGCTTTCGGGAAAAGAACTTGTCGCCTTCGGGCCCCGGATTGCTGCCGTTGGCGATGATGGACTTTGCATTCATCCCGGATGAGGGAAGTCTGGATGACAGGTGGCTGGATAGGACATGCAAGGATGGACATATGATTGAGGTTCGCCACATGACGTCGGGCGACACAGCGACCTACGAAGCGCCGAGGGCTAATCCCCGACCTGACCAAATGCCCGATCCACGGCCTGATCTAAAGCCCGATCCGAGGCCCGATCCCCGTGTTGAGGTTCGCCCGATAACACCCGACGACGCGCACACATGGCGCGAGCTATGGGATGCTTACCTTCGCTTTAATGGGCATGTCGTTTCCGAGGAGGTGTATCAAACCACTCTGGAGCGCTTTTTTCGCGATGATGTGTTCGAACCCAACGCGTTAATCGCCTGGGCGGGCGATAAGGGCGTCGGGCTAGCGCATTATTTACAGCATCGCCATTGCTGGGAAATTGAGAACGTCCTTTATCTCCAACATCTCTATGTGTGCGCGGAGGCACGCGGCCTGGGTGTAGGCCCGTCGTTACTGAAAGCGATTTACGCGGTCGCCGATCGAGAGAATTTGGGTTCGGTCTATTGGATGACCGCGCAGGACAATATGACCGCGCGGAAGCTATACGACGAATTCGGCAAGGTGACGCCCTACATAAAATACCAGCGCTAGGTTCCTCGCCATCGTTCATCGTTTCTCGCGGACCTCTGAGGAGGTTGCGCCCATTGCTCGTCTGTGCTTGGAACAAAGCAGAAAAGTATAAAATACCGATGGGGCGGTGTGTGTCAGTCGAGCTCAATCCAAATTGGCCGAACCTGGTCGAAATGATGTTCCGCCAGGCGGAAAAGCATGGAAAACGACCGTTTTTATGGGCGAAGCGGGACGGAAAGTATCAATCGCAAAGTTGGCTAGAGGTGCGCGATGCCATCGTCACCATGGCGCTTGCGCTCAAAAGACTGGGGGTTCAAGCTGGCGACCGCGTCGCGATTGTCAGCGAAAACCGCCCCGAGTGGTTGATTGCGGACCATGCGATTATGGCGATCGGCGCAATTTCTGTACCTGTCTATACGACATACGCACCGCGCGATTACCGCCACGTCCTGGAAAACTCAGGCGCATCAGCGGTGATTATATCCACCGCTCGACTGGCCCGATTGGTCCTGACCGCCGCACACCATGTCGATAGTTGCCGCCATGCAATCACCATCGAGGAACCGCAAGTCAAACAACATCTCAATCTTTCTATCGAAAACTGGGATGCGCTCATGAACGAAGACGTCGCCACCGACGAACAGAGGAAAGAGATGATCGAAGGGGCAGGCAGTGCGAGCCGCAATGACGTCGCCTGCCTGATTTACACATCGGGCACCGGCGGCGCCCCGCGCGGCGTGATGCAGCATCATGGCTCGATACTGCATAACTGCGCAGGTGCTGCGGAGGTGATGAAAAGCTATGGCCTTGGGGATGACCGGTTTCTTTCCTTTCTGCCGCTTTCACATGCCTATGAGCATTCGGCAGGGCAGTTTTTCCCGATTTTTTTGAGCGCGGAAATCTATTATGCCGAAGGTCTCGATAAGCTCGCGACCAATATGGGTGAGGCCCGCCCGACGGTTATGGTGGTGGTGCCCCGTTTGTTTGAGGTACTGCGCACACGCATTCAGCGGACAATCGCAAAGGAAAGCCTCACCAAACAAAAACTGTTCAAGCGATCGATGGCGCTCGGCACCAAAGCGTTCAAATCCCCCGGAAGCCTTGGGTTCTTTGAGCGGTTGCAGTTCGGTTTTCTCGACCGGACGGTGCGCAAAAAAGCCCGGGGTCGGTTTGGCGGAAAGCTCAAAGCGATGGTTTCCGGCGGTGCCCCGCTCAACCCCGAAGTCGGCGAATTCTTTGCGGGGCTTGGCCTCGATATCGTACAAGGTTATGGCCAAACTGAAAGTGGCCCGGTGATCAGCGTCAATCGTCCCGAACTTATTAAGATGGATACCGTCGGCCCTCCGCTTGCGAATACGACGGTGAAAATCGCTGATGATGGTGAGATTCTTGTTCGCGGTGAACTTGTTATGCACGGCTACTGGCGTGATGAAGACAGCACGAAGGCGGTTTTGCGTGACGGGTGGCTTCATACCGGCGACATTGGCTTGATTGATGCCGATGGCCATTTGAAGATTACCGACCGCAAACGCGATATCATTGTCAATGACAAAGGCGAGAACATATCCCCGCAGCGCATTGAGGGAATGCTTGCGCTCGAAAATGAGATTGCCCAGGCGATGGTGTATGGGGATAAAAAGCCCTATATTGTGGGCTTGATCGTTCCGGATTCGGAATGGATTGCCGAATGGGCGCCTGCCCAAAACCTATCCACCGATCCGTCTGTACTGAAGACCGAAAAGGCTTTCTTAAAGGCACTCGATGAGGCGGTGGGGCGGATCAACCGCAAACTCGGCAATCTGGAAAAAGTACGACGCTTTCTCGTTGCGGACGCCCCATTTGATATCGAAAACGGCCAAATGACCCCGACCCTGAAAATCAGGCGGCACATTATCGCCAAGGCCTATAAAGACCGGTTGGAGTCACTTTATAAATCCAATTGAACGCTACCTTTCGCACGGCAGTTTTGCCCAAACCCAAAAAAAGGACCCTTCGACATGTCAGACCCGATCAATCGTCAATATAAACTCGCTAAACGCCCGGTGGGTGAACCCGATGCCTCGACCTGGGATTTCATCGAGGAACCTGCGCGCGCCCCCGGCGAGGGGGAAATTCTCATTCGCGTTGACTATCTTTCTCTCGACCCGGCGATGCGTGGCTGGATGAACGAGGGCAAAAGCTATATCGAGCCCGTCGGTATCGGCGACGTTATGCGCGCGGGCGGTGTTGGCGAGGTGATTGTCAGCAAAAACCCACGGTTTGAGGTTGGCCAGCATGTTGTCGGCATTACGGGGGTTCAGTCCCATTGTACGACCGATGGTCGCGGCTTTGCCGTGGTCGATACGTCGCTTGCCCCGCTCGAACGGTTTTTAGGGGGTCTCGGCATGCCGGGTATGACCGCCTACTTTGGATTTCTCGATGTGTGCGCCCCCAAAGAGGGCGACACGGTTGTCGTATCCGGTGCCGCTGGTGCCGTCGGTGGGCTGGTCGGACAGATTGCCAAGATCAAAGGCTGCCATGTCGTTGGTATTGCTGGCGGTGAAGAAAAATGCCGGTACATTGTTGACGAACTCGGGTTTGACGCAGCGATCGACTATAAAAATGAAAGCGTGAGCGCCGGGCTCAAAACCCATTGCCCCAAAGGCATCGACGTCTATTTTGATAACGTGGGCGGCGATATCCTTGACGAGGTCCTCCGCCGGATCAATATCGGCGCGCGTATCGGCATTTGCGGTGCTATTTCCCAATACAACAATATGACCGAGGTACAGGGTCCGAAGAATTATCTCTCACTGTTGATGAACCGGGCGCGGATGGAAGGCTTCGTCGTGTTTGATTTTGCCAAACGCTATCCCGAAGGCCAAGCGGCCATGGCGGAGTGGATGGCCAAGGGCGAGCTGAAATTCAAAGAGCATATCGTCGAAGGCATCGAGACATTCCCCGAGCGCTTGATGATGCTGTTCCGCGGTGAGAATTTTGGCAAACTGGTGCTGAAGGTCTGATCTCGGCGGCAAACGCCTTAGATTTCCTAAAATACCGATCAAAATGCATCTGTGACTTAAGCGTTTTGAAAGTCGAACGCCCATAGATTCACTGGTGAAGATCAAACCGCGTCGAGGACGCGGTGGATCGCAACCAGGTGGAGCTTTGGGCAAGGTGCAAACCGACCAGCATGATCCGAAAGGCAGACGGGGCGGGATTGCCGCTGCTGTGCTCGCGATGATTGGTGGGCTCGCAACCTTTGCCTATGCTGAAAATGCCAGGTCGAATGACGCTTTCATTCCCTTCGACGAGACCATCGGCTACACGACAATGCTGGAAACGGGGAGCGCCCGCCCGGCAGGTCCCTCTCTCGTTTCGACAACCCCCATCCGAGTTGCAGGCCCCGTCCTTGCGATGGTTGAGGCGTTTGACGATACCATCGTTGGCGTCGCCACCCCGCGACAGCGTCAGCAAACAAATCATGAAAACGCCAACGCTTACCAGATTGACGATATCCGGGTGGGACAACATCCAGGCTGGACGCGCATCGTCATAGATGTCGTTGGCCCTGTGGTACGGGATGCGTCCGGTCGGTTTGTCGGACCCGACCTGTCGGTGAGGCCAACAATTTATCCGCCGCGACTGATCCTCGATCTTGGTAACTTCGACCTTACTCCGGCGTTTGCCGAGCGGATGACTGACCTGAACGGCAGGGGTCTCGTCAAGGCCGCTCGCCTCAGGCTCGGAAAACGTTCTCAATCGGGTGGCGATGGCGCCCGGCTTGAGCTTGCCCTCAATGATCGTGCCCGGGTCGAACGACAGTTCTTTATCGGTCCGACCAAAGGACGCCTCGCCCGTATGGTGATCGATGTTGTACGATCAACCGAGGCGGGTCCGCCGCGTCTCTCCATGACCGCACGCCCCGTTGATGCCATTGATGACGGTCGTCGAGCGATCCGCTTGTTGCCGCTGCGGCCACCCTTGATGGGACCGGGGGAAAGCCGGGAGTTGTCTGGCTCAGCCGACAACAAACGTGCTGAGACATATGTTTCGGAAGGCTCGCGGCAACGCGAAGTACCATCATTGGGCGTTCCTTTCGATCCGTTTGGTAACCCGTCACAAGATCCCATTTCGCCCCAACAGGCACCCGCAACACTGCCGGCGGCACCTTTCGTTTCTGGAACGGGCCGCCAGGGATTAACCATCGCCTGGGACCTCGAAGTACAGGCCGAGGGACGGCTTTTTACCGAAGATGCGGTCGATGCATCGCTTGCCCGCGGATTGGGATCGTTTGCGATTGAACCTCGTGTTGAGCTTGAATGGGGCGGCGGAAACCAGAGTTTCGCGGTGACCGGTTTTGGCCGGGTGGATAGCAATGATGGCGCACGGACTACCGTTGACCTGCGCGAGGCGCGCTGGATGGGGGTATTCGGACCTCTCGAGGCACGCATAGGGGTCGATAAGGTGTTTTGGGGGGTCATTGAATCAGTTCATCTGATCGATATCATCAACCAGGACGCGGCCCTTGAAGATATTGATGCCGAAGACAAGCTGGGCCAACCGATGGGGCAACTGAGCCTGTTTACCGACTATGGCCAATTCAGCTTTTTCGCGCTTCCTTTCTTCCGCGAGCGACAGTTTCCTGGCGAAGAGGGTCGCCCACGGTTCCCGCTTCTTGTTGACACAAGCCAGCCGCTTTTCGAATCGAGTGCGGAAGAATGGTCATTCGACTGGGCCGTACGCTGGTCGAAATCGGTCGGGCCACTTGATGTTGGGTTGGCCCATTTCTCCGGTACGGCGCGCGACCCGGTTTTTGTTCCCGGCACCACCGAGGCCGGTGCGCCCGTCCTCCTGCCCGCTTATGAACAGATCAACCAATCGAGTTTTGATGTGCAGGGGACGTTTGGCGCGGCGCTCTTGAAGGCCGAAGGTTTTTACCAGATCAACCGCGACGGTGGTGCCTTTTCAGATGATTTTTTCGCCTTTGGTGCGGGCATCGAATACACCTTTTACAATGTGGCGGGCGCTTTCGATGTCGGCCTGCTGAGCGAATATCTTTATGATGAACGCGGCGAAACAATCATCAGCCCATTTGAGAATGATCTGTTTTATGGGGTGCGGGTTGGCTTCACCGATGCCGCATCGACCCAATTGCTCGCCGGGGCGATCACCGATCTTGATGGTGACGGCACAGCGATCAACGTGGAAGGCAGCCGCCGGGTCGGGGAAAACTGGCTTCTCACGCTCGATGCGCGCTTGTTTGTGGACCAGTCGGCGACGTCGGGGCTTGCGCCCTTTGCCGACGATGACTTCATTCAGTTTCGGATCACCCGGTTTTTCTGATCAGCTTCTTACGCGATTGGGCCCTTGCGCACGTTCACGCTTCCGCCTAGCCTCGAGAATGTGGGGACGGCGTGATCAGTCGGAAAGGGCTATAAAGTGAATCTGGGCGATTTTTCAGTGAGCCTGCCGGTGACAGATATTGCGGCCTCACGGGCTTTTTACGAAGCGCTCGGCTTTGAAGTCTTCGCAGGCGACCAAACCCAGAACTGGTTGATCATGAAATCGGGCGACACCAAGATCGGTCTGTTTCAGGGCATGTTTGACAGTTTTCTGCTGACCTTCAATCCACACGATGCCCGCTCCATCGCCAAAGCGGCCAGCGATGCCGGGCTCGCATTTGCAAAGCCGATCCCGGACGAGGAGATGGCGGCGACCGGCCCAACGAGCTTTGCGCTTAAAGATCCAGATGGTCATATGATCCTCATTGATCAGCATGATGAGTAGCGGCATCGCCGCCCAGAGATAGGGCCCGGAATGGTCGCACGGATTGCTACGGTTGCGTTTTTGGGGCTTGAAGCTCGGCCCGTTGATGTACAGGTACAGCTCGCAGGCGGTATGCCAGCCTTCACCATTGTAGGGCTGCCCGACAAAGCTGTGGCCGAGAGCCGCGAACGCGTCCGCGCCGCGATCGCCGCGGTGGGTCTTGCACTGCCCCCGAAACGCATCACGGTAAATCTGAGCCCGGCGGACCTGCCCAAGGAAGGCTCGCACTATGACCTTCCGATTGCGCTTGGTCTGATGACCGCGATGGGCGTCTTCGAACCCGACGATTTCGTGGGTTATGCCGTGGTGGGCGAACTCGCGCTCGATGCCCGGTTGGAGCCGGTGCCGGGGGTTCTTCTCGCCGCGCTCCATGCGTCTGCGCGCGATCTTGGTTTGGTTTGCCCTGCCATACAAGGGGGCGAGGCGGCGTGGGCGGGGCGCAGCGATGTCTTAGCCCCCGGCGGTTTGATTGAGCTGATGAACCATGTGAAGGGTGCGCATCCAATTCCCCCACCCGAGCCGACAGCCACCGACGATCACAGTCACGGGCCTGACCTGGGAGAGGTCCGCGGGCAGGAAAGCGCCAAGCGCGCACTCGAAGTTGCCGCCGCGGGCGGGCATAATCTGCTGATGATCGGGCCACCGGGATCGGGGAAATCCATGCTGGCTTCGTGTTTGCCGCGTCTTCTTCCCCCGCTATCGCCCGAGGAGGCCTTAGCGGTTTCGATGGTGCGCAGTGTTTCAGGGCCCGCTGCAGGGTCCCCCATGACAAGGGCGCGACCCTTTCGGGCACCCCATCATTCGGCATCGATGCCCGCACTTGTCGGGGGTGGCCTCAAGGCACGCCCGGGCGAGGTCTCTCTTGCGCATCTTGGGGTTTTATTTCTCGACGAACTGCCTGAATTCGGTAGGCAAGCGCTCGATAGCTTGCGGCAGCCGCTCGAAACCGGAACCGCCGTAGTCGCGCGGGCAAACGCGCACGTCACCTACCCGGCTTCTGTCCAGCTTGTGGCCGCAATGAATCCGTGCCGCTGCGGCTTTCTCGATGATCCGGCGCGGGCCTGTTCCCGCGCACCGAAGTGCGCGGTCGATTATCAGGCGAAGCTATCGGGGCCTCTGCTTGATCGGATCGACCTGCATGTTCATGTCCCTGAAGTATTGGCAACGGACCTGATGAATGCGGAGCCCGGTGAGCCGACGACGGCTGTTGCGGCCCGCGTCGCGGAAGCCCGTGCCCGCCAAAGGGAGCGCTATCCGTTAGCTGGTGCCCCTGGTTCGACCCCGCATACCAACGCATCGGCCCCGCACGATCAAATCGAGGCCCATTTGGCGCTCAGTCCCGATGCCCTTACGCTTTTAGGACGCGCCGCAGAGCAATTGCGACTGAGTGCCCGGGGTTTTCAAAGGCTCAAACGGCTTTCGAGATCCATTGCCGATTTGGCCAACAGCGATGAAATTCTTCCCACGCATATGGCTGAAGCCATCAGTTATCGGCAAGTTGCGCCGCGCAACTAGCTTGGACGCAGTAACCACTGACTACACGCCTCATCAACGAAAGTTGCGCTCCATAAACCTCGACAACGCGCCATCCCCACATAGATTAGAAGTCGTGAAAGGCGCAGTGCCTTGAGAGGACAAGGAAAATCAAATGGCTTCAGTCGCGCAGATGCATCGCTGGTTTCGCAGGCAAAAGGCCGTTTTGGTAGCAGGTTTTGCAACGGCCCTGATTATCATGTTGCCGGCTATTGGGTGGACCCAAACCGAAAGCACTGACCCGAACCTGGCAAAAATTGTGCAAAGCCTCGTGGGAACGTGGCAGGGCACACTCGAATACCGCGATTTCCAAAGTGACGACCGCGTGCGGATTCCGGTTCAGTCGGTGGAGATGTCGATCCACGGCAATATTCTGCTGCGTAAATTCATCTTTCAGGATGGTAACAACCAAGTGGATCGCCTCAGTGTTGCGACCTATGACCCCGAAGAAAATGTCTGGCGCGAAGCTTATGTCGGCGACGGCTTTGTCGAAACCTATGATTCCAAAATCCGCGTGATCAGTTATCGGGCGCAAGCATGGCGGATGGAATTTTTGCGCGACGGAGAAGACAATGGCCGCGCCGCTATCCTGAGAGAGACTATGAGCTGGGACGGCACCAAGCTCACAAGTTTGAATGAGGTGAGGTATAAACTCACCGGGCGCGGTGAAAAGCGCTGGCAGTTTCGCAATACGCTCACGCTTACACCCCGCAAAGGATAAGTCAGACCGAAGCGATCAACCTCCCGCTTCAGGACGCGCGCCAAATATTTCACTGCCCACGCGGACATGTGTGGCGCCAAGTTCAATTGCGGTCTCGAAGTCTGCGCTCATCCCCATCGAGAGCTGACCAAGTCCATGCGTTTCCGCAAGTGATCGCAGAAGTCCAAAATGAAGCGCTGCGGGCTCATGGACCGGCGGAATCGCCATCAGCCCGACCACCCGGAGTCCCAGCTTTTCACGGGCGGCCTCAAGGAAATCGGGGAGCTCCGCGGGAATCACACCTGCTTTCTGAGGCTCTTCACCCGTATTCACCTGAACAAAAAGCGGCGGGATTTCAAACCCCTCCTCATCGCGGAAATGGGCGAGGCGCTGGGCCAATGACAGACGGTCCAATGTATGGACAACGTCAAATAGGGTGAGCGCCGTTCGCACTTTATTTCGTTGGAGGGGGCCGATCAGGTGCAGGCAATTATTCGCCGTTTCCGGGGTTCGCTTCCCGTCCCCGCCACCCCAGCGAGCAACAGCAGGCTGAACCTGATTTTCCCCAAAATCCATATGGCCCAGGCGAACGACCGCATCGACCCGCGGCTGCGGCTGTTTTTTTGATACGGCAATCAGCGTTATGTCTTTGCGATCTCGCCCCGCGCGATCTGCCGCTTTTTGAATACGGTCCTCGATATCAGCGAATCGCACCGCGATGGTCTGGTCTTCGTTTTCGATGTCTTAGTGTCCTCTTGCAACTGGCTTGATGGCGGGTGTTCCGTTATCCTGTTGTCTATGAAGCCCCTGGGCGGTGAGGACAAGCTTTTGAAAAACATGCCGCTCACATCGCGCCCGATCAAGCGGCGATTTGGCAACCTGCCAAAGATCATCGTGATGACCGATCGAAGCCCCCATGCCCAAACGGCCAGGCGTTGGCCCACTGGAACGACTGTGATTTTTCGCACCTATCGGGCACCGCAGTTGGAGCTTGCTGATATGCTCAAAATGGCAGCGCGATACCGTTGGGAGTTGATCATTGCATCACCACGGAAAATCGCCGCGCGGACGGGAACGCGCCGCGCAGGGTGGCATCGCCCCTCATGGTCTTCGAGAGCATCTCGACTAAGGAGGTCGAAAGATTCTGCGGCGGCCCACTCAATCCCCGAGGCGATCAAAGCCGCGCGAAATGGATTTCAGCTTATTTTGCTGTCGCCGGTTTTCGCGACCACAAGCCACCCCAATGCCGATGAGCTCGGCGCGGTCCGCCTCGGGCTGATGACAAGACAGCTGCGGCATCGCGTGGGAAACCACATGCGCATCGTTGCGCTGGGCGGGATCAACCATGACACTGTAAAACAACTCCCACCGGGAATTGTGAACGGCATTGCCGCGATGGATGCTTTTGGCGGTGTGAAGCGACGTGAAAGCGATGGGGAAGAAGGTCGGCGTTAGAACCGGAAGGCTGATCCGATATAAACCAAGCCGTCAGAATTTTCGTTCGCTGCCGCACCGAAGGCATCGCGAAACTCGCTGAAACGGATGCCACCAGACACATGGAAACCTGGGAAAAGCGAATAGCTTGCCCCAACCTCTACCGCATAATAACGGTCATGCAATGGGTCGAGGCTCAGAAACTTCTGCGCTCCGCTGGCCTGATACCCCTCAACGAGAAGTGAGGTACGCCAGGCACGGCCCGATACACTGAACCCGAGATCGATACCGCGAACCGCCCGATCGAGCGAGCTTTCGAACTGGTGAAAATTCGCATCGAGCCCGAATCGCGAATATTCGAGGTTGAGACCAAGGTCGGTAAATCGACTATCATACTGGCGCGGTCGGTTGAGCACGCCCTGCTGGCCCGAGTCTCCAAGCAGATTGACGGCACTGGAGAAGGTCAAGGTCAAGGGACGTTGGCCCGGGCCATCCTTAAATGAAACGAATCGATCAGCCTCAATCTCCGAAGGAAGGCCGCCGATCACAATGCCGACGCGCGGGCGCGTTGCCCCTGAACCATCATCAAGCGAGAGCGCGCGCGGTGTAAATGTCCCCTCGGCGAGCCCGTTGAGCGCAAGCGATGCCCCCGGCGTGCTGAACCCGAACTTCGACCCAAGCACATGTGAGGGGGTGAACGTGTTCAACACATCAATGGTGACATACCGTTCACGTGTCTGTTTTTGCTCGTCAACCTCTGGTGGCGCGGGTTGTGCCTCCCGACGAACAGGGTTTTCCAGCACGATCAACGGTGGGGGTGCCGAGGCAGGCTTTGCGGCGGTTTCCAAAGCAAAAACAACAGGAATATCCGCCAAACCCGCCATAGCGATAAAAGCCACAGCAGCACTCAGCGCAGCACCGACTTTGATATGACTGATCCGACGCCCCATTTCTGGTTTGCCCCCAAAATTATTGTCCGGCAATTGATCACCCGGCAAACGCCATGCAGACGGCCACCGGAGATACGCGCACACTCGCAGAACAGTCAGATGCATTCGCCAACCACGGCCACCTTATGACCCAAGCTCCGCCACCTACGTTTCAATCCATTGACCCCTGATGTTGGGAACAATGGTCAAAATGCAAATCACTGTCTCTTGTATCTTCAACAAGTTAAGCTCGGTTTAAGACATTTGTCATCGCCGAGACAAAAAATTGCGCATTCTGGGTCGCTTTTGTCGAGGGCTGCCGCTAAGAAGACACACTCTGGTCACATTGCCCGCAGTGAAGAGGCGTATTCGAAGCAATCCGGTTATCTTTGACTGGTTTTCCGAAGCGACTCGCGGGCTGATTCCATTCGTGGCTGGGTTTATTTCCGGAAGATAAGGGCCGGAAGAGAGGGTAAGGACGTAAGAATGAGCGCAACGCAGCGACAAGGAACAGTTGAGAGATCAAGCTCTCTACGCGTATTGGTTCCGTCTATTGCTATCGGCCTCATGCTTTTGCTCTCTGCCTGCGCCGGGGGATCGTCTTCACGCGAAATTCCCAAAGATCAGGTCTCGGCAATTGGCGTGAATGGCTTTTTGTGGCGTGCTGCGCTCGATACGCTCACCTTTTTGCCGGTTGAGCAGGTCGATGCTAAGTCGGGGACGATTATCACCGACTGGTACATCAACCCCGATGCGCCCGCTGAACGACTGAAGGTCAATGTATTTATCACCAGCCAGGAGCTTCGCGCAGACGCGTTGCAGGTTCGTGTATTTCGCCAGGCGCGCAGCGATGGCCGATGGGTTCAGGTTCCGGTGCGGGCGGGTACGGTCGAAAAACTCGAAAACGTCATGCTGGTGCGCGCGCGCGAGTTGCGCGTTCAATCGATTCGAAATAGCTAACCCCGAGCAGACCGCTTAACGCTCTGCAATGGCAACTCCATTGAATGCAAAGGCGACGCGTGATGCGATATAACCCCCGCGCGACTGAAAAAAAATGGCAAGCCTATTGGGAAGCACATCATTGCTTCGAAACAACACGACGCGAAGGCCACACCCCTTATTACGTGCTTGAGATGTTTCCCTATCCTTCGGGGCGCATCCATCTTGGCCATGTGCGGAATTATACCATGGGCGATGTCGTGGCGCGGTTTAAGCGCGCGCGCGGGTTCGATGTCCTTCATCCTATGGGGTGGGATGCCTTTGGGATGCCTGCCGAGAACGCCGCGATGGAGAAAAAAGTTCATCCCGCGGACTGGACCTATCAAAATATTGCGCAGATGAAGGCGCAGCTTTCAAAGCTTGGCTATACGATCGATTGGTCACGCGAGTTTGCGACGTGCGATCCTGAATATTATGGTCACGAACAGGCGCTGTTCCTCGATTTTCTG
>JBCDDR010000043.1:0-14857 GCA_039180205.1 Pseudomonadota bacterium | reverse complement strand
AATTTCGGCGATTGAGGACGAAGTTTCGGTGGGTTTTGCTGATCACCAGAGAATTGAACATGGTTGATCTGCGAGACGAACTGGAGGACAGCGAGCGGCACTTTACCCCTCGCTTTAACAAGTTTCTTTCGCCGTTTTAGTGCATTGGTCGGTTTGCTGGCATCAAGATAACGGATATTTATCGCTATCGCGTGTTGGTTTTCCGCCTTTGAGAAACCGAAACGACGTGTACGCACAATTCGATAGGCTGTGCCTGTCATCCATTTCGAGCTTTACGCGTATTCACCTGTTGACACGTATTTTGTCGGCTTTGGTGTTGCCCGCGGCATATGTCGCCTTGCGGCTCGTTCATCCCCCCATTGGTATTTTGAGATCTGCGTTTCTGAACGGGATTTTATGTGAACCAAGACCAGCTTCGTTCTTAAGGGGCGAGGTCTTTGTGGTGTTGAACAGATGGATGACCTTCGCCAGTGATCACTGCGCCCGTATGGGGCTTCACCTGATCACAGCGGCGACTGCCTATATGTGCGTGTCGTTGTCCCCGAAAACAAAAGAAAAAGCGCTATCTGCCAAGGACGAGGCCGACTGTGATCGGCTACTGTCCTTTGCGGTGAGACGATCTGAAACTCCCAGGGCTTGCGGGTCTGGTTGGGGTTTCAACTGTTTCGTCCGAGCAGACCGCGCGGGAGACACATTCAATGTCTACGAAAATGCTAATCGACGCGCGCCATCTAGAGGAAACGCGGGTTGCGCTGGTTGATGGAAACCGTGTTGAAGACTTCGACATGGAGACTGCCTCCAAACGGCAGTTAAAGAGTAATATCTATCTCGCGAAGGTAACGCGTGTAGAGCCTTCGCTTCAGGCGGCATTTGTTGACTATGGTGGAAATCGCCATGGCTTCCTTGCCTTTAGCGAGATCCACCCAGACTATTATCAGATTCCAATCGAAGATCGCGAAGCACTGCTTCAGGAAGAAAGCAGCGCCCTTTCCGATTATGATGATGGCGCGGACTCCGAACAAGACCCCGCGAATGACGATCCCGATGGTGACAAAGGAGACCATGGGAAGCTTGATGACGCCAAAGCGCAAAATGACGACTCAAGCGAAGAAGAACCCGAGGGCACGCCTGAGGACGAAAACGCTGTCCACGCCTCATCGAGTGATGAAGATGGCGACGTTCCTGAGGCAGAGACAGTGAGCGATCAAGAGGGTGAGGATGAAGAGAAAGTCCGCGCCTATCGCCGGAATTTCCGTCGTCGCTACCGGATCCAGGAAGTTATCAAGCACGGCCAGGTTTTGCTCGTCCAGGTCGTCAAAGAGGAACGCGGGAACAAGGGCGCGGCACTCACAACCTATCTGTCGCTCGCGGGGCGCTATTGTGTGTTCATGCCGAACACGACGCATGGCGGAGGTATCAGCCGCAAAATCGCCAATGCAACTGACCGCAAACGCCTGAAATCGGTTATGGACGCGCTTGATGTGCCGGCCGGGATGGGATGCATCATCCGCACGGCGGGCATGAAGCGCACAAAAGCCGAGATTAAACGAGATTATGATTATCTGACCAGGCTTTGGGAGGGCATCCGCCAGCTAACGCTGGAATCGATGGCGCCCGCGCTGATGCACGAAGAGGGTAACCTCATTAAGCGCTCGATCCGCGATCTTTACACCCGCGACATCGATGAAGTCCTTGTGGAAGGTGAACTTGGTTACCGCACTGCCAAAGATTTTATGCGCATGCTGATGCCAAGCCATGCAAGACGGGTCCAGCCATATAAAGACCCGGTTCCGCTCTTCCACCGCTATCAAGTCGAACACCAACTCGACAATATGTTCAGCCCAACGGTGCAACTACGTTCGGGGGGGTACCTGGTCATCAACCCGACCGAGGCGTTGATCTCAGTCGATGTGAACTCCGGCCGCGCTACGAAACAGCATAACATTGAAGAAACAGCCCTTCAGACAAACCTCGAAGCGGCTGATGAACTTGCCCGCCAGCTGCGCCTCAGGGATCTGGCGGGTCTGATTGTCATCGACTTTATCGACATGGAAGAACGCGGCAACAATCGCAAGATTGAGCGGCGTATGAAGGAAGCGCTGAACTCAGACCGCGCGCGGGTGCAAGTCGGTCGGATCTCAAGCTTTGGGCTGATGGAAATGTCACGCCAGCGGCTTCGTCCCGGCATGCTCGAATCGAGCACGACGATCTGTCCGCATTGCGGTGGCACCGGATTGATCCGTTCAACTGAATCCGCAGCACTTTATGCAATTCGTGCGCTTGAAGAAGAGGGCGTAAAGGGCAGCGCGAAACAACTCTCGCTCAAGACCGCGCCAGAAGTGGCGCTTTATATTCTCAATCAAAAACGAGACATCCTGATCGATCTGCAAACCCGCTACGACATGCAGGTTTACGTCCTTTCGGAAAGCGATATCTCGTCCCCTAATTTTGAGCTGATCGTTGAGCAAGCGGATGGAAGCGCGGCACGCGTTGCACGCACTTCACAAGACCCAATTCCGGCTCCTGAAGCGCCATCGAAACGCCGAGTGGTCCGCAATGATAAGGATGATGATGATCGTGAAGGACGCGGTAAGCGCAAACGCAGACGCAGACGCGGCCGGCGGCGAGATGAAGCGGATACAAACGCAACGGAGCCTTCGGAGGTAACCGCCCAATCCGAAGAGGCCGGGGCTGCTGAAGACGAATCGGCCAACCAAGATGCCAAACAGGCCAAACCCGATGAAGACGCGCCAAAACGTCGCCGCCGACGCGGTCGTCGTGGTGGTCGCCGCAACCAGGCGGCGCGGGAGGCTGCGAGGTCAGAAAATGAACAAGCGGATACACACGACAAATCTGAAGACAACGACCCCGCACCGGACGCTGATTTGAATGGAACAGCAAATGATGCGGTGCAAACCTCGTCGCTGGATCTGAATGAAAGCGATAAATCAATCTCGCAAGATGAACCCGATGAGATAGGCACCGATCCCGAAGTCGCAAAGGACGGTACCGCGGAACAGTCTGATGCTTCGGTAAACATCGAAACCAAGCGGGATAGCGCTGAAGTGTCCGCAAATGCAGAGGCGGTGGACGAAGACGCGGACGACACAGAGTCCCCTCCCCCTCAGCCTGCCGGAGAGGCCCGGAAGGGATGGTGGCAAAGGACTTTCAATCGTTGATCTGATAGCATCGTTGGGTGTGGTCGCAATGGCAGCGTGGTTCAATCATACTGCCGTTGCGACGACGCCTTGAGTTTTTCGGATCAGAAATTACATCACGAAAACGTGATTGCCGTGCCGTTTTTAGGGCAAATCGACGTGCAAGTTTTTAGATGACGCGCGGACCCATTCTGAAAACGGGCTCGATGATGTCATTTGGAAAGTTCTGGTGTGGCTGCTAAGGTCTGATCATAGATATCATTGAGATAATGAGAGCCAGACGAAGAGGCGAAAGCGAAATCGCATGCGAGTTTTCGATCAGATAGGTTCATCACCTTCCAATGGCTGGGCATTTTCGCCGAAACCCCCTATGTCCAAAAGCATTATGCAAAAACGCAATATGAAAGCGCTGAAGACTTCTTTGTGGTCTTCAATGTCACGCACGCTTTCCGCTTTCGGGGCTGCTGCACTTTTGAGCGTGGTCCCGATTTTAGAACACCAAGCTCAGGCGCAGCAATTCCTGCGTGATGCCGAAACCGAATGGTTTCTGCAAACGGCGACAAGACCCATTCTGAATGCAGCTGAACTCGATCCGGGCTCGGTCAATTTTTACATTATCGGTGAGAATGATATTCAGGCCTTTGTCACGGGCGGGCAGAATATCTTCGTTTTCACTGGTCTCATCACCGAAACTGACGATGTCAATCAGGTCCTCGGGGTCCTTGCCCACGAAGCCGGCCATATTTCTAACGCGCATTTGCTGCGTGGTCGCGACAGCGCCACAACCTCAACCGCGCTTACGATTGCAAGCCTTTTATTGGGGGCTGCCGCGATTGCGGCTGGCGCCCCTGAGCTCGGGTTTGGGCTTTTCGGAGCGGGTCAAACAGCTGCTCAGCGTAAATATTTAACGCACAGCCGCGAACGCGAATCGGAAGCGGATCAATCGGCGGCAACTTTTCTTGAAAAATCAGGCATCTCCGGGCGCGGGCTGATGGAGGTTTTCAATAAGTTCCAATCGTATGAATATCAGGTGGGCTTTCCCCAAGACCCTTATATTCGAACCCACCCCTTAAACAGCGATCGGATTGAACGCTTGCGTCGGCGGGTTGAGGCCTCACCGTTTGCGGATGCCCCGCCTGATCCCGATCTCGAGCATTATTACAAGCGGGTAAAAGCGAAGATTCATGGGTATCTTTTGCCCGCAAACGCGGTTCTGCGCGTTTATCCGCCCACCGATGAGTCAGTTTACGCTCGATATGCCCGGGCATATGGGCATCATCGCTCGATCAACATCAAGGAAGCCCTGGCGGAGATTGACTCGTTGATCTTCCAGTTTCCAAATGATCCATTTTTTCTCGAACTCAAAGGCCAGTTGATGTTCGAGAATGGTAATCCCGAAGATGCGCTGCCCCCGTTGAAAAAAGCCGTAGAGATCGCGCCTTTTCAGCCCCTGATCCGCGTGCTTTATGCGCGTTCGATGATTGCGCTGGAAACAAAAGAAATGAATGACAGCGCGATTAAAGAGCTCGAGATCGCCGCCAATCAGGACAGATCAAGCCCATTCACCTGGCACCAGTTGGCCGTTGCCTATACGAATGCCAATGAGGAAGGCCTTGCAAGCTGGGCAGCGGCGGAGCACAGCTATATCGTTCGACAAATTCCGCGCGCCTACGCCAATGCACGAAAGGCTGTGGAGCTTTTACCGCAAGGGTCCCCGGCGTGGATCAAAGCGCAGGACCTTGTACTGCGCACCGAAGCCGATGCTTTGCAACAACGTGGACGTCGTCGCCTGGGACGGCGATTTACGTTTCAGTCTGATCGATCCTCGAGGATCAATCCTATACAAAGGCAGAGGCTACACCTCACAGACCCACGCCGCCGTTAAAGCTAACCTCGAAATGAAATAGCGAGAGCAGCGTGTTGCTGAAATTTGTTTTTTGTTCATTGCTTTCACGTAGCCCAACCTTCAAATCATCAGCGTTCGCAGTCAGGCTCCTTGAGTGCGCACCAACCCAATCTATCAATCCAGAAAGGCCTTTCTGCGCATGTTTTTTCAAAAAGCCAATGGGCTGCTGAGTTTCGGCAATCGTCTGGCAGCCGTGCTGTTGAGCGGCCTCGTGATTGCGTGCTCTGACAAAAACGAGGCATCGAATGATCAGTTTGCCTTTGCCGATGAGGCGGCGTTTGAAACGGCGGTGAAGGACTTTATCGTTAACAATCCTGAAGTCATTCTGGAGTCGATGGGCCGACTTCGCGAAAAGCAACAGCGCGCTCAAAACGCTGAATTAGAAGCCAACATTGCCCGCGTCCTGAATGTTTTGGAAGATGGATCGGAAGCAAATGTCATCGGCAACCCCGATGGCGACATTACGCTTGTTGAGTTTTTCGATTTCCGTTGTGGCTATTGCCGACGCGGTTTCAAAGACATTCAGGCGCTCGTTGCCAACTATCCAAATCTGAAAGTCGTTCATTGGCAATATCCGCTTCTGGATGGTGATGAAACCGACATTTCGACAATGGCGGCTAGGGCCGCGGTCGCCGCAGGTCTTCAAGGAAAATACGAAGATTTCTATATGGCGATGATGGGATCGGATGAGCAGATATCGCCCGATTTCATCCTCGCCACCGCGCTTGGCCTGGGACTCGATGAAGAGACCTTCAAAGCCGACATCGCGTCTGATGCGGTCATTCAGAAAGTCGACGCATCGCTCACTTTCGGCAACCAAATCGGTATTGGTGGCACCCCGACATATATTCTGGCTGGCAATGTGTTTCCGGGCGCCGTCGGCTACGACCGCCTGGCGCAAGTCATTGAAAACGCGAAGGCAGCCGATCCGAGCTGATTGGCAGCCAACGTTATCAATCGGTCGCGTCTTTGGTCGCCAGGAAGCGAACTTCGGGAAAATCTTCGCGCCCCTTGTCTAAATGCCAGGCGTTCCTGGCGAGGTAGACGGGCGCACCGGTATGATCCTCGGCGACGGCGCCTCGGTTCCGGTCAACGAAATTCTTGATCTCACGCGGGCTGTCCGCCTCGACCCAACGCGCGGTATAAAGTTCGGTTTGCTCAAACCGAACCGGTATACTGTATTCGCTTCGAATACGATCGGCGAGCACGTCAAACTGTAGAGCCCCAACCACACCGACAATCCAGTCGGAACCAATCATCGGTTTGAAGACGCGCGCAGCTCCCTCTTCCGCGAGTTGGGTCAGCGCTCGTCCAAGATGCTTTGCTTTCATCGGATCCTCGGGACGGACCTTCTGCAAAAGTTCCGGCGCAAAATTCGGAATGCCAGTGAAGCGTATGTCTTCACCCTCGCTCAAGCTATCACCAATTCTGAGGCCCCCATGGCTGGGCAGACCAATGATATCACCGGGGAAAGCCTCATCCGCACGTTCGCGGTCCTGCGCCAAAAACAGCGTAGGGGTGTGAATGGTGATCCACTTGCCTTCGCGGACATGTTTGAGTTTCATCCCGCGTCGGAAATGACCCGAGCAGAGCCGCATAAAGGCAATCCGGTCTCGGTGTTTGGGATCCATATTGGCCTGGATCTTGAAAACAAAGCCGCTCACTTTGCCTTCGCCCGCAAGGATCTCTCGTTCCTTTTCGGGCTGAGTCCGTGGTTCGGGTGCAATCTTTTGAACCCCGTCCAAAAGCTCGCGTACGCCGAAGTTGTTCACCGCGCTGCCAAAATAAATCGGCGTCATGGTGCCATCGAGAAAAGCCTGTCGATCAAACGCGGGGGTTAAGCCGCGCGCCATTTCGATCTCTTCACGAAGTTTGCCCGCCGCATCTTCACCCACAAGCTCATCCAGCTTGGGATCGTCGAGACCGGCTACCTTTATCCCGGGCGTTAATCTGGAACCGGCGCTGCGATCAAACAATACAAGCGCGTCGTTGAAAAGATCATAGCAGCCCTGGAAATTTCGCCCCATTCCAATCGGCCAACTTGCCGGAACGACGTCAAGCGCAAGGCCCTGTTCAACCTCATCGAGCAAATCAAACGGGTCCCTGCCCTCACGGTCCAGCTTGTTGATAAAAGTAACGATGGGCATGTCCCGCAGGCGACACACCTCAAACAGCTTCCGTGTCTGCGCCTCAATCCCTTTGGCCGCGTCAAGTACCATGACGGCAGAATCAACCGCAGAAAGTGTTCGATAGGTATCTTCCGAAAAATCCTGGTGACCAGGGGTATCAAGCAGGTTGAACACGTGATCAGAATACTCAAACGTCATCACCGAAGATGCGACCGAAATACCGCGCTCCTGCTCCACCTTCATCCAGTCGGAATGCGCGCGACGTGCCTCGCCCTTTGCCTTTACCGCACCCGCAAGCTCGATCGCCCCACCAAACAGGAGAAGCTTTTCGGTGAGTGTGGTTTTTCCGGCATCGGGATGCGAAATGATCGCAAAGGTGCGCCGCCGTTCGATTTCATTTGATAGGACTTCGGTCATGAAAGCGGATGTACGCCGCCGACCTATTGCATGCAAGCCCATTGCCGCCGTATGCCTCATGTCTGAACGGTTTTGAAAATAGTAGGCGGTTAGCATGTCTCTGAAATCTCATATGCTTTTGATCGGATGGGGGTTTTCGGCAAAACGATGGGTCCAAGACCTTGATCGTGCAGGCTGGCAAATCTCCGCGACCTATCGGCGTGAAGAGCAACGCGATGAAATTGAGCGGGCTGGCGTATCCGCGACGCCCTTTGACGATGTAGAGATTTGGGACGGGGTCACCCACTGCCTCTCATCAGTCCCACCTGCGCGCGACGGCAGCGGAGACCCGGTGATGCAATCACACGCGGAAGCCATGCTCCGGGCACCAAAGCTTGCCTGGGTTGGCTATCTTTCCTCTGTTGGTGTGTATGGTGACCATCAAGGGGTATGGGTCGACGAAATGTCGCAACAAAACCCCAACCGGAACCCCGCGAGGCAATTGGCAGATGCGGCATGGCGAGCGCTGCATGATGATCATGGTTTGCCCGTACATGTTTTTCGGCTTCCAGGAATTTATGGCCCGGGTCGCTCGCCAATCGAACGCGCGGCAAGCGGACAGTTGCAAATTATTGATGCTGGTGATCAGGTGTTCAACCGTGTCCATGTGGCTGATATTGCCGGAGCCGTCAGTGCGGCGATCGGCAATCCGCACCCGGGGGCGGTCATCAATATCTGTGACGATGAACCGGCACCCGCCGCCCTCGTCAATGCGCATGCCTATGCACTTTTGGGCATGACCCCGCCCGCAAGTGTCAAACTGGAAGACGCCGCCCTAAGCCCGATGGCGCGTGGGTTTTATAGCGAAAACCGCCGTGTCAGGAATGACCGGATGAAAGCGTTGCTCCACTATACACCTCAGTTTCCGACCTATCGCGAGGGCCTTGCCGATTGCTTCGACGCGTTTCGCAAGCGAACCTCACGCGGTTGATGCGACGAAACTTCTTCGAGAGTAGCATTGCAGATACATTACCTCGTCAGCATACTCGTCGGCAGTGAAGATCAGCACAAGGTTGCACCCCATGAAATTCGGCATCGGACAAAGCGTCAAACGGATCGAAGACCCCGATCTCATTACCGGGCGCGGGCAATACACCGACGATATTGAACTCGAGGGCCAGCTTTTCGCTGCCTTCGTTCGCTCCCCCATGCCGCATGCCCGTATTCTGGCAATCGAAACCAACGCCGCGCGCCAACACGAGGGCGTCAGGGCCGTGCTGACTCACGTGGATCTCGAAACAATGGGCGTAGGCAAAATCGCATGCGGCCTGCCGATGAAGCGTAGCGACGGAAAACCGATGCCACGCATGGAACGCGGCGGGCTCGCCGCAAATCGGGTCCGCTATGTGGGCGATCCTGTTGCCATGGTGGTTGCGACTTCGAAACAGCTGGCGATGGACGCAGCAGAGCTTGTCGATGTGGAATATGACGAGTTGGCACCAGTACCTTCGATTGAAGATGCGAGGATTGAAGGCGCGCCGCTCGTATGGGACGAAGCGCTTGATAACGAAGCTTTCGACTGGCAGGCGGGTGACCGCGCCGCCACCGAAAAGGCTTTCGCAAACGCCGCACACGTAACCACACTCAAATTGGTCAACCAACGGGTGACTGCTGCCTCGCTCGAAGGGCGCGCCGCCAATGCAAGTTTCGATCGGGACTCAGGCGTCACCACGCTCTATCTCGGCAGCCAGGGCGTGGCGTCCATTCGAAACGGCCTCGCTCGGGTTTTTGAAGAAAAAGCTGACACCTTTCGTGTCATCACCAAAGATGTCGGCGGCGGCTTTGGGATGAAGAGCTTTTTATATCCTGAATATCTTTGCGTCGTCGCGGCCTCCAAAATGCTCTCCGCCCCGGTCAAATGGGCGGCCACACGGAGCGAGGCCTTTCTCACCGACCTGCATGGGCGCGATTTGATCACCGAGGCTGAAGTCGCCTTTGATGAAACCCACAAAATCCTGGCGATGCGTGCGCGGACAGATACAGCCTTGGGCGCTTATCTGTCATCGTTTGGTCCAGGCATTCAGACCTTTGCTGGCGGGCTCATGCTAGGGGGCGTATATGATATCCCGCACATTCATAACCACGTACGCGGCTATATGACGACGACATCCCCGGTAGACGCCTATCGCGGTGCCGGGCGGCCAGAAGCGGCCTATATCACCGAAAGACTGCTGGAAACAGCGGCGCATGAGCTAGGGGTTGACCCGGCCGAACTCCGCCGCCGCAATTTCATTCAACCGGAAAACTTCCCTTATCGGACCCCACTTGGGCAGGCCTTTGACGGGGGGGCGTTTGAAACTGTACTCGATCACGCGCTTGCGACAGCCGATTGGCACGGGTTTGATGATCGGGCGAAAGCTTCGAAAGATCGCGGCAAACTACGCGGACGCGGCCTCGCCTACTATATCGAAATCACCTCGTTTGGTACGGTGAAGGAATGGGCAGACGCGCGCTTTACCGAGGATGGAAACATAGAGGTGGCAATCGGCACTCAATCCAACGGACAGGGTCACGCCACCGCCTATCGGCAAATCTTGAGCGAGAAACTCGGCGTTGACTTCAACCGCATCCGCATTGTGCAAGGCGATACGGAAAGACTCGCTCAAGGAGGCGGTACAGGTGGTTCGCGTTCAGTCCATATTGGTGGTGGTGCCTTGCTCAAAGTCGGTGACGCGGTCATTCATCGAGCGCTTGAAATGGCGGCGGCGCTATGGGAAGTTGATGCGTCCGAAATCAGCTATTCAGAGGGCAACTGCCAGGCTGAAGGGCGAAACCAGTTCATTGGCCTTTTCGATCTTGCGGTGCTCGCACAGACCCCGTCCCAGGTTCCCGACCATGCACGCGAGGTGTTCGCCAATGGTCTTGATTGCGCCGACGATTACTCCGCAGAGGCACCTACATATCCCAACGGCTGTCACATATGCGAGGTCGAGATTGATCAAGAAACCGGGACCACCACACTCGACCGCTATGTTGTCGTTGACGATTTCGGAAAGCTCATCAATCCAATGCTGGTGGCGGGCCAGGTCCACGGTGGTGTTGCGCAAGGCGTCGGCCAGGCGCTTGGAGAGCTTTGTCACTATGATGAAGACGGTCAGCTTTTGAGCGGATCATTCATGGATTACTTTATGCCGGCCGCCACCCACATGCCGCATATTGAATTCCAGACGGTTGAGGTGCCGCATACGCTGAACCCGCTCGGCATGAAAGGCTGCGGTGAGGCGGGTACAATTGGGGCGCTTCCCTCGGTTATGAATGCGATCAACGATGCGTTGCGTCGCGAAGGCCTCGGTGCCGTTGATATGCCCGCGACCCCCCTCAAACTTTGGGAGGTGTTGCAAAGCCTTTCGAAAACAGACGCGGCATGACCACCGATTTAGAATTGGCCACGCTTTATTATTCGCAAGCCCCCTCTTCGGCTTGTTGTGTCTTCAAAAGTGCGACCTTGAACGCAGCCGCCGAATAGCTCGATACACTGTAAGGTACGCAATAGGTCAGGATGATTTTCCATATTGGCGGCATGACCCCGGCGAGGATTGCATCGCCTTGGTTGATTGCGATGAGGATTGTGCCGACAATCGCCGCGACACGCAGCGCGCGTTTCACGGTTTCTGGATCGCGAACTTCGCGCCAGAAGCTCGGTTTGCTGCAAAGCGTTATGGGGTCTTGATTGAAAACCTGCACTTCCATGGGAGGCCTTTCGGGTGCTACGAATTTGCTTTGGAACCCGCCGCAAAAACCGGGTATGCCGAGTGTGTTGATGAATGACCCTAGCAGGACTGGCTGAAGCTATGAATTCATTTCCAAGTGATGCGATCCATATCATCGGAGGTGGCCTTGCAGGGTCAGAAGCCGCATGGCAGGCGGCGGAAGCTGGTGCCCAGGTCGTTTTGCACGAAATGCGGCCCGAGCGGATGACAGACGCGCACCAGACCGAGGGGCTGGCCGAGCTTGTATGTTCGAATTCTTTCCGCAGCGATGATGCGATGGGCAATGCGGTTGGGTTGCTGCATGAGGAAATGCGTCGCCTCGGATCGCTCATCATGAAGATGGGCGATGCGCACAAAGTACCAGCCGGATCGGCCCTCGCCGTGGACCGTGATCATTTTTCGGCGGGCGTGACCGCAGCACTCGAGGCGCACCCGCGCATTCTCATTTCGCGCAAGGAAGTGGCCGGTGCTCCGCCGCCTGAATGGCAGCAGGTGATTATCGCCACGGGTCCACTAACCAGCCCAGCGCTTGCAGAACACATCGCCAAATTGACGGGTGAAGAGGCGCTTGCTTTTTTCGATGCCATCGCCCCGATTGTCTATCATGAGAGCATTGATTTTGAGAAAGCCTGGTTCCAATCGCGCTATGATAAGGGCGATGGCAAAGACTATATCAACTGCCCGCTTGATGAGACGCTTTATAATCGTTTCATCGATACACTTTTGGAAAGCGAGACCACCTCTTTCAAGGAATGGGAAGAGGACACCCCGTACTTTGAGGGGTGTATGCCGATTGAGGTGATGGCGGGGCGTGGACGTGAAACGCTGCGCTTTGGGCCGATGAAACCTGTGGGCCTCACAAATCCCCATACGGGCGAACGTGCGCATGCCGTCGTACAACTGCGCCAGGATAATAAACTCGGTACGCTCTACAATATCGTGGGGTTTCAAACCAAGCTCAAATACAGCGCACAGGCGGATGTATTCCGTATGATCCCTGGGCTGGAAAACGCGCGGTTTGCAAGGCTCGGCGGGCTCCACCGTAACACTTTTATCAATAGCCCAAAGGTTCTCGCAGGCGATTTAAGTTTGAAAGTTGAACCGAGGTTGAGCTTCGCAGGTCAGATCACCGGCGTTGAAGGCTATATCGAATCCGCCGCGATTGGGCTTATGGCCGGGCGGATCGCTGACCAGAAATCAAAAGGCTTACCGCCGAGGTTGCCGCCGGAAACAACCGCGCTCGGTTCGCTCCTGACGCACATCACCGGTGGCGCCGAAGCCGAAACATTCCAGCCCATGAATGTCAACTTCGGTTTGTTCCCGCCGCTCGCCAAGCGCGTGCATAAAAAGGAGCGGAAGGCTGCCTATGCGACACGGGCCTTGGCAGACCTCGATCATTGGATCAATGACCAGATCGAGCCATCCCCATTGGCGGCAACGGCTTAGGCCACCATGGCCCAAGCCGATCGCTGTTCGATTCAGTGGGTAATGGTGGGATCCAGAGTTTTGGCTTCAGCAACCCACTTTTCAACCATCGACCCTGACGGGGTCTGACGGACAAGTTTTTTATCGGCGTTTACCTCCGACATCTTTGCCGTCAAATTTTCAGCATTGCGGTTGCGAAGCTCTTTGACGGTATCCACGCCCGCCGCTTCCAAAAGCTCCGAATACTCTTCCCCAACACCTTTGATCCGCATAAGGTCTGCCATATTGGCCAACTTCAGCAGCACTTTTTCAGAGACACCGGTCGTCTCGGCGGTGGCCTTGCGGCCCTTTGCGCTTGCGCACTCTTTCAAGAGCCCGGCGGTTGTTTTGATACCCGCTGCAGATAGCTTCTTAGCCATCGCCGGGCCAATCCCCTCTATTGTTTCAATACTGTACGACATGGTTAGTCCTCCCCTTGTTTTTGGAAACGCTAGAGTATCCCGCGACGGAAACCGCGCAATATTTTTTTGTAAAATTCTAAAGAATGTTTTTTAGTCAATGCCGCATGGCACATTTTGCAATGACTCACCTCTGAAAAAGAGCTGCCTTTGCAAGCGCGATTTGATACCCAAGCCCAAAGTCCTCACGCTCCACGGGTCGACCGTCAAACGCCCGTTTCACCGCATCAGCCCGGACGTTTCCGGCAACCGCCGTCAATAGCCCTGGTCGCGCGACCGGTTTCAGTTGTTTTGACGGCAGGCGGAAAGATGAAAGTGCTGGAGTCAATACCTGCGAAGTACCGCGCATAAGCGGTAAGATGGCACCCTTTCGTTTCTCAGCGTCATAAATCTCCGCTGACATGGCTCCCAGGATCCCCATCGCTTGATCAAAGGCGCCGGCCGCCTCGGCTTGTTTTTGAATCGTTTGGTCCATCTGCACACCGCAAAGGTTTGCAGCAGCGGTCGCGGCTAACGCCGAGAGTGCGCCTCCCGACGCTTCGCAATAGCTGATGAGACGGTCTTTCGACCATTCATCGGCATATAACGCAGCAATTCGCGCCTCGATAATATTTGCAAAGTCCTCGAACTGAAGCCTGGCTTCCGGCAACAGCTCCGCCGCCCCTTCAATCAGAGGATGGCGGCGCGGCGCTTTCCCGGCGAAAACCTCTCCAAGCGCCTCGAGCCACCAGGTAAGCCTGATCTCCGCAAGCATTGGTTCAGATGCGACGGTTGGCGCGCGCATCCACTCATGCTCCAAAAGGAAAAGACACGCTACCAGTGAACGAATGCGCGCAGGAAGCCAGAGTGCGATAAGATAGCGATCGGGCCGATCGAGTTTCAACTTGCGCAATAATTCGAGTTCGATGTTCGCCACGTAGATCTAGGCCGTAGACTCATGAACGCTGTTGGCTTCGCTCACGGGGAGAAGTGCCGCGGCGACGCGCCGACCTTCAACCATCAACACGTTATAGGTCCGTGCCGCAGCCCCGGTTGTCATCGCGTCAACCGACAGGCCCGTCGCTTCGAGCGCTGTACGAAGCGGAAACGGCAAAAGCGCAAACTCACTCCCTGTCCCGATCAGCAGAATATCGAATTCCGATCTGGATTTGAGAACTGATGAAAAAGCTTCAACCGTAAGGTCTTCGAAACGCTCGACATCCCAGGCTTCCGCCTTCTCTGGTGTGACAAAGACGGCACCACTATGGCGCAATCCAGCGATGCGAAACCCTTGTTCGCCATAGCCTTCGATTTGCTGACCGGGTGCGGTTTCACGTTGAAACTCCATGAAGAAACTCCATCAGACCCTGTTTGATCTATCACCGCAGAACGACACTTTATGGTAGAATTTTTTGACCGTCCTTATCGGTTTCGGTGGGAATGAAGCTATCCCGCCCAACCTTCATCACCAAGAGGATAGGTGAAGCGATAAATACTGAAGAGTAGGTCCCGATCTACGTGGCGAACATCGAACTCGAATTATTGCGCAAGTTGAAACTCGATCGGCCCGATCGCTATCTTATCGCACTCTGGCTTCCTGCGCGCATTCGTTCACTGGTAGCGTGTCTTTTCCTTT
>JBCDDR010000042.1:0-14990 GCA_039180205.1 Pseudomonadota bacterium | reverse complement strand
AGACCTCAGGGTCTCCGATCATAGGATCCTCAGGGTTGGATCCCAAGGCCGCCCGCCTCCGTCGTTAACGAGAGTGGCCCATGGCTTGAAAGCCATTTCGAAGGAACGTCATTCATGCGTGGGAATTGTCTCACCATGATACAAAGCGCTTAAATTGTGTGCTATGTTGGCACAAAGCGGTTCCGGTGGAATGAAAGGGCATGATAAATGAAGGCCATCTGGTTAACGCTTGCAATCTCGCTGTTGACACTGCCATTGCTGCCAAAAAATGATCCTGCCTCGGTGAATCAGCCGACAAATGGTAACGTGCGGGCGGCCAGGATTGCGGCTGAATTCCTCGCAAATGACCAGCTGGCCGGGGAAAACCCAACCTTCGCCAGCATTGAAGATCTCGTGTATGCGCGGCTCCAGGACCCGGCACCGCAACAGGTTGATGCCGATTTGAAATGTTTGGCACAAGCGGTTTATTTCGAAGCGCGATCGGAGCCGTTGGAGGGTCAACTCGCGGTCGCCCAGGTGGTATTGAACCGCGCCAATGATACCCGTTTCCCAAGCACCGCCTGCGGCGTGGTTTTTCAGAACGAGCATCGCTTTATGCGTTGCCAGTTTAGTTTTGCGTGCGATGGCCGGTCGGACCGCCCACGAGAGGCCCGCGCCTGGCAGATGGCACTCGTCGTGGCGGCGATCGCCGACGATGGCGAGTGGGAGGATATCACCAATGCGGCAACCCATTATCACGCCGACTATGTGGAGCCCTACTGGATGGCGCATCTGGAGCCAACGGTGACCCACGGGCAACATATTTTCTACCGCGACGCGAGTTTCTAAACCTCTGTTCTCGCATTGGTTTTTTTGACTTGCCCGAATGAAAACCGTCGGAGAGCGGGAACGCGCCTCTGCTGCGCTGATTTGTCTATTTTCCTGTGTTTTTCCTGAACAGCGAAGAGATTTTTAAGGGTTGGTGCCTACCCTGCTGATAACAGGTTGGGGGCGGAAAAACACGCCCACCATCGTTTTGTGTGTATGCGTGGGAGGCAACATTATGGAAGATGAAGAACTCGTACAATCCTATATCGATTGGACCGAACAATCCTTAACTGAGCTAAGCTCTCATCACCAGGCGCTGAGTGTAAATCCTTCAGATACCAAGCTGCAGCATGCGATCTACAGCATTGCCCATAACATCAAAGGGATGGGGTCAAGCTTTGGATTTCCGCTGATGACTGATGCAGGCGCTTCCCTTTGCCGATACATCAAGACGCTACCACCACGCCCGGCCAATACGCAGGTGATTGAAGCGCATATGAAATGCTTCGAAGCGATCCTTACGCACCGTATCCGCGGGACCTGTCATGGTAAGGGTGAACAATTGATCACCCGTCTGCGCACGCTCGTTGATCGGTCGCTGGCTGCCTGAACCGCCCTTCTTTTCCCTCTGGATTTAGGGCCTAGGGTCAGGACCCATAAAATAGATCGAAATGGCATTGGAAATGGCAAGATTATACAAGGAAACGCTCGAAAAGCGGGCTGTTTGCCCGGTTGAGAGCGTTTCTGCTGTAGACCGCCGCCATTTCCATGTCCGAAGGATGCGGCAGATTTTCCCCAGGAATGCGTCGCGAAGCCTTGCAAACCAACCAGGTTTCCTGCGTCTTCACTCCTGTTCCGAACCAAAATCTGCATGCACCATTGTCGATCTATTTTATGGGTCCTGACCCTAGTTGAGCCGGTCCGCCGGGGTGCCATCTAGACATTCGGGGCGCTTGGTGGGTGTGTCCAGCACGTCGGGGGGTGTCGCTGGCAGGCGCAGCCCCGCCGCCAAAAGCGTGGCGGCAAAGGTTTCGGCAGTCCATGCGAGCACACCGGGGCGCGAAGCAGGCTCGGAAATCGGACCAAGCGCACTCGCCGCCGGTTCGCCATGTTGGAGTCGTGCAAGCGCGCACAGCACCACCGCCTCGTCCTTTGTCATCGCGGGCGGCGTATCAACCTCCGCCAAATCGCGCTGTATCTCGCCGTTAGACATCCATGGCGTCTCGCGCGCACCGTTAAGCAGCACCATGAAGGTCATGAAGGGTTCAAAAAGCTGAGGGTGGCCATGCGCTGCGAAACCGGCCTCGAGCGTTTCGAGGTGGCGGTTTTTTTCAGCCAGATCACGCGATGCATCATGCAGCACCCATGTGCGCAGACACCAGACAAGGAAATTCTGGGAGAATGCTTCCGACTGTGTAAATCCGGGTGCGGCCGCATCGGATGTGCGCTGCGTTTCCATGGTTTATCCTTAAATCTCACCTGATGCCGCCCTCATACCCCGTCAAAAGGATATGCGTTTTGCAACGCATGTGCAAATCACGCGCACATGAATTGTCTCACAATCTAGAAGGTGGCTTTGGGGCGCAGAAAATCAAGCGCCCAGAGCGGAAATCGAAGGCCGGCGCGAAGTTCCTGTCCCTAGGCCTGAGCCTGTTTTAGGGTCTGCATTCCCGCGGTTTCCACCCAGCTTTCGGGCGGCGTGAGGATTGTATCCGCGGCTACCGGCAGCAGATCGGGGTAGTCGGTGGTATAGTGCAGTCCCCGGCTTTCCTTGCGCAGTACCGCTGAACGGATAATCAAATCGGCCATCGTGACGAGGTTGCGAAGTTCGAGAAGGTCGCGGCTCACCCGGAAATGCCCATAATATTCCGAAATCTCACTCGCCAAGAGATCAATCCGGTGCCGCGCCCTTTCGAGCCGCTTGTTCGTGCGCACGATGCCGACATAATTCCACATCGCGCGTCTAAGCTCGTGCCAATTATGGGTAACGACCACTTCCTCATCCGAATGGGTGACCCGGCTTTCATCCCAAAGTGGTGCTTTTTCCGCGGGGGGAATCTCCGCAATCGTCGCCTCGATATCGGCGGCGGCGGCATCGGCCATCACCAGGCATTCCAATAGCGAATTCGACGCCATGCGGTTTGCCCCGTGGAGACCTGTATGCGCGCATTCGCCAATGGCATAGAGCCCTGCCAGATCGGTACGCCCACGCAAATCGGTCATTACACCGCCGCAGGTATAGTGCGCGGCAGGCACCACAGGCAGTGGCTGTTTCGTTATGTCAAAGCCATATTCGGCGACTTTCGCCCGGATGGTTGGGAAATGCATATCGATGAAATCGGGCGATTTATGCGAGATATCCAGCTCGACATATTCCGAACCCACACGTTTCATCTCATGGTCGATCGCACGGGCCACGATATCGCGCGGCGCAAGCTCAGCGCGCGTGTCGAAACGATCCATAAATCGTTCGCCACCGGGCAGGCGTAACACGGCCCCCTCTCCGCGCATTGCCTCGGTCACCAGAAACGACTTGGCCCTTGGATGATAGAGGCAGGTCGGGTGGAACTGATTGAACTCGAGGTTCGCTACCCGGCATCCGGCGCGCCACGCCATGGCAATGCCGTCTCCCGTGGCTCCGTCGGGGTTTGACGTGTAGAGATAGACCTTGCTCGCCCCGCCCGAGGCAAGCACGGTGACGCCAGCCTGAAACACCTCAACCCGGCGGCGTTTGCGATCATAAACATAAACCCCATGGCAGCGGCGTGAGGACTGTGACAGGTGTCTCGCGGTGATCAGGTCAACCGCGACGTGGCGTTCAAAAAGCTCGATATTTTCGGCTTCCCTGGCCCGCGCCGACAGGCTTTTTTGAACCGCCCTGCCGGTCGCATCATCAACATGCACAATGCGGCGGTGGCTGTGCCCGCCCTCTTTGGTGAGGTGATAGCCGCCATCTTCCCCCGGCGTCTTTGGGGCGGCATGATCACGGTTGAAAGCGACCCCGCGCCCGGCAAGTTTGTCAATCGCGACGCGCCCCCGCTCAGCAATAAATTCAACCGTTTCCCGGCGGCAAAGCCCGGCCCCGGCGATGAGAGTATCTTCGATATGGCTTTCAACGCTATCATCTTCGCGCAAAACCGCCGCGATCCCGCCCTGTGCCCAATTGGTGGACCCTGCGGAAAGCTTGCCTTTCGACAATACCGCAATTTTCAGATTGCTCGGCAGCGCTAAGGCGTGGGTGAGCCCGGCCGCACCCGAGCCGACGATGATGATATCGAAATGATGTCGTTTGGCCATGAGGTGCTTACCCTTTTGTGGCGATATGCATCTTCAAAAACTCAGGCTGATTTCTGGGTGATCTCTAGGAAAATATCTTCAAGGTCGGCTTCGTCAGTAGAGATGTCGGAAATTCCAAATCCGGCATCTGAAAGCGCAGCGAGAATGGCACTCATCGGCAATGCGTTCTTATCATAGCGCAGCTTGATCTGTTGCGGGTTGAGTTGCTCAGCACCCATTCCGGAAAGCGATGGCAGCAACATTTCCATCGGCTTGTCGACAGTCACGGTGACTTCTTTCTCTGCCACCGCCGACATCAGCCGGTCCTTGCGATCATAGGCGACCACCTCCCCATGATTGATAATCGCAATATGATCGCAGAGCTCTTGCGCTTCTTCGAGATAGTGGGTGGTGAGCACAATTGTTGTACCCCGCGTATGTAGGTCACGGACATTCGCCCAAAGCTGACGGCGCAGTTCGATATCCACCCCGGCGGTGGGCTCATCGAGAATCAGCACCGGCGGGTTGTGGACCATCGCCTTCCCGATCAAAAGCCGCCGCTTCATGCCCCCCGACAGCGTGCGCGCATAGGCATCCGCTTTGTCGGCAAGGGCCACACGCTCCAGGATTTCATCGGTCATCCGGGCCGATTTCGGAATGCCGAACATACCCGCCTGGATTTCCAACACCTCGCGCGGAGTGAAAAAGGCATCAAAAATCAACTCCTGGGGAACCACGCCGATCGACGCTTTCGCATTGCGAGGGTTCTTATCAATATCGAATCCCCAGACCGACGCCGTTCCCGCCGTTTTATTGACCAGCCCGGCGAGGATATTGATGCAGGTTGATTTTCCAGCACCATTTGGCCCCAAAAGGGCGAACATCGAACCGCGTGGAATATCGAGATCGATCCCCTTCAAAGCCTCTTTATCGCTTTTACCGTCACGCGATTTATAAATTTTGCGCAAGCGCCGAATGGAAATGGCGGGTGGCGCACTTATGTCGCCCGAAGGCAAGGGATGGGTCATCGAAACTTTATTCCGGTTGATTGAAACCTTTAGGGGTCAGCCTGGTGTCAGGCGTACACCCGCGCCTAACGCGCGGTCAATTCCGCATTCTAAGGCAAATCCCTCCAAGGAGGTTCGGCGAAATCACGGACTGGCTATTTGCGCTTTCGCAAATTCGGTTTATGAGGAAAGGCAGATTGTCGTGATGGGGCTCGTTTCTGGCCGCACGACCGACAAAGAATGAGACAGGATGAGGATATGATGACCACACCTCCCCCCGAAACAATGGTGGTATCAACCCGCACACCTGCATGCGATGGCGATGAAGGTCCATTGGGCCACCCCCGCGTTTACTTGAACATGGGTTCGGGCGCTCAGGTGACATGTCCATATTGCGACCGTCTGTTTGTGCTAAAAGGTTCAAACGCGGAGGCCCTTATTGGTAAGAGGGAGGGGGCAGGCGTCGCCTAACCACGCCTGAAAAAGCCCGCCTCAGCTCCGCGCGAACGAATAGTGCATGAGCGTGCTACCTTCGCACTTGAGCCAGGTCTCTGCACGCTGATAGTCTGGGTCGAGCGATCCGACACAGTCCCAAAAGGCTGGCCCGTGATTCATATGCAAAATATGCGCACACTCATGCGCTGAGAGATAGCGTAAGACAAAGGGAGGCGCCATGATCGCGCGCCAGCTAAACCCAAGCTGAATACCTCGTTTGCCACGACGACAATGGCCCCACCGGCTTTTCGCATCCCCAATATGGATGCGCGGCATGTTCAGGCCCAGCACCCCGCAATCCTTCCGCACCTGGGCCGCATAGTGCGTGCGTGCTTCGGCCTTGAGCGCTGCCATAAGCGTGGGGGCAAAGCCAGCAGGTCCCGTCCATACAACAAGACGATCGGTATCGGTTTCCACACAGCCAATCCTGTGAGGATAGTCAGGTCTGGTTTTGCTTTCTTCCAGAAGATAACGCTCCCCCCGAAAGGGGAATTCTGCCCCCGGTTCCACCAATGCGTCGGGGGGAACGGCAGCCCCCGCACGACGCATCCAGGCTTCATGTTTCGTGATGAACTCGCGGACATGGCGTCGCGCGAGCCGCGGCGAAAAACTCACGATGAAAGCGCGTTTGCCGGGCGCTCGCCGCAGGGTGATCCGTTTCATCCCCTTACGCGGACGCAAAATGATCGGCCAGTGCTCTCCGTTGATATCGATCCAGGGCGTATATGGTGTCCGTTTAAGCATCGCGGTCTTACGGCTCTCCGACAGTCTCGCATGCCGCGACGGGCCACTCGCAAACATGATCTTCAAGATCGCCGGCAAGACGTTCGTCAATTATCCGACCACGCACCGATTGCCCAACTTGATGGATGGTCTCACGACTTCCCGACAGCAGATGATGCCAGGGCGGCAGGGGCTTGCCTTCGCTTAGAAGGCGATACGCACAGGAGGGCGGCATCCATGGGAGCTGATCAATATCGGCGGGCGTCAAGACCACACAGTCAGGCACAAAACGTTTGCGCTCGGCATATTTTTTACAGCTCACGCGGTCATGGTCGAGCATGCGGCAAGCGACATTGGTGTAGACCACGTCTCCCGTATCGACATCTTCGAGCTTATGTAGACAGCATTTTCCGCAACCGTCACAGAGTGCTTCCCACTCATCGGTCGTAAGGTCAGTCAGGGCCTTATCGCGCCAAAATGCCATGCATCAGGTTCCCGCTTGGCCAGGCTTTACCTTCTCCATCAAGGCAGCCACCATCTCGCTTGGTGGTGTCGCATGATCAAAAAACGTAATCAGCTTCCCGTCGGGACCAAACAGATAGATATAGGCGCTGTGATTGACCAGATAATCGACGGCGGGGTCGCCTTCGCCATCGTATGGCGCTTTTTGCGCATAAACGCGGTAGGATTTCAGGATGCTTTTCGTTTGGGCTGGTGTGCCGCGCAACCCGACAAGACGTGGGTGCAAGCGGGCGACATGATCCGCCATCACCGCCTGTGTATCGCGTTCGGGATCGACCGTGACAAAGAGCGGATCAATCGCTGCGGCAACGCTGGGAGCGCTTTCCCCCAGCCGGTCGAGTGTCGACGCCATATAGGAAAGGTCCGTCGGGCAGACATCCGGGCAATAGGTATAGCCGAAATACATCAACCGATAGCGCCCCTCAAAGCTCTCCTCGGTGACGGGCTCTCCCGTATGGGTCACCAACTCGAAAGGCCCGCCGATCGCGGCGCGTGCTTCGGCCTCACTTTTGGCATTCCGTTCAGCAAACGAGCTATCATCATCTTCTCGCTGGAGAACGAGCAGATAACCAAGGCCTAATCCGGCGAGTACAACCAGAGACCATAGGACAATACGAAAAATACCCATTACCAGACCCTCCTGGACGTCAACAACGAGATCACACTCCACAAACGCCGCATATCAGCCCATGGTTCCCGAAGTGCAAACGTTACACGCTCACCCTGAATATGGTATTGAAACGACCTGTGAGTGATCAGAGGTATCAACTTCAGATCGCGTTTCACGAGGCAATTGCGATAAGTATGGTCTTTTTTGCGGCGGCAAAGCGGCGCGTTGTGCTTGAAACCGCTTCCTATTCTCAGTTATCCCACGCATACATGGGGCATTCAGCTTGGCTAAGCTAGCAAAATACACAAGCGCGACATTTTTTTTGGGGACCTTCACTATGCCAGTTTTCGTTCATCGGATCACAGCCAAAACCTTCATGCGATTGGCACTGGTTGCGTGCTTTCTCGTCGCGCCCTTCGCCAACCCGGTGAATGCGCAGTTTTCGAACCGATATCAGTTTTTCAAAGCCCTGAAAGATCAGGATATCAATGAGGTTCAGGAACAATTGAACGCACCTGGGTTCAACGCCGATCTACGCAATACCGATGGCGAGCCGGCGATCCTTTATGCGGCCCGGCATGGGGGCCGCGGCTGGATGGCGTTGTTATTGAAACATGGCGCAAACCCCAACCTTTCCTCGCGAGTCGACGGAAATACGGTCCTCCATTATTTCGCATCAAAGGGCGAAAAGGATACGGTTCAGGTCTTGCTTGATGAAGGGGCAGACCCAAACAACATCAACAAGCTCGGCGAAACACCGTTGATGTTGGCCGCCCGCGGCCGCCACACCCTCGCGGCGCAGAAACTGATCGAAAGCGGTGCGGATGTGAACCGGCAGAATATCGCAGGGCGTACCGCGCTCGAAATCGCGCAGATCTCGCGCGCCCGTTCAATCGAGCGGCTATTGAAAGAAGCCGGCGCGAATTAGGGTCAGAGCCCATTAGCGTCACGGGCCGAACCGGATTTTCGGGTTGAAGGCATCTCCTCAATCTCAATTGACAATATATCGGTTGAGAATATAACGTTGCGCAACTGACGAACAGATCGCGCACGCGTATGACATCGCGTACGCCCACGATAGGGGGTATCTATGAAACGGGCTTTGAAGATTATCGTTTGGCCGATCGGGTTGTTGTTCTTGGCGCTCGCGGTGTTCGTGGTGAACCTGATCTACTTCAAACCCTTTTTCATCAACCATTTTTATGAGCGCGTCTTTGTCGAATTTGCTCTCGAAAACCCTGAGCTGCTGACCCAGACGCGCATTCTCGCCAGTACGCCGCTCCGCTTCTATCACGACGACCTGGCTGACTATTCCGAAGCGGCAACCGACAAGCAATACGAAAAGCTCAAAGATGATTTCGCCACGCTCAAGCGTTATGATGAAGATGGCCTCAGCGAAAGCCAACTGCTGTCGAAACGCATCCTCACACTGTTTCTGGAACAGCAAGTCGAGCAGGAAAAGTACCGTTTCCACAATTATCCGGTTAACCAGCTGTTCGGCATTCAGAACGGTGTGCCGACGTTCATGGCGAACTTCCATTTCATTGAGAAGAAAGACGACGCGCGGGCCTATGTCGCCCGGCTTTCCAAGATCGATACCCAGTTCGATCAGGTCATCGACGGGCTCAAAATCCGTGAGGAAAAAGGCATCACGCCGCCCACGTTCGTCGTCGAAAAAGTGCTGGAGGAAATGACCAACTTTGTCGCCACACCTGCAGAAGAAAACATTCTCTACACGTCGTTCGTGACCAAGCTGAAGGCGGAAAAGCTGGGCTTCTCCGAAGATGAGCAGGCCGACTATCTCGCCGAGGCAAAAACAATGATCGAGGCCGAGGTCTACCCCGCCTATCAGGCGCTGATCGACTATTTCAGCTATCTCAAACCCAAAACCACGTCCGACGCGGGCGTTTGGAAATTCCCCGATGGTCTGGCGTTTTACAATGCGAAACTCCGCGAGAATACCACAACCAACATGACCGCAGACGAGATCCACAACCTCGGCCTTGCGGAAGTTGACCGGATCCAAAGCGAAATCGTCACGATTTTGGCCGGCGAGGGCTTTGATGCCACCGGCGGATTTACCCCAATGATCGAAGCGCTCGCCGCCGATGAACGCTTCTATTTCGAAGACAGCGAGGAGGGGCGCGGGGCTATCCTGCAAGGATATCGCGATATCATTTTCGAGATCAGCGCAAAGATCGACGACTATTTTCGACTGAAGTATAATGCCGCCGTCGGCGTGCAACGCGTGCCGGTCTTCCGCGAAAAAACCGCTCCCGGCGCCTATTATAACCAGCCCTCGCTCGATGGCGCCCGCCCCGGGATATTCTTCGCCAACCTCTACGACATCAAGGCGAGCCCGAGATACGGGATGCGGACGCTCGCCTACCACGAGGCCGTGCCCGGCCATCACTTACAGAAAGCGGTACAGGCCGAACTCACCGGCCTGCCAACCTTCCGCAACATCCTCGGCTTTACCGCCTATTCCGAAGGCTGGGCGCTTTATGCCGAACGTTTAGCCTGGGAGATGGGCCTGCAAACCGACCCCTATGATAATGTCGGGCGCTTGCAGGCCGAGCTCTTCCGCGCTGTCCGCCTTGTTGTTGATACCGGCATCCACGCCAAGAAATGGACCCGCGAACAGGCAATCGACTATATGCGCACCAATACCGGCATGGCGCTTTCCGACGTTGTTGCAGAGATTGAGCGCTATATCGTGATGCCCGGCCAGGCGACCGCCTATAAGGTAGGGATGAATTTCATCCTGGGCCTGCGCGAAAAAGCCCAAGCCGCGCTCGGAGACGCCTTCGATATCCGCGATTTCCACGATGCGTTGCTGGAAAACGGCGACCTGCCGCTTCTTATCCTCGAAGAAAAAATCGACGCCTACATCGAGCGAGTGCAGGCGGCGAGCTAAGGGGGTTGCTCATGCGCGTTCTTGACGTTTTTTTGCTCACGATTGGCTGTTTCCAATTGGCCTTGGCTCAATCAGCGTTCGCCGCCGAGCAATCGATCGAACAAAAATTATCCGCTTTCGATGCCTTTGCGCGCGAATACCGGGACCAATATACCGTACCAAGCATGTCCTATGCGATCGTGAAGGATGGAGAGATAATCGCTGCGGAGGGCATTGGCTGGCAGGACCACGACGCAGAAGAGCGCACGACCGCAGATACGAGCTATTTGATCGCATCAATCACGAAAACATTCACCGCTGCGACGCTGCTTGGTATGGATGCCGACGGCATTATCGACCTGGACGCGCCATTCACGGATTTGAGCGATTGGGCCGGGCGATGTGCGTGGTTGTCCAAAAGTGCCTTGCCAATGGGCGGCGGTGTCACGCTTGACGATGGCTACACCCCACCACCCCTTGATTGTTCCGCCACGCTCAGTGTTCGCAATGTCCTTCAAATGCGCGTATTGGGTAAGCCGGGAAGCAATTTTCTCTATAATCCGATTGTTTACGGCCGGTTGGCCAATTGGGTTGAAGAAAAAACCGGTGAACCATTTGATATCTGGGTTCGCCGCTATGTCATTGACAAAGCCAGGCTGGATAATATGGCAGCCGGGTGGCGTGATCCTAACGGAGGCGATGCCTTGCGGCTTTTGGCGCCACCATTTCGCCATGCGCCTGAGCAAGACGATGGCCTGGACCCTTCCGCACTCCCGAACCCGGAAATGAACGGATCAAGCGGAATCATCGCAAGTGCGCGGGCGCTCGCGGACTATGCCATCGCGCTAGATGAGGGCCGTATTCTCCCTCCCAAACTTTTGATGGAGATGTGGACACCTCCGCGCGAAGCCGATGGCCGAGACGCTAACTATGCCTACGGTTGGTGGACGCAGCCATGGAAGGGCAAAAAACTGGTTTGGCATGGCGGGTGGTGGCCTGATGCCTATGCGGGCCTGCTCCTGAAGGTTCCCGAAGAAAACCTGACGCTGATTGCGCTCGGGAATACCGATGGGCTCAATTGGGAGAACCGTCTAAATGTTGCCGAGATCGAAAACTCACCGCTGGCGCTCAAGTTTCTTGAGCTTTTTGCCACTGAATAACAGATAATCAATATCTGCCACTTGGTGCTTAGTCCCGAGAGGCGGCGGGCTGAATTGTGGCTTGATCGATATCATTTCCAAAGCCGCAGCAGCTCTCGAAAACCCAGGTTTTGTTGGCATCATCGGGATAGATGATCCATTGCGGCGGGTAGCCAGCGGTCACATAACCATGGACATGCTCAAACGTCTCGTCGTCGCTGACCAGCGTGAATGTGACGGACCCTTCGCACGCGGGAAAGTAAACGCCGGTGGCAGCTTCCGCCGGGTCGAATGCCTTCCGCGTTCGGCAGGCTTCAACTGAAAGTGCTGAGACGCGGTGTGCCGCAGCAAGAATGACTTTATGGTCACGCAGCTGAACATATCCGCGCGGCTCGAACCTGAAGAACATAAGAAGTATCGGGAGCGCGAAGAGCGCAAACATGACGGCGATGCTGAAGATAAAGGGGTTGAAAAATTTTTTCACAATCGACCATCCCGTGATTCGCATAAGCTTCGACCAAAGGCATTCATAAATTCAACGGCAATCCGCCTCTGCTCGTCCTCGAAGAAAAATCGACTCCTACATCGCACGGGTGCGGGCGGGGAGCTAAGAACGAATCTGAGCACCTGTCCGATAGAAAGATATGCTGTATCGATCATAACAGCAGCTATTGGGACATTGCTGACGTTTGTTGCGGGTGCGAGGGATGTCGGCTCCGTTCCCAAAGTTACCGAATTCCGTGTTGCGAACGCATGACTGTTTCTTTGAAATCATCGCGATGATTGTAAGCCTCGCAGATGATCAATGAATGCTCTGAGCCGAGCCGTGACGTACGAGCGCGAAGGATAAACGATCCAGGCGGAGGTATCGAACTGCGTTGCACTGCCTTTAAGGTTGGGGAAAAGATCGATAAGGCGTCCATTCGCGACATCCTCGTCGATCGTCCAGTCCGCAAGAAGCGCAACACCGAGTCCATCAAGCGCCGCACGCCGGATCGCCAGCGCATTGGAAATGGTGAGGGCACTGCGCGGTTGTACCTCGTCGATGGGCGCACCGGGCTTCGTGCGAAACCGCCAAAAGGACCCGAAACGAGGCAAAGCAAAGAGATTTCCATCATGATCGGCAAGGTCGTCGGGGACTTTGGGGCGCGGCCTTACTTCAAGATATGAAGGGGCGGCGACGGCCCTATATCGGGTGTCAAAGAGTTTAGCGGCGACGAGCGCACCTTCGATTTCAGGCCCGAGACGGAAAGCGACATCTATCCCCTCGCCAACAATATCGACAACAGCATCGGTCAAACGCAGTTCGATCTCGACTTTTGGATAGGCTGCGTGGAATGATGCGAGCTTTGGCGTCAGCCAACGTTCGCCAAAGGCCACCGAAGCTGTAACGCGCAAAGGGCCTGAGGGTTCGACAACCGCATCGCGTGCCGCATTTGCTGCTTCTTCCAATCCGTCAATGAGCGGTGTGACCCGATCCAGATAAATGCGACCCGCTTCGGTCAGCCGCACGCGCCGGGTCGTGCGTTCGAACATATGGAGGTCAAGCGCGTCTTCGAGCGCGGCAATGCGCCTGGAGACCGAGGACGGATCGACACCTTCTATCCGCGCCACAGCCGCAAATGATCCATGGCGTTCGACAGCAACAAGGGTGCGGAGAAGGTCAATATCCATCTTATATCTTTCATGCATTTTACGCACGATAGAATGTTATTTCGTAGGGTTTCGCGCAAGGTGCGCTTGTATCAAACTCATCTCGACAAAGAGGAGATAGTCCATGACCACAATTTTACGCATTGATAGTTCATCGCGAGCCGTTGCTGCAAAAGGCTCTGAAACAGAAGGCTCATTCAGCCGTGCTTTGGCTGATCGTGTCGTAACCCACCTTGCAGATCAGCATCCAGGGGCCAGCATCATCGAACGCGATCTGATCGCAAACCCAATTGACCACATCGCGGATGAGACGATCAAAGGCTACTACACAGCACCAGAAGACATGTCGGAAGCGCTGAAAGCAGCAACAGCACAGTCAGATACGCTGATCGCCGAATTGAAAGCTGCTGATACTATCGTCATCTCAGCACCGATTTACAATTTTTCTGTGCCCTCCGCCCTCAAAGCCTGGATCGATCAGATTATTCGTATCGGGCACACGTTCAGTTATGAAGATGGGGCATTCGTCGGGCTTGTTAGTGACCGTCCGACCTATTTGGTTTTGTCTTACGGTGCCGCCGGTTATGCGCCGGGTGGCCCGCTTGAAGCTTATGACTTCCTGCGGCCTTATCTGACGGGCCTGATGAATTTTATCGGGCTGACCTCAGTCGAGGTCATCGTTGTTGAGGCCACAACCGCACCGGACGCCCAAGCACACCTCGCCAAAGCTAATGCAGATGTCGATGCTCGGTTTGCATGGATGGCAGCGTAAGGCCAACGCTATGGAGGTCCAACCTTCACTTGATCGCGCTCGGTATAGCGCTGACAGGCAACAAACCGTTGCACGGGCGCATCATCTGACAACGACTGGTCCAGTGCTGGATGCCTGGAAAAAAAGCATGGTGGCGTTGCTCGGTGTCATCTAGACAAATCGACCTCATTGGCCCACCGAATTGGAGAAATGAAAATGACCACATCCCCTGATCTAACTGGACAAACAGCCATCATAACCGGCGCGTCGCGCGGTATTGGGGCAGCGGCTGCCAGCCACCTTGCAGACCTCGGTGCCCATGTGTTCCTCGCCGCGAGGTCCGAGGAGGATATCATACGTATCGCAAATATAATAACTGCGTCTGGTGGCAAAGCCAGCGCTCTGCCTACCGATGTATCATCATCGGACGCTGTTGCAGCACTCGTGGCCCGCGCACAAGAGGCAACCGGGCGTATTGATCTCTTGGTCAACAATGCTGGTCTTATTGATCCGATCGCGCGCATCATGGACAGTGACCCCGAAGCCTGGAGTGACGTGATCGACGTCAATGTGAAGGGTGTCTATTACGGGCTGCGCCATGCCATGCCGGTCATGGCCGAACAGGGCTTTGGCACGATCGTCAACATCTCATCGGGAGCGGCCAATTCGTTCCTCGAAGGCTGGTCGCATTACTGCGCGTCAAAAGCTGCTGTCGTACGTTTGACGGGTGTCGCCCATAAAGAAGCGAGTCACCTTGGGGTCCGTGTGATTGGGCTTTCTCCCGGCACCGTTGCCACAGACATGATGAAGCGAATAAAAACGTCAGGCATCAATCCGGTCAGCCAGCTTCCCTGGGATGCGCACATCACCCCAGATTGGGTAGCCAAAGCTATCGCCTTTCTGACCACATCTGATGCCGATAAGTGGCTCGGAACCGACTTCTCTCTGAAAGTCGACGAAGGCCGCGCTGCCATTGGGATGCCTCTGGCTGCATGAACTTCAATCTACTAAACAAATAGGGAGCCGATATTCAGTCGGTTTCTTTCCAGGGTCCACCCATGAACGAACGCTAAAGCGGACAGACGATGAAGTAGCCTCCAATGACGGCTTT
>JBCDDR010000041.1:0-15242 GCA_039180205.1 Pseudomonadota bacterium | reverse complement strand
CGAAGTGAAAGTGTTGCTGATTCAGTTTTTTGGAAACGCCCCACAGGCGATCGTAAAGCCAGCCATAGCCATCACCCTTCCGCAGCCAATGGACCTTTGAGCGCCGGATCGTTGAGATCTGTTTTGCACCGCTTACCGTGCCCGGTTTGGCCTTTTCATCGGCAACCGCCATGATCTCTTTCATTTCGTGCGGTGTGAGAATGTCTTTGGCCACAGCCATTCGCTGGAAGCCCTCTTTCTCACTCAACAAGCCCACGACATCACCCCCAAAGTTTTACTCATGATGAGGGCAAGTGTCTTACGAAGGGGCATGCCGGTCAAGTCAAACCGGATCATCAGCAGGTCGGGTTCGCGTTTGTTCAGCTCGCGAAAAAAATCCCCGCCGCTCTGGTGGGGTCACCAAGAGCATAGCGGGGAAATGGCCCATATCAGGATAGATCAATGGAGAGAGGGTTGGAAACGGCCCTATGAGACATACCCACTCCCAAGGCCGTTCTCATTGTTGGCTTAGAACCGATAAGCCAAGCTCAACCTTAGGTTACGCCCAACGATTGGCCGGGCAAAGGTTGCGATATCTGCAGCTGCTGCAGGACCGGCTAGGGTATCCGTCCGGGGGTTCCCTTCGGTAAGACCGATTGTGTTGGTCAAGTTATCGGCAATGATCGTCAACTCGAGATTGCTGCCGTAATTGAGTGTGAACCCGGCGCCAAGTGTTGTGAAGCCAGGCAGAATGATGGTGTTGGCAGGGTCGGAGAAGCGATCATCCACGTTCATGATATCGACAAAGACCGAGCCCGCGAAACCTTCGAGATAGTCCACATAGAACTCATACTTGGGGCGGATATTGATAATTCGACCTGCAATCCGGTTCACATCATTGCCGGCGACATCTCCAGGGCCAATCGACCCAGGGTCAACTCCTGGTGGTAGCGGCGTCAAGAAGGCAAAGTCATTGAATTCCGGCCGTTGAAAGGTGCCCTTCGCATTCAAAGAAAAGCCATAGAATGGGCCAACCTGCGCTTCCGCTTCAATCCCAAGGGTCGAAGAACTTTGGACCAATGTGATGTTCGCGAATTCCCCTGGCGTAAGCTCAACGGTTTCTGAGAACGTGGAATCATCAAAGCTGGAGAAGAAACCAGTGACGAACGCTTCGATGTACGGCAGTGAGATTTTGAACCCGCCTTCAACCTGAAAAATATCATTTACCAGAATGTTGTCTGAAAGGAATTCGTCAACGGTACCGGTGATTGTTCCATCTGCCAGCAGCCCGAGCGCGGTGAGAGTTCCCACGGCCAGGTCATCCATGGTCGGTGTCCGCGCGCCATCACTCACCCGCGAGTAAAAGGCGATCGATTCGGTAATTTCATAATTCACACCAAACGAATATGAGAACTCGCCATAGGTTTGTTGGAAGGGGTTGAAAATGCCAATACCGCTGATGATGTCATTATCAGCAAGCGTGGGGAGCGCCCCATCGGCAAGCAGGGGATTGTCGTCGCTCAGGTTGAAGGAGCCTGGCGTTTCAACGGCACCATCAATCTCAATCGCCTCATAGCGAAAGCCGAGATCCAGCCTTAACTTGTCAGTGATTGCCCACTCATCCGAGAGGTAAATCGCAAAAACATCGCCATCACCGAGATAGTTTTCGAACGCGCCGCCGCCGAAGTTGTCGAATGATCCCTGGGTCACCGTACCAACGGTTTCCCCGGCGTCATTTAATGCGAGAATTTCCAGATTTTCCGGTGAGCCGTCAATTTCGTGGACGTTCGACGAAAACAACTGCGTTTGGTCAATGCTGTACACGCTCGCATAAAAGCCAATTGTCAGATTGTGTTTGCCGAACAGATCGAATTCCCGACCAACCTGCAGGTCGTTCTGGAAGTTTTCAAACTCGCTTCGGGTGGCGAAGAAAATACTCGTCCCGATCAGGCCATTCCCGTTATTTCCGCCCGCATCAGTACCAGGCGGATTGAACGCGAAAGGTGACCCGTTCACAAACTCAACGGCCAGGCTCGTCGTGTCGTTGAACGCTTCATCGGACGTTCCGGTGAATTCACCCGACGCAATCCGCCCCTGCAATTCGGCCAGGCGGCCTTCCAGGAAAACGGCGCCATCTTCCACGTCCAGTGCGATCTGGGTGTTAAACTGCACAAACCCGGAAACGAAACGTGACTTGTTACTGATGACCCACTCGTTGAATTCGAGATTCAACTCGATCCCCACATTGAAGTTCTCGTTGTGAATCCCGTCGGTGAGATCGAACTGCTCGAGTTCTCCAGCGGGCATGATGAAATTCAACACACGCGAGTCATCGCTGACGAGCGTATCAAAATTTGCGTCGAGGCCAATCACACTGGTCAAATCGCCGCTGTCATCAAGGTCGAGAGGGATCGGCAAATAAAAGATATTGCGCTCATTTACATAGCCACCGGTGACAGTGATATCGCCGCCATCGAACAGCCGGGTCAGGCTTGCGCGCAGTTGACCACCTTCATCGCCGCGGAAGCCAGGATCACGAACGCCGTCTGCGACCCGATAGAACCCGCCGATCGAAACGAATGTGTCTTCTGCGATCGGTCCGCCGTAAAAGCCATCAACGCGGAACCGGTTGAAGTTACCATATTCGCCTTTCAAGATGCCCTCGGGAGTGTCTGTCCCGCGCCTTGTGATATGGTTGAAAATGCCGCCTGGCGCATTGGATGCGAAAATGCTCGACGAGCCCCCGCGAACCGCCTCAACCCGGCTAATCGTTTCATCCACCCGCAACATACCGTCCGGTGTTAAGAAACCGATTCCGTGTTCTTCAAATACTGGCAGGCCATCAACGTGAATTTTGGAAAAGAGGAACTGCCCCGGCGCCGGGATGCCGCGAACGAAGACGTTCGATGCCGCCTCACCACCCGAGGTTTCAGCCCAGACACCCGGAACTTCGGCGAATAAGTCCGAAAGCGTCAAAGCGCCTGCTTCGCGGATTTTCTCTTCATTAAACGTTGTGATTGACACCGATGATTCAAATTGCGTTACGGGTGCTCCACCAGCACGTCCAGTAACGATCACCTCTTCGATCGCGGAAATCTCAGCGTCCTGATCATCGGCTTCCTGTGCCAGTGCGGCATGGCTTAACACCATTGACGACGCCGCTCCGAGCAGTATCTTCAGATAACAGCTCTTCATATCCTATCCTCTCCCAAAGGTTTTGCGCCTACGGCTCAGTCCGCGCTGCGCGTTGATTGCCGGCTGGTTTCGCCTGCCGTGACAATTTCCAAATTCTGTTCAATTAGGGTTTCGGGGACGTGTTGGGCCACCCAATCGTCGATATCGGCGCGCTGCTCATCCGTCAGAACCAGGCCGCGTTTTGAACGCCTCCACAAAAAGTCGGCGCCTTCGCGCACCCATTCATGCTCGATGACATGCGCGATCTCAGCTTCATAAACGTCAGCGCCAAAATGGCGACCAAGCTGGGTAAGCGAGGTTGCATCGCCAATAATCTGTTCGGCAGCGGTTCCATAATTACGGACCAGCCTCCAAGCCAACTCCTCAGGCAGCCATGGGTGATGCGATTGAAATGATCGGAGCGCAGCATCGAAATCAGCCCCCGGAAAATCTCCCCCCGGCAAAACGGCTGTTTCCGTCCACTCCTCGCCCTCGATATCAAGCGCGCGCAGCAACCGATCGGTCACATGGCCGGCGAGCTTGCGAAACGTGGTCAGCTTCCCACCATAGATCGTGAGAAGGGGGGCTTTCCCATCGGGTTGATCGAGCCTGATTTTATAGTCCCGCGACACGCTCGAAGCATTTTCGTCTTCATCCCCGTGCAGCGGTCGCACCCCGGCATAGCTCCATACGACATCTTTCGATGTGACGGGTTTGGCAAAATAGCGCGAGACCGCTTCGCACAGATAATCAATCTCTTCAGGCGACGCCTGCGGTGCCCCAAGGTCACCATCATAATCAACGTCGGTCGTGCCGATCAGCGTAAAGTCTTTTTCATAGGGGATCGCGAAAACAACGCGCTTGTCGGGGTTTTGAAACAGATATGCGCAGTCATGATCAAAAAGACGCTTGGTCACGATGTGACTGCCTTTGACATGGCGGATGACGTCCGACGAACGGGTACTGTCGATCGTGTCGCCGGTAATGTTCACCCAGGGACCAGCGGCATTGATCACCGCGCGAGCTTTCGCCGTTTCAGTGCCATTCGGCGTTTCCAGCGCGAGATCCCAGACATCGCCGTTGCGTTCGGCACGCCGACATGCCGTTCGCGGTCGTATCGTTGCGCCGCGGCTGGCTGCATCCTGTGCATTCAGGATGACGAGCCGATTGTCTTGTACCCAGCAATCAAAATAGGAGAAAGCTGTTCGAAAATTTTCGTTTAGGGGCGCGCCGACCGCCTCATCGCGCAATGAGAGCCGCCGCGAGTTGCCAAGCGTTTCGCGCGCGCCAAGGTTATCGTACAGAAACAAGCCCATGCGCACCATCCAACTTGGCCGCATATCTTTTGAGTGAGGCAGGATGAACTCGAGCGGCCAGATGATGTGGGGTGCCGCTTTTAGGAGTACCTCGCGCTCAAGCAGCGACTCGCGCACAAGCCTGAATTCATAATGCTCAAGATACCGCAAACCGCCGTGAATTAGCTTTGTACTCGCTGATGAGGTCGCGCCCCCGAGATCAGCTTTATCACACAAGTACACCTTGAGGCCGCGGCCAGCAGCATCACGCGCCACCCCTGTGCCGTTGATGCCGCCCCCGATGATCGCGACGTCATAAAGTGCCTGTTTCACGAATTGCATGCCGAGCTTTTCATTTTGGTTAGCGTACAACTCTATCGCGCAAGAAACGAAAAGAAACATCAATTTTCGAACGAAAACGAAAAAGTGATGACGTCGTGATGGCCATCAACGTATCGCACCGGAAATTGTACTGACGACCAGGCCGGGGCATGATGGCGCCATCAGTGCGGTACACTCAGTTCAGCCGAGGGGCGTTTTCACCTGATCGAAGCCTTTTCAACCTTACGGTATGGCGACAACCTTGACCTCAACCCGCTCTTCATCCGCAATCGTTGCCAGCTCAGAGGGGAGTGGCTCATCGGTGAACAGCATGTCCAGGTCGCGAAAATGACCCATCCGTACCATGGCCTTCCGCTCGACCTTTGAGCTGTCGGCAACCAAGAAAACCTTATCGGCATTGCGTACAACCGTCTGTGCCGCCCGGACCTCTCGAAAGTCGAAGTCGAGCAGTTCGCCGTTCAGATTGATGCCCGAAATCCCGATGATGGCATAGTCAACCCGCAGGCTGTCGAACAGGTCGATTGCCGATTGTCCAACGATTCCATTGTCTTCGTTCCGCACGATCCCTGCTGTCACAAGCACCTCGAAATCGGTCTGCTGTGCGAGCATACCCGCAACGTTCAGATTGTTTGTGGTTACCCGTAAATCCCGGTGACCGATCAGGCATTGGGCAACCGCCTCGGTAGTTGTGCCGATTGTAATGAACAACGATGCGCCGTTGGGGATTTGGTTGGCGGCGGCGCGGGCAATCGCCTTTTTCTGCGCGGCCATGGTGCGCCTTCGAATATCATACTGGGTGTTTTCTGAGGGCGACGGCGGCCGTGCCCCGCCATGAAACCGTTCGAGCAGGTTGCGGGTGCTGAGCAGGTTCATATCCCGGCGAATGGTCTGCGGTGTGACACGAAAATGCGCCGCGAGATCGTCGACAATCACGGCCCCTGCCTCGCTGGCTATGCGAATGATCTCTCGTTGTCGTCGGTTTAAGCTCATATCGCGGCGCTTATCTTCGTCGTTCGTTCAGTCATTTGTTTGCGTGGATCCAGGGCTCGGTTACCAGAACGCAACCAAAAGCGCCGCAATCGCCAAGAGCACCAGCGACGCCTGGAAAGTGAAGCGTTGCCACAGTGGCCGCGTCGCCGCCTCGGCACGCTGGGCGTCACGCACACTTGGCGACCAGCAGAGTGCCTCAATGCGTTCCGCCTCGTGTGGGGCATTGCAGCCGGTCATCAAGCTAACCACAATGATCGTGACCGCACAGGCGAGGAAGATCGCCAGCGCGACATAAAGAAAATGGAGCGAAAAAATCCCCTGGATCACAATGAGGACAAATAGCGAAGACCCCAGCCCGAACCCGACAAGGATTGACGCGAAGGCCCCTTTTTTGTTCGCCCCGCGCCAGAATACCCCCACGAGGAATAGCGCCACGACAGGTGGTACGAGATAGGAAAACATGGTTTGCAAATACTGGAACAGCGAACCAAATTGTCCGATCTGCGGTGCCCACACCATTGCGAACACCATGAATAGTATCATCGTGATCCGCCCCGCGCGAACCAGCCCCGCGTCAGTCATGTTCGGTCGATTTGGCTTTATGAAGTCCATGGTGACGAGCGTTGAGGCTGAATTGAGCGCACTGTCGATTGCCGACATGATCGCAGCGATAAAGCCCGCGAGCGTAAGACCGAGTAAGCCGGCTGGCAACAGGTCGAACATCAGCAGCGGAAAAACCCGATTTGGATCCTCAAGCTCGGGATACAGGATAATTGCGAAACTACCCGGCAGAACCATAATGAAAAGCGGGATCAGTTTAAGCGCACCGGCAAACACTGCCCCCCATTGGCCGTGAGCGAGTGATTTTGCGGCGAGCTGGCGCTGGACAATCGTCTGGTTTGTCGCCCAATAGTAGAAGCCCAAAATCGGAACACCGGTAATAAGCCCCAGCCAGGGGACACCGTCATCACCGAGGGGCCGGACCAGGCTTAATTTCTCTTGTGGAACGGCGGCGGTAAGCGCATCCCACCCCCCGATCGCGTTATAAGCCACAACGGCGATAACGGTCGATCCAATCAGCAATAATACGGCCTGGATCGCGTCGGTATAAATCACCGCGGCCAGCCCACCCGCCATGGTATAAATCCCCGCGAACAAGGCTAGAAAAGCAATACTTTGCCACAGCGGAATGCCGGGGAAAACCATCTGCAAGACAAGCGCGCCAGCGTAGAGCGCAGCGGCGGTATCGACCACAATATTCAAAAACAACGTCAGTGCAGACAAATAGACACGTGCGCGCCCGTCATATCGTTTCGCCAGAAACTCGGGCATCGTATATACCCGCGAGCGCAGAAGGAGCGGCAGGAAGAACATGGCGAACACAAGCAGAATAATCGCCGCCATCCACTCGTAGGCGAAGACGGAAATGCCCGTCCGATAGGCATCGCTCGAAAGGCCTATCAGCGTTTGACTTGAGATGTTTGAGGCGAATAGCGAGAGACCGATAAACGGCCAGATCATCGAACGGCCTGCAAGGAAAAAGTCGTCAGTGCCCTTGGTTTTTCGCCCGAGCCACAGCCCGAGTGCCATCGTGCCAATCAGGTAGGCAGCCACAATAATGCTATCGAGCGCGCTCAATCCGAACTGGAAATCGTTCACGGGCCTTCCCCAAAGATGACAGGACATAACATCGTCGTGTCTTTCGTTTTTTTTCGTTATGTTCCTTTCTTTCTGGGGTATATCGAATTCAGAATCAACTGAAAGCTTTTTTTGATCGCAGATCGACGTCGATCAAAACGACTTTTGAAAAAAACAACAAAATATTTTGGGGTGTTCTGATGTCAGAATGGTGGAAGGGAGCTGTTGTCTATCAGGTCTATCCCCGCAGCTTTTATGATCAGCGCGGCGATGGAATTGGCGACCTTCCCGGGATTACTGACAAACTTGATTATATCGCAAATCTGGGCGTTGACGCGATTTGGATGTGCCCATTCTTCCGCTCGCCCATGAAAGACTTCGGATATGACGTCTGTGATTTTACCGACGTGGATCCGCAATTCGGATCGATTGCCGATTTCGACGTGTTGGTTGAAAGGGCCCACGAGCGGGGCCTGAAGGTTATCATCGACCAGGTCAATTCGCACTGTTCAGACCAGATGCCTTGGTTTGTGGAAAGCCGATCAAGCCGGGATAATGCAAAAGCCGATTGGTTTATCTGGAAAGATGCCAAACCCGATGGGTCGCCGCCAAACAATTGGCAGAGTATTTTCGGCGGACCCTCTTGGACATGGGACACGCGTCGCCGGCAGTATTACCTCCATAATTTTTTGGCGAGCCAGCCCGATCTCAATATCCGTAACACCGAAGTTCAAGATGCGCTCATTGATGTGGCGCGTTTCTGGCTCAATCGAGGGGTGGATGGTCTCCGCCTTGATGCGGTGAATTTTTACACTTGCGATCCGGAATTTAGTGACAATCCCCCAAATGAAGATCAATCCGCGGTCAAGCCCTACTATATGCAGCTCCATGAAAAGGACATCAATCATCCGGATACCTTGGCCTTTTTGCGGCGTTTGCGTGCGGAACTTGATGAAAAACCGGGGCGTTTTGCAGTCGCGGAGGTATTTGAGGAGAATCCGACCGGACGTTCGGTAGATTATACAAATGCACCAGATCTGATACATACCGCCTACAATTTCTCATATCTGTACCTTGACGGAAAGGTGACGGCGGAAGAGCTTCGTGTACCCATTCGGATTTGGGAAGAGGGCGGAAAAGGCGCCTGGCCGAGCTGGGCGTTTTCGAACCACGATACCCCTCGCGTCATTACCCGGTGGCGCGGCGCAACGGCGAATGAAAGCCATGCGACGCTCTTTTTGGGGCTTTTGATCGCGCTTCGCGGAACGATTTTCCTCTATCAGGGGGAAGAATTGGGCCTGCCGCAATCCGATGTGGCTTTTGAATTTTTGCAGGACCCTGAAGCGATTACCAACTGGCCCGAAACCCTCGGCCGGGATGGCTGTCGTACGCCAATGCCTTGGCGGGCAAACGCGCCGTTCGCGGGGTTTTCCACAAGTGATCCATGGCTACCCGTTCCCGCGGCTCATGCTGAACGTGCGATTGACCTGCAGGAAGCGGCCACCGGCTCTGTCCTTAGCCATGCGCGGAAAATGCTCGCCCTCCGCAAGGATCGGTTGGCCCTGAGAGAAGGGGCCTTGGAGCTACTGGACGTCGATGAACCCTTCCTGGCATTTATCCGCAGGCATGACAGCGGTGATATACTGGTCGTCCTCAATATCAGCGATCAATCCGCCCATCTTCCGATCTCGGGGACAACGGTGGTGAAACCGCTCTTCCTCACGCAGGGTGTGGAAATTGGCAGCGAACAGATCACATGCCCGCCGAACGCAGTTGCGTGGCTCGAGCTTGGGTAAGTCTGATCAATCTTTCAAACGTTATTCCACCGGAAATGTCAGAGTTGTCGAATAACTCCGCACCCAGGTTTGGGCATCTGGCGGTGCGTCGGCAATATGGCGCACCAACAACACATGCGGGCCTCGCCGCAATGGCGTGAATGCTGCCTGCCCGTTCTCATCGGTTATGACCTTCGCGGGCGCATCGGTTTCCATCGTAAAGGGGGCAATAAGTTCGACCTTCGCCCCGACCAATGGCTTATCATCGAACAAGACTTGAACCACGATAGACCGGTCGATGCCGAGCCCTTCGGCTGAAGCAACCGCCTTCAGGCGAAGGCGTTCTCCGGTCATCAACTCCTGTGGATATGGCGTATCCCCGGCGACGATATAGGTATCGGACACGGTCGCCGTCTGAGACGCCGCGATCGTCGTCGCGGGGGGTAAATCCTCAATCGCGACGCCATCGCGTCCCGCGATCTGCCATTTCCCGTCGATCAGTGCCACTTTTCCCTTTCGGCCGAGGCGTTCTCCGCTCGACAATCGATAAATACCGGGCGATTTAATGGCGGTTTCCAAAACGGTCACTGTGTGGTGGGGCGTGATCTTATCCCATTCGAGCAGATCACCGTCGGCTTGCTCGATAGCGAACGACGCACTTTTGAGTGCGATCTCCGGCGCCGGAAAATGATCGGAAAAACTGGCGATGGCGCCAGTCGTTTGACCAGGTTCGACGCGGAAAGCGTGGGGAAGCAGAAACCCGACATGGGCAAATGCGGGCACAGCACTCAACAAAAAAACGGCGATGACAGATGCCATCGCCGTGAGTTTACGTGGAGAGACCGTGATAATTTGCGTTCTGGGAATTGATGGGTTTATTCAGCCGCCGCGAGTGCCGTTGTGGGGCGAAGGCGGGCTTCGAGTGGTCCGATGTCGGGCGTTACAAACCGCGCGATCACGCGGCGCGCCTCCGCAATCGCATCATCAGTTGCCCGGTCGCCCGCTTTGACGGCTTGCGCGAGTTCAAGAAGCGGGGTGTAGAGCGCTTCAGTCTCGCCCTTGATCTTGATGGCAAACTGAGAATTATCCGCCTCGATTTTCGCCCACGCGGCTCGAACGCCGGCCCAAAAGTCAGCCGTCGCGGCCCAATAGTCATCTGCGGCGGAGACCGGGAAATCTTCGAACTTGCGATAGGTATTCACGCCGACCTCGCGGACCAGCGCTTTGGGGCTTCCGGTCAGAACGAGTTTCGAATTGTCCTGTTCATGGACCCAACCCCATGCGGTGATCGTGTGGCGGTTCATCGCGTCAATGGCATGATAGTCATCGCGCGTGGTCATGTCGCGCCGGGGGAGCGGACGCCACGCTTTCGGCGGTGTCCATTCGGCAATCCCATCGCGATAGGTCCACTCGCCCACTGCGCCATATCGGGGGGCATCATCAACCTGATAAACGGTTTGCGACCAGCGGCCGCGCTGGTTTTCCGGGTCGACCTGTTTCCAGGCCCACGCGTTACCACCAACGAACGTCAGCACTTTTTCGGGCTCAAACTGCCAATCCTGCCGCCAATGCTTTACGACGAAGGGCTCCGATGGATCGCCGACGACAAGTAAATGTTGAAGGCTGATAAAGTTCCCCCGGTCTTCGACAACGCGAACAACTTCGTGGCCGCCCGAAACTTTCGGATCTTTCAGCTCATAACCGGGAATGAAGGGTACGGTTTCTGTAAACTCAAACGTCACCTGATAATTGCCAGCCATCGAAAGAATCGATTGGCGGTCACGCTCACTTACCGCCGCATCTTCTGCGAACGGCGGGCTTCCGATTGATGATGAGCTCGCGACCTGAGGCCCATTCTGAGGGGCGCCATATTCGGCAACGTTTGCGGTCGTGCATGCCCCAAGTGCACATGCTGATATGGCAGCAAAGCAGATATTTCGAACCATTCTTGTCTCTCCTCAATCGACCCTTTTTGACGGTCTGTGGCGTTCCAAGTTGGGTGCCCAAGCGGTTGTCAGGCGGCTGGAACATATTTTGTGATGATCATTGCATAGCGTAATTGAAAATCACTTGCAATTGCATTCACGCAGTGCCAATGCTTTTGCGAGTCAATCGCAACGTAACCGAGGTGAGCCTGTATGTCTGCTCAAAAAATATTGTCCGTGCGGGATAGCGTAAAAATGCCGCGACAACCGTCCTCAATCCAACAAACCGACCCGGCCCCGCGAACCGAACCCAATTGGCGCTGGTGGTTGAAGCTTGGTGGGATGCTGTCTGCATGTAGCGTTTTCGCCCTAGCGCAAGCGCAGGCGCAAACGACTGCGCTGGCACCACCGTCTGAAGATGTTTTGGAAGATAGCGAAAGCTTTTTTGACGAAATGTCGATCTTTGCCACGAGGAATGAGATTCCTGCCTTCGATTATCCTGGTCAGGTAACGGTTATTGAGCGTGAGCGCGTTCTTGACTTTAATCCATCCGCGCTTGCCGAGATTTTCCAGGCGATTCCAGGTGTTCAATTCGACTCCGGGCCCCGCCGGACAGGTGATGCACCCACGGTGCGGGGTTTAACCGGCGACGGCGTCTTGATCTTTCTTGATGGTGCGCGTCAGAGCTTTGTTTCCGGCCATGATGGTCGGTTTTTTGTTGACCCTGAGCTCGTAAAGGCTGTGGAAGTTGTACGTGGCCCAACGTCAGCGCTTTATGGGTCGGGTGCCCTTGGCGGTGTGATCGCAACGCGCACCATCACCGCGGATGATTTTCTCGAACGTGGTGAGCGTTTCGGGTACCGGCTGTCGAGCGGGTTTCAATCAGTCAACGAAGAGTTTCGTTTCGGGGCAACCGGGGTTTATCAATCTGACGATGGCCTGATCGACCTGGTAGGTCACCTGACTTATCGCGACTCAGGCGATATCGAACTCGGCAGTGGTGACACGCTCCCCGCCGATGATGAAATCCTCTCGTCCTTGGCCAAGATCACTCTGCGACCCACGCAAGGGCTCGAGCTGTTTGCCAGTTACATCCGGTATGGATCGGATTCGACCGACCCGCAAAACCCGCAGGGCGTGAATATTGCCGGCCCCGGAAATGAACTCGTATTCCGGGATGTCACAAACAATACCGTTCAAGGTGGCGTTCGGTATGCGCCCGCAAACAGCAACCTCATCGACCTTAACGTCGTCGGCTATTTCAGCGAGAATGAAGTCGAGGAAGATGAGGTTGAAAATCCGCGCCTGACGGACCGAACGGTTCAAACGTTCGGGGTCTCGGTCGATAACCGGTCTCGCTTCATGCTGACGCCCGATATCGATATCACCTTAACCTATGGCGGTGACTATTACCTCGATCAGCAGACGGGAACCGACACCGAAACCGTTGACGGCTCACGCGGTGGCGTGCCCGACGCTGAAACCGAGTTTTTTGGTGCTTTTATCCAGGCCGAAATCGACTTTGCGTCGCTGGGGCCAATCCCCGGGACTTTCTCGATCATACCGGGGGTCCGCTTCGATAGTTTCGAGACCGATCAACCTGGTGGCACTTTCATGATCGATGAGAACGAAGTCTCGCCCAAGGTGGGCGTCGCCTATAAACCGGTTCCCCAGCTTCTTCTCTTCGGGAACTACGCCCAGGGGTTTCGCGCGCCCTCATTTAACGAAGCGTTTGCCGACGGCCAGCATTTCGCAATCCCCGATCTGACAGCCCCGCCAGGTCCGTTTGGTCCACGATTTGTCTCGAACCTCTTCATTGAAAATCCAGACCTTGAGGCCGAAACCTCCGATACCTACGAGGTGGGCATCGGTGTCAACTTTGACAGCGTCGTCGGCGAAGGCGACCGACTTACGGCGAAAGCCTCCTATTACAATTCCGACGTCGACAATCTGATCGGGTTGGATGTGTCGACGCCTGCCGGCTGCTTCAGCCCCTTTGCAGCTCAATTCGCGCCCTGCGGCACCGGGCCGGCATTCGGCAATTTCAGCCAGAATATCAACATCGCCAACGCCACTATCGAAGGATTTGAAGTTGAGTTTTCCTACAATGCGCCATGGATGTATTTGCGCGGAAACTTCACTGCCATCGATGGGGTTGACGAGGATACTGGCGAATTCCTTGAAGGGGTCCTCACGCCAAATACGCTTTTCCTCGATGGGGGTCTGAAGTGGCAGAGCCAGGGCCTGCGGGTCGGCGCCCGGGTCACAGTTGCTGATGATTTTACCGAAGTAAACGATCCCCTCGAAGTGCGCGACAGTTTCGTCTTCAGCGACGTCTATGCGGTTTGGCAACCTCCCGAAGGCATCCTGAACGGGCTTCGCCTCGACCTCGGTGTCGACAATATTACCGATGCCGACTTTGAGATCGTCAACGCCGGGGTGAGTCAACCTGGCCGCAATTTCAAGCTCGGCGTCGCCTGGACCCAGGCCTTTTGATCAAATGAGCACCACGCCTTTTGGTCAGGCATGGAAACGAAAACGAAAGAAGGACAAATCTATGTGCCTACCCGTATCCAAATCGCAACTTCATGACTGGTTACAAACCCAGATCCACGTGATGGAGGCCTGGTCGGCGTCGCTCGCGGAAGAACCTGAGATCGACGCTGAGCGCCTTCGTGTTCTGGAGCGCCACCGGGCATGGCTCTTGCGCGAAATCGATAATCTGCGGGCTGAGGAACCGGTGAGCTAATTCACCGCCTGAAGCGGCGAGGGGCGGCCCAGCCAGTTTTCTACGCAAACCGCCCCGTCTCGATTTGTTGCCGACCGTTCCCGCGTTACTTGTCACCATCCGTTTTTTTATGCGCCGGATCGTGTTTTTTGAACCAGCCCATAATGTTATCGGTTTTCGCGATCAATTGGCTTGGCCGTCGCGCAATATAGTGTGATGACCCGGGAACGCGGATTAAAGCGGTCTCGACCCCATTCATTTTGAGCCCGGTATAAAATTGCTCCGCTTCCCACGTAGGGGTGCGGAAATCTTCTTCACCCACCATCATCAGCGTCGGCGTCTTCACCTGGTGAACATACGAGATCGGCGAAAATTTGAGATAGGCTTCGGGGTTGGTCCATGGGTCCTCGCGGATCCAATGACGGCGCACATATTGGCCAATGTCGGCGGCCAGCGCCATGGTCATCCAGTTGATTACAGGCTTGACCGATGCGGCTGCGGCAAACCGGTTCGTTTTGGTCACAATCCAGGCGGTTAGGATGCCGCCGCCCGATCCACCCGTTACGAACAGGCGGTCTTCATCGACATAGTTTTTCTTTACGAGAAGATCGACCATATCCATCAGATCCTGGACATCGTCACCGGGATAGGCGCGGTCAATCAATTGCGCAAAATCTTCACCATATCCGGTGGAACCGCGTGGGTTGACGTAAAGCGTGACATAGCCCTCGGCCGCATATCGCTGAATTTCGCTGGCGAAGAAAGGCGCATACATCGTAAACGGCCCGCCGTGAATTTCCAGCACCATCGGGAAGCTGCCATCGGCTTTAAACCCGGGCGGGAGTGCCACCCACGCCTCAATCTCGCGACCATCTACCGAAGATTTCACCTTCAGCTCTTCGATCGGCGCCATATCGAGATAGGTCAATAGATCATCATTGAGCGCCGTCAGTACGCGCGCATCTTTTGCACCGGATTTAACGGCAACCTCCGCAGGCCGGTCGGCAAAGCCTGCGGTATAGGCAAAAACCGGGGTATCGGTCTTGGACACGGTAAAGCTTCCCCCGGCGTAGTGGCGACCGATCGAGGTGCCGCCAATGCCTGAGAACAGCTTACGTGCCTTCCCATCAAGGGTGACCTCCATGACGTCGATCGCGCCCGCATTTTCCACTTGGACATAAATCGACTTGCCATCCGATGCCCAGATGATCTCATCGATCCCATGATCGAGCTCAGCGGTCAGCGCGCGCTGGTTTTTCCCATCGGCATCCATGAGGAAAAGCTTGGTCATCTGGTAGGATTTGACATCGTCGTCATAGCCAGCATAGGCAATGAGCTTGCCATCGGGTGACGGGGTCGGCGCGGCTTCGGGGCCGTCGCGGTCGGTCAGCGGGGT